>NZ_JBNXVS010000018.1:0-105530 GCF_050565655.1 Nodosilinea sp. AN01ver1 | reverse complement strand
TATTCTCACGATCTATTCACAGACTGCATAATGAATCTGACCTGCCCAGCTATGCTGTTTTTCCCTCGCCAATCGAGGGGGTGCCGAAGTTGATGCAACTAGGTGCCGAAGTTATGCAAATACGCACAAAGAGCATCCTGGCGTCGAAATTTTATCTCGGGACCGTTCCAAGACCTACAAACGGGGGATGAGCCAAGGTGCACCGGAGGCGATTCAAGTAGCGGACCGCTTTCATCTGTTGCACAATCTCGAAGAGACGTTGGAAACAGCGTTTAAGGGACACCACTCCGTCCTTCAACAGGTTGAAAAAGACCAGCGTCAGGCGGATGGTCTCGAGGTTCCGCATCCCTCAGACCTACCTGAGGATCCACAGTCTCCAAAAGCGCTCAACCGGTCTCATCGTTTGGAGACGTATGAGCAAACCCATGCCTTACGGCAGCAAGGATACGCCATTAAAGACATCGCCCACCATCTCGGTATTGGCAAACGAACGGTCTACAAGTATTTAGCCGCTTCCATCTTTCCTGAGCGACAACCCACTATCCGTAAACAGGGCAGTGGGTTGGAGGCCTATAAACCCTATATCAAGGATCAATGGAACCGGGGACAGCACCAGACCAAAGCCCTCTTTCACCAGATCCAACAGCAAGGCTATCAGGGAAGTTACTCGACCCTAGCTCGCTACACCCATCAAATGCGTCAATTACCAGCTGTGGGCCAACCTAGCCCAGACTCTCTCAACAATTTACCGGGACGGGGGCCAGCCCCTCCCCTTTCAACCTCTCCTCAAAAGCCCTTGAGTGCTCGTCGAGCGGCATGGCTGATCTTACAGCGAACAGAAACCCGGACGACTGAAGACGATAACTTATTAGAGCAACTCGCTCAACAGCCTGAGATATCGGAGGCGATCTCACTTGCCCAAGGCTTTATTGATCTCGTTCGACAGCGGCTTCCCAGTCAGCTGGATGATTGGCTACATGCGGCTAAAACCAGCTCAATCAAGGCGTTTCAAAGCTTCGCCAAAGGGCTGGAGGAGGATTATGACGCCGTAAAAGCTGGAATGGCATTAGAGGTTAGCAATGGACCGGTAGAGGGGCAGAATAATCGGCTCAAAATGCTGAAACGGCAGATGTTTGGGCGAGCCAACTTGGAGTTGCTGGAAAAACGTTTCATTTTGGCTAGCTAAGCCGCAGTCATGAGGCAGCCTTCGAATGACCGATTTTTGAGCATCACCAAAAGTGGCCAAGAGCCCGAAGTTCGTGCGATTTTGCAGCCCGATCAGGATGACGCAAGCTATCAAGAAATTAAGCAGAGAATTGCGGCGGCAGGGAAAAGACGCCAACTGTTGACCTACTCTCAGCTTGTCCAAGGCATTGAATTTCAAATTCCCTCTATCAACAATGGCCAGCCATTTAGGCTCAATGTTGGAGGTTGGACAGGGCTGGATCGCCACATTATCGGCCAGTTTCTTGGGAAGCTCTCCTGCGAGAGCTATGAAGAGCATGGCTTTATGGCAAATGCCCTGGTGGTAGATGCTATTGAGAGCCGCCCAAGTAAAAACTTTTTCGGATGGATGGAGTACGTAGAGGCCATTCCAGATAAAAGCGAGACCGAGATACTCCGGTTCTGGGCTGACCAGGTCCAAAAAGCTCACAGGTGGTATAGAAAACACGGCTGACACCCGACTGCTCACCGCCTGCGCAGCAAGGGCTGACCTGCGATCGGGCTGGCTCGTAGAATCTTATACAGTTCTTTTGTATTACGGAGGTGTCTAAGCTATATTTAGTAGCTAATGTCATTTTTATGACATTGCAAACGCTACCGGCAGGGTCTCTCCTCACACTCTGTCTCGGAGGTAATCATGCTTGCCACTGGCACCCCTATGAAGCTGCACCTAAAAGTCCCTACCCTGAACGACAGCCCCAAGGACTTTGAGCAGATGTTTGAGCTTTGGCGGGTGGTGCAGCATTGCGAGTCACCAGTAGTCATCTTTGATTTTTCAGACTGCTGTTTCCTCCGACAAAATGCCGTTGCTTTCCTGGGCGGCCTCGCCCGCCTTATCGAAGCTAGAGATGGGTTTCCCCATTTCGCTTGGCAAACCATGCAAGACGACATCCGCATGAATCTCAGCCAGAACGGCTTCACCACAGCATTCTCCCAAGCCACTGGCGGGTGGCAAGGCAATTCAATCCCTTACCGCGAGGATGCCGAGCATGACATCATCGGTATCGCCAGTTTTCTAGATGAGCACTGGCTGGGGCGAGACTGGGTCAGCGTTGACAGCAGTTTGAAGGATGAAATTGTCAGCACCATGGCAGAGCTGTATGACAATGCCTTCACCCACGGCCTGTCCTCGATTGGAGTCTTCACCTGCGGGCAGCGGTTTCCCGCTCTCAATGCGCTAAAACTAACTATCATCGACTTTGGTGTGGGTATACCCGCTAACGTGCGTTGCTATCTCGATCAGCCCTGCCTTCCTGCGCAATCGACCATGGAATGGGCATTTACAGCTGGAAACACAACACGCGGAGAAGAATGCCCAGCCGGAATTGGGCTGGATACACTGAAAGCCTTCGTTAAGGAAAAGCAAGGTAAGATCGAGATATACAGCCATGATGGCTATGCCATCATTGACCGCAATCAGGAGCGGTATGCCACCATTGGTACCTTTTTTGAGGGAACCTTGATTAATATCACTGTAAAGTGCGACCCAGTTTCGTACACTTGTCTCTGAAATCGCGTATCTTGGTTAATACAAAGGTTCTATAGGTCTAGAGCCATGAAACTGCTTATCCATAACATGACGGGCGACAACGCCATGACTCGCGAGGCTGGTGAAGCCCTTTACAATAAGATTTACCCGCTTTTACTGGAAGAGCAGCCGGTAGAGCTAGATTTTGCTGGCGTTCGTCGGTACCTTACTGTCTTCTTCAACTTTGCGATCGCCCAACTCTATCGCGACATCGATGCCGACAAGCTGAACCAGCTACTCACCATCTCAGGATTGAACCCCGTCGGTGATAAGGTGCTGGCTAGGGTTCTAGACAACGCTAAGCGCTACTACACTGACGAACAATACAGAGATAGGGTCGACACCGCTATTCTTGAGCAGGCCGCTAATCTATAGGTTGCGAGCGGTGAGTCGACGGAGCTTTACGATCCAAGCTGAAATTATTGATATCAGGCAAGATGTCCCTACTGCTGAGGACATCTTTTTTGTGGACACCAATGTCTGGTACTGGCTCACCTATCCAAAGGCTGACTTGCCGAGCCTCTCAAGCCGTAGTCGCCCGCGTGAATACCAAATTCAGACCTACCCTACTTATCTGGAGTCCACTCAACAAGCCAGCGCAGCCCTATACTGTTCGGGGCTGACCCTGAGTGAACTAGCCCACCGCATCGAAACCATAGAGTGCGAAATCATTCATGGGCAAGGCTTTCCTCTGAAACGCTTTAGGCAGGAGTACCCCGCCGAGCGTAGGGGAGTATTTGAAGAGATAGAAGCGTCATGGGCACAGATCACCAGCTTTGCTGAAGTGCTGCCTCTTGCTATAGATGCCAACACTACAGAGGCTGCCTTGGCTCGCCTATCGGGCGAGCTCATCGACGGCTATGACCTCTTCATCCTGGAAACCATGAAAGCCCACGGAGTAACCCAGGTCATTACGGATGATGGGGATTACTCTACCGTTTCTGGCATTCGGGTCTTTACTGCCAACCGCAACATCATCGAGTCCGCTCGCATGCAAGGCAAGTTAAGAAACAGATAATCAAGAACAGCACCCAATCACTCCATAGCTTGACTCAGAAAGGCTCTGGATAGTTTGGGATACTCTTTTGCTCTCGGTACCCAATGCTACGCCCCCTATCGGGGGCTTCGCGGAAAGGCCACACAGTACGCCAAGATCTTGGCAAAATTTTGAAAACCCTTGCTGAGTAAGCGATTGAGGGCTGTGGGTTGATTTTGGTTAATATGGCCACCTGTGGTAGCCAATGAGGCCCTCGTCTCAAGCAATTTGCCGAGGCCTTCTCGGGACAAGATTGACTTTATTCAAGTGCAATGAAGCGCTAAACCCTTTAGCTATAAAGGTTTTCAGGGTTTCGGCGATGATTCGTAAACGACCAAACATGACCTGCAACGCCCGAAAGCCTTGATATAGAGTCATTCTGGCATTCCCCTACCCCAAGGCTGGGCGTGGTGTGTGAAACGCGAAGCCACGAAACGGAGTGAAGTGGCGTGGCCCCCAGGGCAGCTCCCCCTGCTGCTCGAAGGAAGACACCGATGGAGGGGCCGGATAGCGCAAGTCGTGATCAAGTCGTTGTTAAGTCGTGAATGAGCCCACCATCCTCAGCAGTCCCTCCTGTCAGGCTCTTTAGAGTCGTGATCAAGTCGTGAATAAACGTGACCTAATGATCCGAAACCATCAAAACAGTGATGGTTTTTATCGAAATTCAAAGGAAGTCGTTATCAAGTCGTGAATGAGTCGTGAATAAAAACGACTTAATGGAGAGTTCTCAGATCCCAGGCCCAGGGTAGCAGCGTCAGTAATGACGGTGCGATCATCGCCGAGGCTACTTTTCTAGGTTCTCCTGCCGGAGCCGGTGAAATTTCTCCGCTGCGCTGTCGGCATAGCTCTTAATCGACTCATAGCCCGCCTGGGGGCGCGTATCGTGAGCCAGCTCAGGGTTGCCCGAGTACCACTCCGCTGCCACCCGCTTCACCGCCGTGTTCATATCGTGGCCCGCCTGAATCTGACGCTGTAGAGCACTCTCCAGCTTGACCCCCACGATCTGCTGCTGAATCTCAGGGTTCTGCAAAAATTCCTGGGGCGACACATCGCGGCCCAGCACATCGTAATCCCAGCCACAGTTGCTCTTAGGTTTGCCGTCCCAGGAACAGTTGAGATTTTGTGGCATCACCTGCCCTAGGCCTAATGCCCCCGTGTCATGGTTGACGGCAGTGTGGTCACCGCCCGATTCTTTCGCAACAATCGCCTGGTAGAGCGCAATCGTATCCCCTAGTCGCTCATTGGGCTTGCGGCCATGGAGTGCCCAGACCAAATAGCCCTTCTGCGGAACCTGGGCCACCCCCCCTTGTATCTGCTCCCAGTGCAGGTGAGCGCCCGTGCTGCCGCCCGTGTTGCCGGTCTTCGCCACTACCGCCCCGGCCCGATGCTCACCCCCCTTGCAATGAGACAGGTGAGCCGCCCTAAACGTGATCTCAGGGAACGCCGAACTGGTTATATCCGCCACCGTGCCATAGCCCTTGGGATCACTCCAACAGCGCACCGACACCCGATCGCCTGCGTAGCCGATCGCATGAACCTGCACCCCCTCCGGCGTCGGCAGGTCAATACCCGAGTGCATCCGCATCTCCTGGTGGATGGGGTGCATCCGCAAGCCAAAGCCCGAGTTGACGGTGTAGCCCGCAATCACATCGCCCTTGCTGATGGGGGCTTTGAAGTCATCGTCGTAGAACCCAGCCACCGCCTCCGCCACGGCGCTGACCTTTCTAAACCGTGCCCCCCAGGTTTCATTGGTTTCCTGATCGACCATCACCCAGGCTGAGGTAGCGATCGCCCCCACGCAGCCCAGCTTGAGCACCAACTCGCCCGCCTGCATCGCCGTGCCAATCACATAGCGCCAGGTCGGCGGCAATTCCGACCAGTGGGGCTTGATGTCCTTAACGGTTGAGTTCACTGTGGGTCACCTCCCCCTCCGACACCGTCACATCGAGGGCCAAGCCGTTGTCCAAAGCCCAGCGATAGACCCCGTTACCCAAAGCACAAGCAGGCTGACCCAACCACTCCAAAGCGATCGCCTCCGATTCCCCCACCAGCGCCTTGCGCAGCTCCGCCTTGGTGGCATCGAGGGCAACGGGGTCAGGAGCCACCGCTACGCAGGTTTGCAGACGGGCATCCTCGCCAGACAGACGATGCACCAGCTGCCACGCCGCAGGCTGGTGGGTGTTGACCCACGACCTCACCCCATAAACCGGGTTGTAGAACTGCCCCCGGCCCGGTTGCTTCAGGTCTAAAAACGCGGCCCCGACGAACAACGCCGCCAGGGCCAGCAGGTACCGAGTTCTGATTCGCCAGAACAGCATCGCTACTCCCCGACCTTCACAGCGCGAGTGTAGGGACGGGTTTCAATCGGCTGTCCCACCCGCTCTTCCCCGGTCAAGACCTTGTGAGCGCTGCCCGCAATGCTCTGCGTCGGCACCACCAACATGGCTCCGAAGTTGGTTCCCGCCACCACCGGATTCCAGATATCGCCCCCGGCCTTGACCGCCGAACCCTGGAGGACATTCAGCCCCGCTGAGAGCACGAATAGCCCGCCCCACACTGAAATGAAAGCCCCACCCATCGTCTGTAACGGGTGGTTGCGCAAGCAGCTGAGGCCGCTGCGGATCACCGGGAAAATGCTCCAGGGGTCGGTGGCAGGAGTGATGACAAAGATCGGCTTGCGCTTGCCGCTGGTGGCATCAAACCAGCCGCCATCCTGCACATTCGAGCGCATGGCATTGCGCGGCGCGAGCTGGACACCGCTGCCCCGCCCTGGCGAGCTGAGCTGAGGCGTGATGTCGATGATTTGCCCGTCGATGATCTCAGGGCCATTGTTGCTGTTAGCGAGTTGATTGTTCTTGGAGCTAGCCATTAGGAATTTTCCTCAATGATGGATTTGATGCGGTCGAAGAGATCAGAGCCCTCCTGGTACTTCTTGCCCGTGCAACCCAACACCTCTTTGATGACTTGGGAGCGAGGCATCCCCTGGGCCAAAGCGTTGGTTACCGCGATGATTAGGGGCAGATCCGGGGCTAAAGTGGGGTCTGGAAACTTTGAAACTTTCGTTTCACCCAGAGGTGAAAGCCTTACCCCGTCTTCGTTTCCGTTCGTTGCACCTGCCGTTGCAGGGGCGTAACTCGGTTTCGGCACTTCATAGACCACCATTGGCAGCCATTCTTTGACTTCCGAGTGGTAAAAAACCGCCTGCTTGGGTGAGAACGATCGCTCAAAAATCACCTCATCCTCAATCGGCGGAATGCTGGTGTCAGACTTGCGCAGGCTCTCCAGATGGCTCTGGCTGCTGGGGGTCTGAATGGTCAGCAAATCAAACGTCGCCCGCATCCCACCGCTGACCCCGATATCGCCCACCAGCGACGACTGAGTAATGGCCCACAGCGCCCGGTCGTCTGTCTCCCCCGAGGACAGCTCCATCGTGAGCTGTGACTTGAGGAACCCGTCGTACCAAGCCTTGAAGGCCGTCTTCATCATCGCCAGCTCGTCGATGATCAGCACCTTGGGGCGCTGGGGCAGCTGCCGCCAGGCAAAGATGAATTTCTGCATCTGCTCGCAGATGTCGTCGATATCCTCCTTGGACTCCAACGAGTCAGCCATGAACCCAAGCACGTTGTCGGCCTGCTTCCAATAGCCATGCTCCTTGGGGTGATACTTGGGCTGAATCACCCACACCACCGCGCCCTGTTTCACCTGGGCCTGACGATAGGCGTGGGCCACGGTCAGCCCCTTGCCGACCCGAGGGTTAGCCGAAATCAAGGTAGGCCGCATACGAGCGGCGAGAATAGCGGCAGGGTTGCCCACCCGGAATGACTCGGTCGCCCCGGCAAAAGGCACCTGCCCGTTCCAGCTCTGCGGCTCCGGTTGAATTGGGGGGCCTACGATCGCTACCTTAGGCTGCTCTCCCCCCAACGCCCAGGCCACCCCACAGCCCACGGACACCAACCCAAACGCAATCGCCGCAGGCAGATAGGGATAGGTTTTCTCGTAGCGAATCTGAGCCCCATTGGCGAAGGCCTCTAGGTCTGCGGGGGTGAGGTTGCTGGCGGGCCGTTGCAGGCCACAGAACAGCCCCAGGGCAGCGGCCCCAATGGAGCCATAGAGCAGATGATTAGTCTCTAACTTCATGGGCCTGCACCTCTTCAGACAAAGAGTGTTGGCGGTCGTGGTACTGCACCAGATTCTCGATCGCTACCACCGCCAAGTTGGTCGGCGGGTCTTGGGGCAGCGCCGCCATTGAACGGGCCACCTCCACGGCCTCGACGCGAAAGAGTGCCGCCTGGGCCTGTCGCCAATCGCGATCGCCCTTGGCCGTATCTAACATCACCTGGGCATCGCGCTGGTAGCGGTTGAGGGGGCAGATAATCTGCTGCTGGTAACACGGGTCAGTGGGCTTTAGAACGTCCTGTTCTGCCTGCTGGCGGTAGCGGTAGGCCTCATTGTTGAGCACCGACCGACCGACATCGGCCAACACCAAACGGCTGTCTTCGTAGTTGCCCGAGAGTCGGTCTTGAGCCGCCGCCAGCACGTTCTCGTAGTTAGGGGCGGGCAGTTCGCTCTGATAGGTGCCCTCGTCGCCCGTTCGGCCTGACTGAGCAAAGGCAAAGGCAATGCCAGAGAGGGCCGCTACTGCGATGCCACCGGCAGCCCAGTAACGGCGGTTTTGCCACCAGGGAACAGGGGCCAGGTAGATGTTTTGGATGGGCGATGCACCGCCAACGACCTCGCGACGGTATTCGAGGGGGACGGCAGGGGGAGTGAATTTAGCTTCCATAGCGTTATGACCAGAGTTACGGCGTTAACAGGATGAAAACGACGGTTAACAGGGCTAAACCCCCTAACCAGCAGCAGCGGTATCGGGCGTATCTGCAACGACGCCCAACTCCTTTCCCACGGTTTGTTGCAGTTGCGCGTGGGTGGCCAGGGCAGAGTTCATCTCGGTAACGGCCATTTCGTGGCCCAGCTGGCGACCCGACTCAGCCGCCATCCCCAGCAGGGCGTTCCTGAAGCTGGCCTGATTGCCCTTAAACACGCCCAGAGCCTGGGTGAGCTGCTGCTGTTGTAGATGGCGACTGAGCTCGCTGTTGACGCCCCGAGTTGCTAGCGGTGGGGGCGTGTAAACCGATAAGCCATTGCCCAACACCTCGACATGCTGCGCGGGCGGAGCGGGCAGTTCTGCCGAGATAAACAGCACAGCGGCGATTTTGTCTTGCTCGGTGGGGCTGAGCAGGGTGGGTAATCCCTTACCCTGAGGCGTGCCTGAGATACCCAGGGCAGTCATCTTGCGGCCTATTTCGGTGTGGGACACCCCACAGACCTCGGCTAACTTGCGAATCGATAGTGGTTGACGTTCCACGTCGTTACACCTCTTGTTACAGCTTGAAACTTCGGTAAATCAATGCTTTAGGCAGTTCACTGGAACTGATTCGTTCCAGTTCGTTCCACTCAGCTGTTACAGTATTAGCATATCAGTTACTAATATGCTATCAATATGCTAGCTTCTAGATCAGTTAGTTACTGAGTCGTAACGACCAGTAGTATTGAGAGGTGCCTTCAATGATTGATTCTGTGAGCAAGCGATACTTCATCACCCTGCCTGACGGCATCGCCAAGGCTTTAGAGGAGTGGGCAGCCCGCGAAGATAACAAGCCCACAACTCTGGCAGCCTACTTGGTAGAGCAAGCTGTTCGGCAGGCTATCGATGAAGGGAAAACGCCTCCTCCCTGGGAAATCAGCAATTTCGACCAATCTCAGGCGGGTAAGGGAGGTGATGCATGACAACTGGTAACGATCGCAGCACGACCAGCCACTTTGCCATCAATGAGGATTGTTGTCGCAAGATGGCAGCTAAGTATGGCTGGACACTGCTGGAGGCACGGCGACGAATCGCGGCTCGTGACCCGCTGGTGGTGGAGTGTATCTTTAAGGGTGATGCCCAATTCCCGAAGAGCCCGATGGACTTCTCAGGAGGTAGTGACCAATGAGCCGCCTAATTATTTTCAAAGCTGAAGATTCTAGTGCTCCGGGTTGGGAAGCTCGTACCCTACAACCCAGCGGTTCACTCACCGACTTTTTAGGCCAGCACTTCGACTACTCCAACGGGCCTGTCCCAGAAGTGGGTTGTCGTCTGCCCGAGTTTAAGCACGACGACGCGGCGGCCACCTTTGACCACCGTGGCGGGGTGACCCATCAACGGCTCTCGCCCTGGCGTGTAAGCCGAGTTGATGAGTATGTAGGCAACACCGGCCAAGAAGCGATGGATGACGTGGTCATCGCCTACTGTGCCTATGCTCCCCTGCCAGAGGATCAAAACCCCTGGGTAGAAACAGCTCCGGCTATTGTCTCTCCCGATTCTTTTGGGGGTGATATGGCGGCCTATGAGGCGTGGAAGTCTCGCCAGGTTGTGACGGTTTAACCTGCTACTGGCCATTACTCTTCATCTATGAGTGTGCTGATCGCCTAACACGGTACTGGTTCAAGCAGCCGATACTCACAGGCTGAGTTCTGTCGCACCTTATGTCATAGGCGTGTGATGTTCAACTATAGGGTTTAAACTCCTCAGACCTGACTATCCCAACTTTTTGGAGTCGATCGGAATAAGCTATTTCTTGCA
The DNA here is from genome assembly GCF_050565655.1 of Nodosilinea sp. AN01ver1. Lineage (NCBI taxonomy): Bacteria > Bacillati > Cyanobacteriota > Cyanophyceae > Nodosilineales > Nodosilineaceae > Nodosilinea > Nodosilinea sp. AN01ver1. Next base: position 95,120 of record NZ_JBNXVS010000018.1, on the reverse strand, counting down.
GTCAACAAGTTGATTTTTGTCGAGATACTTTACAGGAAGCCAAGTATTTTTTGGTTATAAGTTACTTATTTTTTTTCATCATATTCATGATTTGATGATGTTTTTACAGCGAAGACAGGCTCTTAGAAGGCTTGTGCGCAAAGGCTTTTGAGAATCTCGTTGGGTCTCTTTGGGCATGGTTGGACATTTTTGGGCATAGTTTTTGAAATTAGAAATTTAGGCTCTATAAGGTTAGTTCAATCCTTAGTTCAATGTGTATGATGTCTTACATCGCTTGGTGGAAAGCAAATGCAAACTCTCTCTAATGTCGTCAACTTGCGTTTGAGCAACAGCGAACTTGCCGCCCTAGATCGGGTGGTGCCCAATTATGGCGATCGCTCTAAAACAGTACGAGCAGCTTTGAAGCTGCTGTTAGCCCAGCAGCCCTCCGCAGGGCTAGATGTTCAGGTAAGCAAGGAAGGGTAGCGATGGGGCAAGCATCTCGCCCTTTAGCAAAGAGATGAGGTCTATAACCAGAAGTGCCCAGCGCCGGGAAGCATTGGAAGCGCTCCTTCCCCAAAGAGAAAACCCGACTCACGTCCAGCGCCGGGAAGCAATGGGAACGTGAATCGGGTCTCCTCCAAGGGGTTCGCCCTAAACTAGAGGTATTCCCCATGAGTCCAAAATATTACCGGCAGGGGGCTGGTAATGGCAATTCTGGAGGTCTCAAGCCAACCAGAATTCTTACGCCAAGTTTAGCACCGCTTAGAGAGACTGTAACTCTATCGGGAGTAGAAAAATGGATCCAAGATAGCCGCCAATTACCTCTACTCCCTTCTTTTCAAAAAAGCCTAGGCAATAGGTGTTACAAAGCTCACCCCCTCCGTGAGGTGCAGCTATGCTGAATATTCTCCACCAACAGCATTTTGTGGACGATGGCTGGACACCAGCAGAAATTGACCAGGCTGTTAAAGACTACGGTGTGCGATCGGTTTCCCAGCGCGAGGCGATCGCCCTGTTGGGCTACTCCAATAATGTCACCAGCGGTATTTGGTTCCCCTTTGGCAACGGCTTTGGGCAACTGCGGTTAGACAGCCCTGGCCTCGGGATGCCCAAATATCTTAGTCCCCGCAAGGGCATAGCCAAGCCATTTATTTGGCTTCCAAAGGGCTGTAAGCTATCAGACTTAGCCGCCGTTACCGAAGGGTGGAAGGATGCTTTCCTGGCTACCATTCGAGGCGGTAAGCCAGTAGGAGCGATCGCAGGCGTTACCCACGTTCCCAGCATCCTCCCCCAAGGGGTGGGGCTCACCCTGGTGTTCGACTCTGACGGTTTGCGCAATGCCAACGTGGCTCAAGCACTCATTAAAGGTGGCCTGCACCTCAAAGGCAAGATTGCGCTCATCCCAGAAGATGCGGGCGATAAAGCTGGGTTTACTGAGTTCTTTAGCTCAGGCTACGACCAAGGCGGATTTAACAACCTGCTAGCTAATGCTCAGGCTCCACGACAGTTCTTGCTCGATTGGCTCGATTACCTCAGCCGAGCACCGCTGCCAAAGCACTGCGAAACCCTGACCCAGCTCTACAAAAAGCTATGGCGGCTCACCTGGCATCTAGACCGCAACTGCCCCGAGCTGAGAAGTCGGGTAGAAGCGTTTTGCCTGGCCCACTCGAAAGAGAACGACGCCAAACTCAAAAAACCTGATATTCAATTCCTTCGAAGGCTGGCCCTCCAGCCCTTTCGAGACGCGGAAAGACAACAGTGGCTCGCAGCCCGCAAAGCTGAGGCAAGAGACGCCCTAACCGGTTCATGGCCAGTCACCAATTGCTTTGATGAGGCTTTAACCTTTGGCCGCAAAGGAATTTCCTTGCCCCCAGCGGGCAAACTAGCCGCTCTGATGGAGTCTCACTGGGGCGACCAACTCAAGTATCGGCTGGATTTTTCCAGCTTCTATACCTACAAGCAAGGGCGGTGGGAGCGGGTCAGCGATCGCGAAGTTAAGGAGCTAGTACAGCGAGAGCTGGATGCTGCTGGTGCAGCCGGTGAATATGGCCAGGCTGCGGTAGACAGCACCGTCAACCTCTTCAGTCAGCGGGTATCGGTGCGCTCATGGCCAGCGTCCTACGGCCTAATTCCCTTCCAAAATGGCGTTTTGCGCATTGCCGACAATACCCTGCTAGACCACAGCCCTGCCTACGGCTTCACCTGGCAATTGCCCTACGACTACGTTCCTGACGCAATCTGCGATCCGGTGCTCGACTGGCTCAAAGCCACCTGTAACGGGGATGAGCTGGTGGTGCAGTTGCTCAGGGCTTGTATCAAGGCGATGGTGTTGGGCCGAACGGATTTTCAGCGCTACCTGGAGTTGATCGGCCCTGGGGGAACGGGCAAAGGCACTCTAATTCGCCTGATCCAGGCGCTGCTGGGGCGTTCCAACACCGTCAGCACCTCCCTATCGCGTATCGCCAGCAGCCGATTTGAAACAGCTCGGTTTATGGGCAAACGGTTGATTTTCATCCCCGATGCCGACTACAACCCTACCGCCGTCGATGTGCTCAAGCAGATGACCGGCGAAGACTACATCCCCTGGGAGCGGAAGGGTGAAAATGCCGACTACACCGACGGCTTTACCCTCGAAGGCTGGGTAATGGTGGCCACCAACAAGGAGACCATCGCCAGCGATCGCACCAATGCTCTGTTTAGGCGACGGATCCCTGTTTACTTTACGCAGGTGGTGCCCGAGGATGAGCGGCGCTCACTGCTCGACTTTACCCCCGATGGCGGCCTGCGAGGGGAGCTGGCCCCATTTCTACCGGGGGTATTCAACTGGGTAATGGCCATGCCCGACGAGCTGATGGAGGCCTACATCAAAAATCCGCAGGCCAAGGTTGAGGCCATGGCCCAGTTTCAGGCCGATAGCCTGCTCAATACCGACAGCCTGGCCCAGTGGGTGAACGAATGGATTGTCTACGAGCCAGGTGCCTGGACTAAGACAGGGGACAAAAACAACTCTTCCCGTATCTGCCTCTACCCCAACTACATCAAATACTGCGACGCCGTTGGGGTGAAACCCATCAGCATGCAGAATTTCTCCATAGCTCTGGAGAACCTGCTCCAGAAAACCCTCGGGCTAGATGTGAAACGAAAACGGGCAGACTCACGCTCTGGGAGTGGCCTCACCAACATCCGCTTGGTTCAAACAACCCTTGTCCAGCCTGACCCCGACGACTTAACCGCATCGCCCACTGAGGTCATCGACGAACCCATTCCCTGCACTGTCGAGACTGCGCTGAAGGGTAGGTCAGGTACGGTTACCGCTACGGATATTGGCAGTAATCAGCCACCGCCGCCACCGCCGCCACCGATCCTGTACCCCGCACCTGCGGCACTCAAAACGTTGACTGCTAATGCCGACACGCTGGAGGCCTGGTAGATGGGTACCGAAACGCTTCCCCAAACCGGCGACTACGTCTGCATCGACACTGAGTTCGGCCCTAAGGTGCGGGTTGTAGAACGCCGGGTGAAGCATCCCCAGACGGGCGATCGCTGTCTGCTCTGTGCAGGGGTGCTATACCCACTCACGCAATGTCGCCTCCTGGGCTGGGTACCCACCGGAGGCCAGACAGTAATTCTCAACATGCCCTGGCATACAGCCCATCGGCAACAGGGCACCATCACCCGGATCTACAGCCTTGAAGGCATGCCCCTAGCCGATGTCATCGTGCCAAGGATGCAGCGGTGCATCGATGCCCAACTCACCTGGCTCATACCTGTGGAGGCTGACCATGCAAATTAGCCTGCTCACCACCGATGAAGCCTGTGAGCTGTTGCGCTGTAAGCCAGACTCCCTTAAGACGCTGCGCGATAGCTGGATCCACGGCGTTCACTACGTTAAACGCGGGCGAGGCCCCACAGCACCCGTGCTCTACATCAGGGAGATGATCCTTGACTGGCTGGTGAACCAAGAGGCCCCCGAGACCCACCAGGCTGCGATCGAGAACTTCAGGCGCAGTCTTCCCAGTGGCCAAAAACGGCCCCTTAGCCGTAAGCGATGATCACCACCGAGGCCTCGTAGCCTCTTTTTTGCCCCTGTGTAGGGTTTGGGGTGGCCCTATGTAGGGGTTGCGTAGGCCTAGATAAATCTGGAAACCCTTGCAGTGCATGAATTGTGTAGGGCGTGTAGGGGGTTTACCCACACTGCCCAGCACTGAGAAAAAAGAAAATCAAAACAGCTCCGGCGTGGTGGGGTGAGTTTTGATCAGACCGGCGTAGTTTTCGTACAGCGTTTTCAGGTTGTGGCCAGTGATGGCGGCCACCTCAACGGGGCTCATCCCTGCTTCAAGGGCATGACTGATAAAGGTGTGGCGGGTATTGTAAGGAATTCGGTAAGTCACCGCCTGGGCCTCCAGCACCTTTCTCCATGCCCGCTTGCTGAAGTTGCCCTCGGTCATTGGTCCACCCTCTGGACCAGGGAACACCAGCGCGTCTGGGTCAACGTCGGCGGGCATGCGCGATCGCAACAACTTAGACAGAGAGGCCGATAGTTTGACCTCTCTAGCCTTGCCCGTTTTGGTGTCCTTAAACTGGCCGTGGGTATGGGTTTCTCCGAACCACACCACGGTGCAATTCTCATTTAGGTGTCGCCACCGTAGACCGTTGGCTTCACCTGTGCGGCATCCGGTCGACAACTTGAAGCGCACATAGTCGGTGTAGTGGCAGTAGTAATGATTCTCTGCAAAGCCCTTGAGAATGCCCTGCACTTCATCCTTAGTAAAAGCCTTACGCTTTTGCTGGGGCGGATTTCTGAGTCGCATATCTGCCCAGGGGTTATCTGTTAGCAGCCCCTTCTCAATACCCCAGAGCCATGCTGAATCCAAAAGATCCAGGCGCTCTTTAGCTGTTCTGGGTGCCAAGTTCTCCATGAGGTAGGCAATAAATTCTGGGGCATCATCTTCGTCAACAGCGCGATCGCCAAAATACTCTTTTAACCAGTTCACCAGGCCCCAGTACTTTTCAAGGGTACGAGTTTGTACCTGCTTAACCTTCCACTCGCTATACCGCTTGAAGAGGTCAACCGCCCCGATCGCCTGGAGCTGTTGGCTGCGATCGCCCTTGTACTTTGACAACGTTGGGTCGTAGTTACCAGAAACGATGTCCAGGTGGATCTGATTAGCTCGCTGCTGCGCTACCGCCAGATTCACCGGGTCATGGCGTAGGCCCAGGCTCATCGTCTTGCGCTGCCCCTGGTGCCGCCATCTCAGGCGAATCCAGCCGTCTATGTTCTCAATTGAAACTTCACCTTTGGGAGTTCTAGCCATTTTGGGTACCCATTCTGTACCCATTGAAGCGCTAAAACCCTGATTGTTCCGTTTAAATCCGTAAAGCGCATACCCACGCTTGGGTGCGATCACACCCATACAGCAATCGCTAAACGCCTTGAAACCTAGGCTTTTCAGGGAATGGACGTAACTGGACTCGAACCAGTGACCCCCACGATGTCAACGTGGTGCTCTAACCAACTGAGCTATACGTCCTTGCAGACATAGAAATTAGCACATTGGGCTGCGCGATCGCAACCCACAACTTTTTGCTATTGTCCCGGGGCTGGCCGCAGCGCCTCGGGCGAGGGCAGCAGCGGCACATTCTGTTTTTGCAAATTGGCGACCCGCACGTTAGAGAGCGCTGTGCCCTGGTAGTAGTAGGCCAAAATTTGCTGGTAGTTGTAGCCTCGGGTCGCGAGCCCGCGCGCGCCCCACTGGCTCATGCCCAGGCCGTGGCCGTAGCCGCGCCCTTCTACCCGCAGGGTGTCGCCCGCCAGGGTCAGCGAACACAGCGTGCTGCGCAGGCCCAGCGCCTGGCGTAGCTCGGTGCCGGTGAGAGTGCGGGTGCCCTGGCTGCCCTGCAGCCGAATCGACATAATGCGGCCGCGCGGGGTAGCCCGCTCGGTGGCGATCGACTGTAGGCGACCAATGCCCGAAATCCGCTGCTGGATCTGCTGGGTCGAAAAGGTTTCAGACCAGTGAAATACAGGGGCATCCTGGTCGTAGTCGGCCACAGCGCGCAGGTAGGGGGTGGCCCGCTGCCAAATATCTTCAGAATTTTCGGTATAGCCGCCTGAGGACGAGTGGAACACCGCCTCAATGACGCGGCCCTGGTAGGTGAGCACCTGGCCCTGGGTGGCGTTGACGGCGGCCTGTACGGATGGGGTTTCGGAGGCTAGCCCCTGGTACACCTGGCTGGCGGTGGTGCTGGCGACATCAAAGAGGTCGCCCTGGGTGCGATCGCGCCGATACAGCGCGTAGGAGCGGGCCGCTACCGCCTGGGCTTTGAGGGCCTCCTGGGGCCAGTTGGCGGGCATTTCGCTGCCCACCACGCCGTAGAGGTAGGCTTCGATATCGACCCAGTTGACCGCCGTCACTTTGCCATCCACGGGTACTACCAGCACCTTGCCTCGGTACCACTTGTCGTTAATAAAAACGTAGCCGCCGCCAGTCGGCTCTACCCAAAAGGCCTGCCCTTGCCAGTCGGCCAGTTTCAGTCCGCCCCCTGAGGGGGTGATAGTGATCGCTTGTCCCTGGGGAATTTGGCCCACCCCCTGGCCCGCGCCGTTCTTGATCACCGCTGGGGTCGAGCTGCCGACGACAGCCTGGCTGAGGCGATCGCCTACCGCCACCCGCATTTCGACCGCCAGGGCCGGCAGCGCTAGTAGCCACCACACTACTGACAGGCTCAGTCCGTGCTTGAGCCCAGACTTGAGAAACCCAAAGGCGCGGCTGAATAGCAGCCCAAAGACAAGCGATTGGCGAAGTAGAGTCATCGGTGGATGAATAACTTAGGTGAGCGAGCGGGCATCGGACGGCGCTTTTTACGGTATCACCGATGGCCATACCCGGAACAATAGGATCCGATACCCACCTATGACTGCGCCGCTGCCCCCAGGTTGCCGCCCCAGGGCCAGCTCTTAAAGTGGCCCTATACCAACCAACACCCTAGACCGGCGCAATTGAGTCGTAGAGCCGCCGCAGAAAAGCCATTATTTTGGCTCCATACTCGGGGTCAGCGCTCCAGCGACCGCTGAGCTGGCTCACCAGCGGCGCAATGCCCCGCACCACAAACTGAAAGCGCGGATCCACCTGGCGCTGCACCAGCGGGTCGAGGCTGGCATAGGCCTTGAGGTGCTGAATTTGCGCCCGCACCCCAATTCGCGCACTGGGGAACGAAGCCCCCTCCAGCCCGCCCGTGGGCGACCCAATGCCGCCAAAGTTATTTTGGGCCGGGTTGAGGCTGCCGCCAAAGTTGAGCGAGTTGGTTTCGACCAGCATTTGGCAAAAGGCTACGTCGTGGTTGACGCCCTCGATCGCGGCCTCTTCGCGGTAGATCTTGGGCAGGTCGCTGTAGGTATTGGCGGCGGCGGGGTTAATGCTTTGCAAAAACAGCTTCAGCTGGGTTTCGGTGGTGCTGCCAACGCCCATAATGCGATCGATCGCGCCGGGGCAAAACTGAAAACCTGTGCGCGATCGCAGCCGCAGCGTTCGTGTAGCCGCATCCCACCCCACCGACACGTTGTAGTTTTGCAGGTCTACCGCCTTGATATAGACCACATTGGCGTAGCGAATGCGGGTGATGTTGGGGGAAGTCGTCGCGTCTATGCCCAGCAGATCGGCAATATCGATAGGTACGTAGGCATTGTTGTTGACGATGATGCCGGTCTCTGGATAGACGCCGCCGTTGAGGTTGATTCTAAACTCGGGCAGGTTCCCCCCCGGCGTAGTCGGCAGGTCGCTACCCACCGCCCGACTCCAGGAAGCCAACCCGTCGGCAATGCCCAGGGCCACATCGCGCCGCTGCCGCTGAATAATCGCCAAATCTTGCGGGTTACTCAGGTAGCCCACCTCCATCAGCAGCGAGGGGCAGCCCAGGTTGCGACAGAAGGGCAGCGCTCCCGTGGGCGACTCGGTGTCGGGCTTAACCCCCCGGCTGGGCAGCGTCGGCACTCGCCGAATTAGGGCCAGCAGCAGCAGCTCAGCGTGGGTGCGGCGCACCTCGTTTTTGGCAATATAAAATACCGCCGCCCCCCGCACCGCCGGGTCGCTAAACGCCCCGGCATGAATTTCTAAAGCCACATCCTCCGGGCGGCAGCGAGCGTTGATCCAGGCCAGGGTTTGGGCGGCGCTGAGGTCGTCGGGCACGGACAGCACGGCAAAACTGCGCGACCTCAGCTCGGCCACCACCAGGTCACGAATTTGAATCATCTCCGCCGCTTCAGTAGTGCCGGGCAGCACAGCACCGGGGTCTACCACCCCATTTTCTAAGCCCCCATGCCCCGCCGAGATGAAAATCTGTGCCATATTGAACCGAATTCTTAGACGCTCTGGCCAGAATCATACCTGCGAACTGGGGATGTGGGGGATGTGGGGTGGGAGTGCAAAGTTCAAAATGCAACGTGCAAAATTGAGAATTCAAAATTTTGCACGTTGCATTTATCCATCCCTACATCTCCCCAAACGCCGCCAGCGCTGCCCCCGTCACCCGGCAGGTCTGCCATTCGGGTTTAATTTCAGCGCCCATGCTCTGGTAGAACGCGATCGCGGGGGCATTCCAGTCGAGCACGCTCCACTCTAGGCGGCCACAGCCGCGCGCTAGGGCCAGGTTGCCGAGGTAGATCAGCAGGGCTTTGCCAATGCCCTGACCCCGGTATTCGGGCTGCACAAACAGATCTTCTAAATAAATGCCCGGCTTCATTAAAAAGGTGGAAAAGTTGTGGAAGAACAGGGCCATACCCACCGGCTGGTCATCGACCCAGGCCAGTAGGGCTTCGGCGTAAGGGCGATCGCCAAACAGGGCCAGCTCCAAATCTTCGGGGCGGCCAGTAACCTCGTGGGCCAGCTTTTCGTAGTCGGCCAAAGCCTTGATCAGCGCCACCAGGGCGGGGATATCGGCGGGGGTGGCGAGGCGAATGTCAGCAACAGAGCGGGGGGGAAAGGAGGTCATATTCACTAGATTTAGGTACGGCGACCAGCGCTGCCGGGGCCGAAGGGAGGGTGCTACAGGCCGATATCGAGACCTACCCACAGCCCATTTTGAGACTGGGTGAGGCCAAAACGGTCGCTGCCCTGGCCCTGGCTATAGCGCAGCTCAGTAAAACGGTAGGCCAGCTGTAGCGCCAGGTTAGAGTTGAAGCTGTAGCGGGTGCCCAGCAAAATATTCCAGCTGAGGTTTTCGTCGGCCCCGAGGCCAAAGCCGCCCACGTCACCCCTCAGCCCCACGGCCCAGCGCTCCGACAATTCCAGACTGGCCTGGGCACCAATAATCGGCTGCACCAGGGTAGCCGAGCGACTCAGCGATCGCCCCCCCAGGGGCAACCCCGCCACGGCAATGTTGCCAAAGTCGATCGAGCCGCTGAGAAAGATTACCCGCAGCCCCGCCAGGGGATCGACCAGCAGGCGGGGATAGGTGGCGCTGTTGGTCAGGCGCTGATCGACCACCCGGTAGAAGCCGCCCAGGTCGAGGGTGGTCGCGCGGCTGGTGGCGGTGGCGGTGACGCTGGCCGGAGTGCCGGGGGGAATGGGCACGGGAGACACCAGACTCAGCGGGTCGGTGACCACCTGGGGCAGCGGAAAGTTGGTCAGGCTGCGGCCCTCGCGGGCGTAGACGTAGGAGAGATCGGTAAAGAACCCGTACTGGGGGTTGCGGGCTTCAAAGCGCAGCGCCCCAGCCAACACGCGATCGAGGTTAAAAATATCCCCCAGCCCGGCAGAGACCGATTGCTCGACCCCAGACACATTCGCCGTGGCCCGCACGCTCAGCGGTACAAACAGGTAGGGCTGGATCACATACTCCCAGTCGTCACCCTCGGGGGCAGGGCGCACCTGGGCCAGGGGAGCCGCCTCAGCGGCGGTGGGGTGGAGCGGCGCGCTAACTGTTGCAGAGACTAAAGGCATCAGCCCGGCGGCAGACGGTGCAGCCGACGAGTCTGAGCCTGGGGAATCTGCGCCGGGCACCTCGGCAGATTCCAGGGCCAGGGCGGCGGGGGAAAAGGTGAGGGTATCTAGACTGACTGCTGCACCGGGGCTGGCGTCAGCACCCAGGGTGGCCACAAAGGCGGCGGATAGATCGACTGGGGGCAACTCTGGGCCAGGCAGAGCATTGGCAGGTGGCTCGGAAAAGGTCGCCTCGGCAGCGGTCAAAACAGGTAGTGGGGCGGCCTGGGCCGATGTGCTAGCCAGCACCAGCGGCAGTAGGCTGCCGCCACAGCATAAGGCTCGGAACAAAACCCAGTATTGTGCCATTTTCTAACCCTTAGATACGTGTTTTTGGCTTGAAAACGACCCGACCATACTCACAATACCCTCCGCTTTTCTGCTAAGAGAGGAAGGAAACCTTAATTTATGGGCTGGGCAGGCACCATGGACACCTGTCTAACAGGGCCAAAATCCAGTAGTATCTTTGCACCTGTATTGGGAGCTGGCGATGGCGGTTGGGCTGAGCATTGGGTTGGGGATTGTGCTGGGGGCGGGCATCGCCGTCCTGCTGTTGGCCAGCCGTCTGCAAACGGTGCGGGAGCGCACCAGGGCCGAGATGGCGGGCGATCGCGCCAGTCTGATCGAGCGCCTGCGCCATCAAGATCAGCAAATCGAGGAGCTGCGGGCCAGCCAGCGCGACATGCAGGGCCAGCTCGACTACAGCCGTCACGAGCTGCGCGACGAGGCCAGCCGCCGCGCCACCGCCGAGGCCCAGCTGGGGCGACTGGGGGAGATGGAGACCCTGCTGGGCGATCGCGCCGCCTACCTGGCCCAGGTACAGCAAGAAAATTCCCTCTTGCGGGCTAAGTTGGCCGAGCTGCAAACCCAGCTCACCCACGCCCACAGCACCACCCAGGAAAAAGTCGCCCTGCTCGACCAGGCTCAACAGCGGCTGGCCCACACTTTCCAGGCCCTCTCGGCGGATGCGCTGCAGCGCAATAACCAGTCGTTTCTGGAGCTGGCCCAGGCCACCCTGTCGAGCTTTCAGACCCAGGCGGAGGGCAGCCTCAATCTGCGCCAGCAGGCGATCGATTCCCTTGTGGGGCCGCTGCGGGATTCCTTGGAAAAGGTGGATAGCAAGCTGCAGGCGCTGGAGCGCGATCGCGTCTCGGCCTACGCCAGCCTGAGCGAGCAGGTCAAATCGCTGGCGATCAGCCAAAACCAGCTCCAGGGCGAAACCGCCAACCTGGTCAAGGCGCTGCGGGCTCCCCAGGTGCGGGGCCGCTGGGGCGAAATGCAGCTGCGCCGCGTGGTCGAAATGGCGGGCATGATCGAGTACTGCGACTTCGTGGAGCAGCCCACGGTGGAGGCCGAGGGCGGGCGACTGCGCCCCGACATGCTGATCAAGCTGCCCAACGGGCGGCAGATTATTGTTGACTCCAAAGCGCCGTTGCAGGGGTATCTGGAGTCGCTGGAAGCCTCCGATGAGGCCACTCGCCGCGATCGCCTCGTCGCCCACGCTCGCCAGGTGCGCACCCACCTGACCCAGCTCGGAGCCAAGGCCTACTGGGACCAGTTCGACGACTCGCCGGAGTTTGCGGTGCTGTTTTTGCCGGGTGAGACTTTCTTTAGCGCGGCGCTGGAGCACGACCCCCAGCTGATCGAGTACGGCGTCAGCCAGAGCGTGATTTTGGCTACGCCGACCACGCTGATTGCGCTGCTGAAGGCGATCGCCTACGGCTGGCGGCACGAAAAAATGGCCGAAAATGCCCAGATGGTCAGCGCCCTGGGCCGCGAACTGTACGATCGCATGGCGGTGCTCACCAGCCATATGGTGAAGCTGCGGCGCGGGCTCGATGCCTCGGTAAAAGCCTTTAACCAGACGGCGGGCTGCCTGGAAAGCCGGGTGCTGGTGACGACGCGCAAGTTTAAGGAGCTGGGGGCCGCCAGTGGGGAGCCAATTGAAACGCTGGAGGGGTGCGATCGCATTCCCCGCCGCCTCACTGGCGAACCCGCTGATACCGAAGACGCCTGACGTTTCAGACGTTGTAGGATGGGCAGTGCCCACCATTCCCCAGGTGTATCAGTGGCTGTGGTGCGTCATCGCTCTGCCCAACGCACCACAGCCACACCCGGCGGTGCGTTGGGCCAACGCCACGACACACCCTACCCTCACCGTTGACACCTAAAAATAGACTGGTCTCACGTTTAGCGAAACCAGCCTACAAAGAGTTTCAAGTTTATGGGCATTTGGGTAGTGCGCCCCAACGGCTTATCCTCCGACATTGTCCAAAACTTCAAGCCATTCGCACGTGGTAAAAGAAGGTGTCTTTAAAGGTGTTCTACTTCACCATTAAAACCGTTTTGATACCCCTACCCCCTTAGAAAGGGGGACAATGCCCATTCAAAGTCCCCTTCTTTAAAGGGGGATTTAGTAGGGTGGGCAATGCCCATCATTCCCATTAGCAAACAACCGGAACCCTAAGCCTATCTCTCCTAGCCCTTGTCATAACCCAACTCTTATCGCGTCTACACCCATTGCGGTGCTTTTTCGCTCACCCTGACACTGTTCTTTTGGTGCCCAAAAGAGAGGAAACGTCGCCTAGGGAAGAAGCAGTTGAAGGTCGAAGAGCTAAGGCTTAGTGGTAGGCAGTAACCATCCTACTTATGTTGAAATATGCCATAGGGTAGACCGAAAAAACTGAGCCAACCTGCCATAATCCCGGAATCACCATTATTTTTCCAAAAGGATTCTACGGGTATGTCAGAGCCTAACGGCGTGATGATGCAGTATTTTCATTGGTACATTGAACCCGACGGCAACCTGTGGAACGAGTTTGCTAAAAACGTAAAAGAGCTGGCCGAGGTTGGTATTACCGCCGTTTGGCTACCGCCTGCCTACAAAGGCACTGCCGGCGGCCTCGACGTAGGCTACAGCGTTTACGACCTGTATGACCTGGGCGAATTTGACCAAAAAAACAGCGTTCGCACCAAATACGGTACTAAAGAAGAGTATCTACAGGCAGTAAAAGCGGCCAAAGAATCGGGTGTTCGCGTCTATGCAGATGTGGTGTTTAACCACATGATGGGCGGCGATGAGCTAGAAGAAGTCATGGCCACCCCCATGAGCCACGAGAACCGCCACGAGCAAATTGGCGACAACCGAACGGTCAAGGTTTGGACACACTTTAAATTCCCCGGTCGCCAGGGCAAATATTCTGACATGGAATGGCACTGGTGGCATTTTGATGCCGTTGACTACGACGACAACGACCCCGACTACGACGCCGTCTACCTGTTTGAAGGTAAACAGTTTGACGAACACGTAGACCTCGAAAAAGGAGCCTTTGACTACCTGATGGGCTGCGACCTAGATATGGAGTCGGACGAGGTGCGCAACGCCCTTCAAGACTGGGGAGCCTGGTATGTTGATACCACCGATGTCGATGGCTTCCGGTTTGATGCAGTGAAGCACGTGCGGGCGGGCTTTTTTCCGCAGTGGTTGCAGCACTGTCGGCGACATGCCGGGCGCAGGCTGTTTGCCGTGGGCGAGTACTGGTCCTACGAGATTGAGGCCCTGCACCACTTTATCGATGTCACCGGGGGCGATGTGCACCTGTTCGACGCGCCGCTGCACTACAACTTCAGCGAGGCCAGCAAGGCCGGGGGCGACTACGACCTCACCACCATTTTTGACAACACCCTGGTGCAGCAGCAGCCCGCCCTCGCCGTTACCCTGGTTGACAACCACGACTCGCAGCCGCTGCAATCGCTGGAGTCGGTGGTGGAACCCTGGTTTAAACCCCTGGCCTACGCGCTAATTCTGCTGCGCCAGGATGGCTACCCCTGTATTTTTTACGCCGACTACTACGGCGCTCACTACAAAGACACCGGCAACGACGGCGGCGAGTACGAGATCTGGCTCGACAGCCACAAGTGGCTAATCGACAAGTTCTTGTATGCCCGCAGCACCTACGCCTTTGGCGATCAGTACGACTACTTTGACCACCCCAGCACCATCGGCTGGACTCGGCTCGGCACCGAAGAAAACCCCGGCGGCATGGCTGTGGTGCTGACCAACGGCGACGATGGCCGCAAGTGGATGGAGGTGGGCCAGCCCAACCGCACCTACTACGACATCACCGAGCACGTCAGCGAGCCCGTCACTACCAATGACGAGGGCTGGGCCGAGTTTAGCTGCCCGGCGGGGTCGGTTTCGGTGTGGGTGCCGAAGGAGTAGATGGGTGGATGGGTGGATGGCGGTCCCTGAGCGAAGTCGAAGGTAGCGGTCCCTGAGCGGAGTCGAAGGTAGCGGTCCCTGAGCGGAGTCGAAGGTAGCGGTCCCTGAGCGAAGTCGAAGGTAACGTCTCCCCTAGGGAGAAAGGGGTGGATGGGTAGGGGCAAATGGCAGCCCAGTGCAATAGCTTTAGCCTAATAGAGCTTTCGTCCCGGTCATCGAGCCGGGCGACGCCTTTCCTACCCCACCTTTGAATTGTCTTTGCTCAAAATGTAGAAACAGTCACTCTGAATGAACCTTTTCCAACTTTGAGCACATGGACATGTCTCTACCTCAACTGGCCACTACCCAATCGCTATCGCGGCCCCCAACGACTTCACCTTCTACAGCTACTTTAGTGCGGTTGGCGGCCCACCTGGCCGAGGGGTTTGCGCAGCAGGCTGGCCAGGTTGACCAGCCCGGTGCGTTTCCGGTAGAAGCGTTTGAGCGGCTGGCGGAGGAAGGGTTTTTGGTAGCTCCGCTGCGCCAGCCGCTGGGGGGCTGTGGCCTGGGTATCGATGCGGCGACCACTCACGACCTGCTGCGATCGATCAAGCACATTGGCCGGGGCAACCTGGCGGTAGGGCGCGTGTACGAGGGCCACGTTAACGCGTTGCAAATTATTCAAACCTTTGGCACCGCAGAGCAGGTTGAGCGCTACGGGCAGGCGGTGCGCGATCGCCACAAAATTTTCGGCGTGTGGAATGCGGAGGATGCCGAAGGTCTGAACATTGTGCCCCTGGGAGGCCAGCGCTACCGGCTGGAGGGGGCCAAGACGTTTTGCTCGGGGGCGGGCTATGTGGAGCGGCCCTTTGTCAACGGCAAGCTGCCTGACGGTCGCTGGCAGATGGCGATTGTGCCAATGGATGAGGTCAGCACCCGCTGGGATCGCGACTGGTGGCAGCCGATGGGCATGCGAGCGACCGCCAGCTACAAGATCGACTTTACCGGCGTAGAGATTGGGGCCGACGACTTGATCGGCGAGCCTGGCGACTATCTGCGGCAGCCCTGGCTCACCGCCGGAGTGGTGAGGTTTGCGGCAGTGCAGCTCGGCGGCGCGGAGGCGCTGTTTGACCTGACGCGGCAGTACTTGCAGGCCGAGCAGCGCACCGAGCACCCCTACCAGCAGTCGCGGCTGGGGCAGATGGCGATCGCCATAGAAACAGGCCAGCTTTGGCTGCGCGGGGCCGCCGACCAACTAGCCGCCTACGATCGGCAGTTCGGCGGCGATCCGCAGGTGGAGCACCCTCAGCAGGGGCAGCTCTTGGCCTACGCCAACATGATGCGCACCGCGATCGAGCAAATTTGCATGGAAACCATGCAGCTCTGCGAGCGATCGGTGGGCACGCGGGGGCTGCTGCCCAGCCACGCCATTGAGCGCGTGATTCGCGATCTGACCCTGTACCTGCGCCAGCCCGCCTACGATGCCGCGATCGCAGGCGTCGGTGCCTACGTGCTGACCCAAACTACCCCAGCCGACCGCCTATGGTAGCTAGCGTTTCCCCCCTCAGCCAGCCCGAAGCCCTGCCGCTGCGATCGCTGCCCACCGAGGCTCCGGTGCTGATAGTGGCCCCCCACCCCGACGACGAAACCCTGGCCTGCGGCGGTGCGATCGCCGCTCTGCGCGCCCAGGGGCTGCCGGTGTCGGTGCTGGTGGTCAGCGACGGCACGCGATCGCACCCGCGCTCGCGGCTCTACCCCGCACCCCGGCTGCGGCAGGTGCGCCAGGCCGAAACCCTGGCCGCTCTGGCCCAGCTGGGGGTGGCGGCCAGTCGAGTGGTCTTTTTGGGGCTTCCCGACGGCTCGGTGCCCTCGGCCTCGCTCTCCACGGCGCTGGCCCAGGCGGCGCTGGCCCAGTGTCAGCGCTACCTGGTTCAGGTGGCCCCCCGCACCCTGTTTGTGCCCTACCGCTACGACCCCCACCGCGACCACCGCGCCACCTGGAGCCTGATGCAGGCCGCGATCGCTGCCCTGCCCCAGCCGCCTCGCCTGATTGAATATCCCGTTTGGGACTGGGACCCTGAGCAGCGCCAGCCCCTGGATGCTCGCTACCGGCCCTGGCGGTTGGATATCGCCCCCTATGTAGCCCTCAAGCGCCAGGCGATCGCCTGCTACCGCTCCCAGACCACCGACCTCATCCCCGACGACCCCACCGGCTTTCGGCTGTCGCCCGAACTGATTGCCCATTTTCTCAACCCCTGGGAAGTTTTTTTGGAGCCTGTGCCATGACTAAACCCTCCCTCGGTGTCGACTTTTTTGAACAGCTTTACCAGGCCGACGCCGACCCCTGGCAGTTTGAGACCAGCCCCTACGAAGCAGCCAAGTACGCCGCCACCCTGGCCGCCCTGCCCCGGCCCCGCTACGCCTCAGCCTTTGAAATTGGCGGCTCGATTGGGGTGCTGACCGCGCAGCTGGCAACCCGCTGCGACTCACTGCTGTCGGTCGATCTATCCCCGGTGGCGCAGGCCAAAGCCATTCACCGCTGCCAAAACCTGCCCCAGGTGCGGTTTGAAATTATGAACGTGCCCCACGACTACCCCAGCGACTCCTGTGACCTGGTGCTGCTGTCTGAGGTGGGCTACTACTGGTGCTGGGCCGACCTGCACCTGGCCCAGGCGCGAATCTATGATTCTCTCAAGCCCGGCGGTCATTTGCTGCTGGTGCACTGGGTGCACGATGCCCCCAGCTATCCGCTGCGAGGCAACGATGTTCACGATGCTTTTGCCGACTTTGCCGCCACCCAGCTGCAGCATCTGCACGACGGACGCACCGAAGACTACCGGCTCGACCTGTACGAGCGCCCCGCATAAGCGACCAAAGGGGCAACCTCTAGCGATAGGGGACGGCCTGCAGCGACCGGAGCCTGGTGACGCAGCCGATACAGTCGCAGCCGCAGGTCAGCGATCGCCTTGTCGATCGCAACCGTGCCCCACTGCCGCTGCCAAAGGCCCGCCGCCTGCTGGTGCCGATCGATCTGCTGGTACAGCTCTCCCGGCGAGGACGACTGCTCTATGGCCTGTTGCAGCATCGTGATGGGCACGGCCAGCCGAGTCGCCAGCGACGCTAAGGTCGGCCGCAGCAGTGCGGGTTGGTCAGCTGAGTAGTGCCGCCAGTAGCGGCGCAGGTCGCGCCGCGCCCGCAGTTTTGCCTCCACCGCCGCCCCTGGCTCAACCCAAAATACCTGCTGGTGCTGACTGAGCTGCTGAAACTGGGCCAGGCGATCGGCGAGGCCCAGGGTAGCCCGGCCCTGCTGACGCGCCGAGGTTGTTACCCGCATTAAAAAGCTGTGGCGAACTTTTGCACCGAATGCCAGCAGCGCTTGGTGCAGCGCCACATCCTCACCGGTAGGCAAAGGGGGCAGCCCGCCCACCAGGGCGTACATCTCGTGGGTAACAGCAAAATTAGCGCCAAAAAACTGATAGTGCCTGGGGGGGCAGTCAAACGGGTCAGGGTCTAAACAGTCTTCTAGCTGCTTGATTAGATAGCGATAGCCCACAAACCGCAGGTAGGTAGCCCGCGTCTGAGCGTCAAGGGCATTTCGCTCCGCCCGCTGCGTCACCGTGCGGCCCCCAACGGCATCGGCCCCCTGCTCAAACTCGTAGAGCATAGCCGCAATCCACTGGCGATCGACCCTGCTGTCACCGTCAGTAGAGGCAATAATGCCTCGCGGCTGAGCGACCCAGCAGCGACGGCGGTAGGCTTCATCCATTAAAATTTGACGCACCCGACCAATGCAGGCTTCCTTAGGCGGCAAATGCCGATCAATTAGGTGAATTTGATGCTTGGGATGCTGGCGGGCAAATTGCCGAACGATCGCAGCCGATTCATCAGTGCAGTTATTAGTAAAAACAATCACTTCATAGTGACTTGGGAGTATAGGGCGGCCCTCAAAATTGACTTGATCGACCAGGGCGGCCAGGGTTTTAGCTAAGGTTGCGGCCTCGTCGCGCACAGGCACGACAACAGATACCAAACTCTCGGGCAGCGGCAGCTTTCGGATAATGGTTGGTGCTAAAGGAATGGAGTTTAAAACTAGTCTATGCGGCCAAACATCAGGAATTGCTTCTCCGCAATTACTTTGCATATCAATCCTTTTTAAAAGCCCCTTAAGCAAGCCTTTTAGGGCTTCTTAATGTGCAGCAATATGTTTTTTAAGAGTAAATTTACGCCATGATAGTTGGTATCTCCCTTCCGGGAGGTTTACAGGGTTTTGAAGGTTTTCCGGCTCTGCCTCAGGACAGGTAGGCCAACCGTTTTGCTGAACAATTGTTTAGGACCGGCTTTTGGCATGTGCAAGGGATGCCGATCCGAAACACCTCACCTCGATGTCCAACAATTGGCCTGCATAGGGGCACAGGCGCAGCCACACCGCTTTCCGGTGGTTACCCAACCGGGAAACAGCTAAGGCCGCATAAATGGTTTACGTCAATCTGCAATTTGCTCCAGCAGAAACCCTTAAAGCACCATCTTGGCTTTCAGAATTGGCCCTTCCTCGCGCTCTTCAAGCTGGGCGATGCCCAAAAACTCGTCGCTGGCGTCGTTTAGGATTCGGTAGGGTGTGTTGGGCGGTATCTCTACCGGGGGCGGAAACTTCTGCCCCTGCTGCCAGCGGCGAGCTAAATCTGGGGAGAGGGCGATCGCAGGCAAATGCCCCAGCGCCTCCGCAGGATCCACTAGCGCTAGACCCTGCTTTTCGCCTAAATCCGTCACGGCATCCAGCGTCAGGCTGTGGGCCGAGTCAAAGCCGCCGCTGCGGGTGCGGGTGAGGTGGGCCAGGGTAGCGCCTGTGCCGAGGCGATCGCCTAAATCCCGCGCGATCGAGCGAATGTAGGTGCCGGGGCCGCAGTCGATATCCAGCGCTAGCTCCGGCTGCGCTCCCGGCTGCCAGTGCTGCACCGTGAGGCTGTGGATCGTCACCGTGCGCGAGGGAGGCGTTACCACCCGCCCTTTGCGAGCCAGATCGTAGAGCCGCTGCCCCTGCACCTGAATGGCGCTAAAGGCGGGGGGCACCTGCTCGATAGTGCCTTCAAACTCGGGCAGGCAGGCGGTGATGTCGTCTACGGTGAGGCGATCGGCGGCCTGCTGAGTCAAAATATCGCCTTCGAGATCGTCGGTGGTGGTGGTGAGGCCAAAGCGAATGATCGCCCGGTAAGCCTTGCCCTCGGGCAGGTAGGGCAGCAGCCGCGTAGCTCGACCCACCGCAATCGGCAATACACCCTCGGCCAGGGGATCGAGCGTGCCGCCGTGGCCCACTTTTTTGACGCCTGTCAGCCGTCGCACCGCCCCCACACAGTCGTGGGAACTCATGCCCTGGGGCTTGTAGAGATTGAGGAAACCCTGCACGGCACTGATTCTAAAAGGGCGATTTCAAAGGGATGTTTTGAGGCTCCATTAGTCCTTAGTCCTTGTCTGAGGCTGAACCACCCCGAATCTGCTCAACAAATTCTGTGTAGTTTTCCACATCACCCAAAGACCGTAGCGGTGGCATCTCTACCCAGGTGGCATCGCGGTGCAGCCTATCCACATAGGCATAAAATGCGTCTTGGTCATCCCTGTGAGCCAAGACGTAGGCTTGCAGCTCCCGCTGGGTCATTGTCTGAAAGTTGGGCCGATTCACTGCACATACCTCCATGTACCGCTGGGATATATCTCAATGATATTCTCCTCGCCAGCCAGAAAGAAAACGTTACCTGTACGTTCATCTACCCGGACGATGTTGATCGGCAGATATAGCTTCGTAAACCAACAACAGAGAATAAAGCACTGTTTTTCCTGGTCAACGGTAGACATTGCTGCTCTCTAGCTCCTACTCGTTGCTGCCCCATACCTCGGCCAGACGGCGATCGCGCCCGCAGGCCGTCCGGTAGTAGTTGTACCGCAGCGGGTGCTTCAGATAGTAGTCCTGGTGGTACTCTTCGGCGGGGTAAAAGGTCTGGGCGGGTTCGATCGCGGTCACAATCGGGGTTTTCTGAAACTTGGCCTGACGGCTCAGCGCCTGCTTAGACTGCTCAGCCAGTGCCCTTTGATCGTCGCCCTCCACAAAAATTTTGGCCTGGTACTGGCTGCCTTTGTCGCAAAACTGGCCTCGATCATCCACCGGATCGACGTTCTGCCAAAAGACCTGGAGCAGCTTGTCGTAGCTCACTTGAGCAGGGTCGTAGACCACCTGCACGGCCTCGACGTGGCCAGTGCCCCCGGCAGAAACTTCGGCATAGGTGGGGTCAACCTTGGTGCCGCCGGTATAGCCTGAGGTAGTGGAGATAACGCCGTCTAGCTTGTCAAAGGGGCCTTCCATACACCAGAAGCAGCCACCCGCAAAGGTAGCGGTGGCCAGGTCTGCATCGCTCACCGCTTGAGTAGATGCGGGCATCGAATCAGCGGTGGCGTAAAAGGGCAGGGCATCCCACATCAGCCCCAGGGCAGCGAACAGCAGTAGGCCCAACAGCAGTCTGCGCATTGTTTGCATGGTTGCGTTCGTAATGTCTTCTTCTTACCAGCTTACGGCAGCGGTCTGAGATTCTCCTGAAGTCGCTTGCCATAGGAATCTTGATTGCAAGTTTTCTACAGCTAGGTAACTTTCTCAACCCTCTTTAATGACCAACTTTGTATGATTAGGAAGTATTGCCGTCGTGGCAGCCATCCGCGTCACGGCAGTTTATCGGGCCAGTGCTCAATCTGCGCCAGAGGTTCAACCGCCTGTGATTTTATCGTCTCCTCCCACCATCAACCGCAGCAAGTCGCTGTACGAGCAGGTGCACCACGCCCTGCGATCGGCGATCTTGACGGGTGCTCTTTCCCCCGGCGATCGCCTGGTTGAAACCCAGCTGGCCGAGTGGCTACAGGTCAGCCGTACCCCCCTGCGCGAGGCCCTGCGCCAGCTCCAGCAAGACGGTCTGGTCACCGCCGATGTCAGCGGTGGGCTGCGAGTGACCACCATTACCGCCGCCGATGCCGAAGATCTCTACGACTGCCGCCTGGCCCTGGAGGCGCTGGCGGTAGCGGGGGCCTGCAGCCACGCCAGCCCCGAGCAGCTGGAGGCGATCGCGAGCTGTGTGGCCAAGGCCGAGGGCGCTACCGCCAACAGCCACGGCAGCCTCTCCCCCGAAAATTTGCTCGACGTTGACTACCAGTTTCACCACTTAATTGCCGAAAGCTCGGGCAACCGGCGGCTGGTAACGCTGTTAGATAGTCTGTTCGACGCCATGGCCCTGCTGCGCATTCAAACCCTGCAGCAAAACCCCAGCGTGCTAGATATTCGCTTAGAGCACCGCCAAATTTACGAGGCTATTCTCACCCGCGACTCCGATGTGGCCGTGACGGCGATTACCGAGCACCTGCGCGCCAGCAAAACCCGCGTGGTCAAAGAAATTGAGGGCCATCAGGCGATCGCAGCGGCTAAATCCTAACGGTTTCGCACCCGTTCAGCAGCGGGGATCGCGGTCTGGTAGGATTTTGAGACTATTCACGTTAGCAGGTTTAACCATGTCTCAGACGCCTACCACCGGGGCCGATGCCGTCGATGCCGCGATCGCAGCGGGCGTTGATCTCGACGGCACCCCCATTCCCGCCGCCAAGCTCGACCTCTACCACCAGGTGATGGCCAAAGAAGCCGGGCGGCAGCGCAGCGGAGTCTCTAACTCGATGCGATCGCGCATTGTGCGCATTGGGGCCAAGCACTTCTCTAAAGATGACCTCAACGCCATGCTGCAGGCCGCCGACTTTGCCCCCCTCAAAGACAAAGAAATCGCCTACTTCTACGGCGACAAATAGCGATCCCCAGGGCTGTGAGCGCTCATTAACATCTTGATAGCGCGGTAAACCCCTGATTCTTCCTATTGGGTCAGAAGCAGGGGTAGCCCCTGATGTGTTTTGCCTGCTGGGTCAAACTCCCCGCCTAGGCTTCCGTCAGGTTGGCCTCGACCACGTTGGCGGCAAAGCTGGCGTAGGCGGCACCAAGCTGCTGGGCCGTACTGTCGGGGAACAGGTGAAATTTGCCGTCCTTCAGGGCCGTCACGATGCCCTCACCAACGAGCGCTGGCGGCTCAGCAATCTCGGCCAGACCGGCATCCTGGGCCATATCGGTGGCGATTGGGCCGGGGTGAACGCTGACGACAGCCGTACCCTGGGCACCCAGCACCTCTCGCAGCGCCTGGGTGATGGAGTAGGCAGCAGCCTTAGACGCGCTGTAGGTGGCAAAGTCAGCAAAGCTCTTGAGCGAGGCCACTGAGTTGAGCTGCACAAAGGCCCCGCCGCCATTGGCCTTGAGCACCGGAGCAAAGGCCTGGGCCATTCGCATCAGGCCAAAGACGTTCATATCAATTTCGAATTGCAGCGCGGCGATCGCATCCTCAGCCAGCGGCGCGGCCTTGCGCAGCACCCCAGCGTTGTTGACCACAATCGCCACATCGGTTGCGGTGTGGGCCGCCTGGGCGATGGTTTCGGGCTGGGCCAGGTCGAAACGGATGGGCACAACGCGATCGCCGTAGGTGGCGACCAAAGGCTGCACCGAGTCGAGGTTACGCACCGCCGCGTAGACCTTAGTGGCCCCGTGCTGCAGCAGAGATTCTGCGATCGCCTTGCCAATGCCACGGTTGGCACCCGTTACCAGAGCCGCTTTGCCGTTGATATCAAACGCCATGGAAATACCTCCAAAAAAGAAAACCGGAGACAGAGAAGAACGTAAGGCCTGGAGCTGAAACTGGGCTGAAGAAGCTGAGAAAGCGCTGAGAGTGCTGTGGTTTGGCCTCTGGTTGCTCGAATGGATAGGTGGGCAATGCCCACCCCATGAGGGGTGATGTCTCTCAGTACCAGAGGCGGAGAGGGCCGCAGAGAATAATGGCTAGGCCTTTGCCTCAGCCACGGTGCCAAACTGGCTCTTAAAGGTTGGCTGCAGCACATCCATACCCACCTGCACTGCCGGACGAGCCGCGATCGCATTTACCCAGCGCTGCACGTTGGGGAACTCGTCGAAGGTCAGCCCCATGTAGGGGGTGGTAGCTGCGCTCACCCAGGGGTAGGTGGCGATATCGGCAATGGAGTAGTCGCCCGCCAGGTAGGGAGTTTTAGCCAGCTGGCTCTCCATCACGCCCAGCAGCCGCTGCACTTCTTTTTCGTAGCGGTTGATGGCGTAGGGCAGCTGGTCGGGGGCAAAGTTGCGAAAGTGGCCGAGCTGGCCAAACATGGGGCCAACGCTCGCCATTTGAAACATCAGCCACTCGATCGCCTTGATCCGCGCCGCTGTTTCTATGGGCAGCAGCTGCCCCCCCTTTTCCGCCAGGTAGATCAAAATTGCCCCCGACTCAAACACCGCCAGGTCATTGTCGCGATCGACGATGGCCGGAATTTTGTTGTTGGGGCTGATGGCCAAAAACTCAGGGGCAAACTGCTCGTTTTTGGTAATGTCCACCGAGTGAATGGTGTAGGGCATTTCTAACTCTTCGAGCAGAATGGCCGGTTTGCGCCCGTTAGGAGTCGTAAACGTATACAGGTCAATCATGGGATCCCTTCAGAATAGGTTTTCATGTAGGGGCAAACGGCTGTTTGCCCTCATCCAGGTCATGGCGAAATTCAGAAAAATCTAGATGATCGAATCAACCGCACCTACCCCAGGTGAATGCCGCACTCCTGCTTCAGGCCGTGGAAGCGGGTGTCGCGCTCATCGAGATCGCTGGCCGTCAGCGGGCGGCTCGAATGCCAGTCGCCCACGGTGACATAGCCCTGCTCAAAGAGCGGGTGGTAGGGCAGGTCGTGGGCTTGCAGGTAGTCGTAAACGTCTTTAGAAGTCCAGTGCAGAATCGGCAAAATTTTGTGGATGCCGTGCTGCTGGCCCACCACATCGAGCGTTTTGCGGTGGTCGGTTTGCTGCGATCGCAGCCCCGCCAGCCAGGCCGTTGCGCCCAGTTCTCGCAGTGCCCGCTGCATGGGCTCGACCTTGCGAATCTGGTCGTACTGGTTGAGCGCCTCAACGCTCTCCTCAGCCCACAGCTTGCCGTAGAGGGCCTCCATGTGAGCGGGGCTGAGGGGCGACTGGTAGATCTTGAGGTTGAGATTCAGCCGCTGGGTAAGCTGGTTGGCAAAACGGTAGGTTTCCTCAGGCAGATAGCCCGTATCGACCCAAATCACGGGAATCTCGGGCACCACCTGAGTCACCAGGTGCAGCATCACCGCCGCCTGAATGCCAAAGCTGGTGCTCATCACTAAACCAGGGCCAAAGGTATCGGCAGCCCAGTCCACAAGGTTGGCAGAGGTTTGTGGGGTGGCCTCTGTCGCAGGAAAAGGCGGCTGGCCCAGGTATGGGCTAAAGGAAGGGAAACTTTGGGGCACAGCGGCCAAACGTTCCGAGCTGGACGATGGAGTAAGGGCAATCATGCAGGAGCCTCCTTCAAGGCTGCGGTTCAGGCCGGGTTGCAAAAGCCTGAGTAGAACGGTCTGTATAGCTATGATTATGTAGACAGGTCTGTCTATTGTCAATCCCTGCTCAGGGAAAATTTGATTGGGGTGCCTGTGTGATCCTCGTGGTAAAGCAGCCCGACCATCTTGCTGCACCGGCTGAAGAGATTCTGTAGGCGTAAAAACAGATGGTTTAGCGCTGTAACAGTATTGAGGGGACAACAGTTGCCAGCGCTATACTATACAGACAGACCTGTATATCGTGCACTTCCATGGCCCGCTCTTCTGCCTCACGCCCCTGCGCCCGCGATCGCATTATGGCGGCGGCCTCTGAGCTGTTTTACAAAGAGGGCGTCCACAGCGTCGGCATCGATCGCATCATTGCCAAGTCGGGGGTGGCCAAAATGTCGCTCTACAACCACTTCAAGTCAAAAGACGCCCTGATTGCCGCCTGGCTCGACGAGCAGCACCACAGCTGGCGCGAGTGGTTTCAGGCTGCGATCGCTCGCCACGCCGCAGCCTCCGGTGAACCGCCCCTGCTAGCCCTTTTCGATGCCCTGCGCGAGCGGATCGAGCA
The DNA here is from genome assembly GCF_050565655.1 of Nodosilinea sp. AN01ver1. NCBI lineage: Bacteria > Bacillati > Cyanobacteriota > Cyanophyceae > Nodosilineales > Nodosilineaceae > Nodosilinea > Nodosilinea sp. AN01ver1. Next base: position 69,937 of record NZ_JBNXVS010000018.1, on the reverse strand, counting down.
ACCCAACTTTCGCGGCTGCGCCTTCATCAACTCCGCAGTGGAGCTAGTCGATGCCGAGCACCCCGGCTACCAGCTCACCCTGGCTCACCAGCAGGCGATCGCCGACTACATTCTCACCCTGGTGCAAGAAGCCAACCTGCCCAACCCTCAAGATCTAGCCCATCAGCTGCTGATTTTGATGCAGGGAGCCACCGTCGTCGCCATGATGCACGGCTGCCCCAACGCCGCCGACCAGGCCAAAGCCGCCGCCGCCGTCTTGATTGAGTCGGCCTCTCAATAAGACTCAACATTCATCCTTAGTGACATTTCTAGGATAGCTAGGATGCTCGTAGGGTGCATTCGCGCAGCAATGCACCCTGCCCAAGGTGATCCTAGGGACACCTAATTCAAAATCCCCAATGAGCACAGGTTTCTTCAGCGGGTTATCCTACCCATAAGCCCCTCTCCCCGGAGGCACCCATGACCGCCCTTTGGCCCCAGGCAATCCTCACGTATCCCAGCTCCGACGGTGAACCCGTGGCCGAAACCTACGCCCATCTTTACGCCTTGCTGATCACGCTAGAGGTGCTACGGCAGTATCTTGCGGAACGGCGGGCGACGGTACTCGCCAACCAATTTATGTACTATGCCCAGGGCTTTCCCAAACTGCGGGTGGCTCCCGACGTGATGGTGATTTTTGAGGTCGAACCCGGTGGGCGCGACAATTACAAAATTTGGGAGGAGGGGCAGGTTCCGGCGGTGATCTTTGAAATGACCTCCGCCAGCACCCGCCGCCAGGACGAAGTTGAGAAAAAGACTCTCTACGAAGGGCTGGGGGTGCAAGAATACTGGCTCTTCGACCCCAAAGGCGAATGGATTGCCGAGCAGCTCAAGGGCTACCGCCTGCGAGACGAGGTCTACGAACCGATCGCAGACAGCTGTAGCGAACCCCTGGGCTTGCGTTTGGAAACTGATGGTGGACTAATTGCCTTCTACCAGCAAGATACTGGCGACAAGCTGCTGATTCCCGATGAGCTGGCCGTAGCCCTCAGGCAGGAAGCCTTGCGGCGACAGCAGGCCGAACAACAAGCAGCGGCGGCGGAACGAAGAGCAGCGGTAGCAGAACAAGAATTAGACGCTTTGAAGACAAGTTTGCGCGATCGCGGCATCGACCCCGACACTCTGCTCGGCTAAATTCCTCCCTCTCATGAAAACTAATCTGACTCTCCAGAAAGCCAGCCCGTCGCGGTGAAGGACTCTGTGGCGCGGTAGCCTAGTCCAGGCCTGTACGCCAAGAAGCGACCTTGGGGCATCCTAAACCAGACCGTCCTTATTTGATCACGACACAACGTTATGGTGGCTCGCACATTTGGTTGCTTTGGCTCTGCAGTGGTTACCGTGGCCGGGCTGACTGGGCTCACGTGGGTGCTCAACCTGCCCTACCCCATGATTCGCTGGCCCGTGGCTAAGACAGCCCCGCTGATTTTGCTGCCCAGCTACATCAAAATGGATCACGACTACCGGCAGGCGGTGTCGCTAGTGGCCCAGGCCGACCAGCTGGTAAACCAGGCCACCTCCGCCAGCGATATCGAGCTGGGTGAAACAAAAGTTACCCAGGCTCAGGAGCATTTAGACGGGCTACCCGTGTGGTTTTTGGGCTACTACCCCACGGCCTATTGCGGGTTCGTCGGCTGCCGGTGGCAGTTTACCCTAGACGAATTTGAGACCGCCCGCTCCGAAATTGGCCGTATGGAGGCGGTGGTGTTTCAGGAGCGCAACGCCCAAAACCTGCTGCAAGAAGGCACCACCGCCGTTGAGGAGGCGCAGCAGGCCTTTCAAACCGCCCAGTCTGGAGCCGATCGCGCCACTGCCCTAACCACCTGGCAGCGCGGCATGGACAAGCTCAACGAAATTCCGCCCGAAACGCTGGCCGGGCGGCAGTCGGCCACCAAGCTGGAGGCCTACGAGCGCGACTACCAGCAGGTGACGGGTACTGTTGCCGGGGGCGATCGCTCGAATACCCTTGTCGATGCCGCCAGAGCCTTTGCCTACCAGGCAGCGCTCGCCGCACAAAATCCGCCCCATCCGGCCACCACCTGGGAGCGCGCAGCGGGATTGTGGGAAACCGCGATCGCCCGGCTCGAAGACATTCCCGCTCAAGATCCTGGCTACAGCCAGGCCCAGGTTTTGCTGGCCGAATACCAGGCCAATCTCGGCATTATTCAAGAGAATGCCGCCCGAGAAGAAGCCTCTGCCCAGGCCCTGGATAGCGCGATCGAGAAAAATACCCGCATGCTGGCCCAAAACCTGGAAGGTATGGATCGCAACCAGATCGCCAGCCTAATGCAGGACATCATCAACGACCTGGAGAAGGTGCAGCCTGGCACGACCAGCTACCCCAGAGCCAGCGACTTGCTCAAGTCTGCCAATCAAAAACTGGCCCAGCTCAAGTAGCTCAAGGCAGCCAGCCTGACGATGCGGCGATCGCGCTAAAGAGCAAGCGTGATGAACTGTTACTGATGCTCTATTGGTAGCAATATTTACTCTAAAATCGGCAGAAGCGGTTCTGCAAACGCACAGCCTGGGCATCGCTGAATGTTGCCCTTCTTTGAAAACCGCTTTGCATCTCCGGAAGCAGGCTTTTTAAGGGTGTATTTAATCTCGGAACTCACCACCACAATCGCCACCCCATGCTGAAGCTCGACAACCTGCAACTCGGCCAAAAATTTACCCTGCTGCTGCTGCTCGTCTTTCTAGGTGGCATCATCGCCAGCAGCATTGCCCTGTCCTCGGTGCTCAACCACAACGCCCAGGCGCAGCTGACGACCAAAGCACTGATGCTGATGGAAACCATGAACTCGGTGCGCGACTACACCACCAACCAGGTCAACCCAGAACTGGTCGATCGCCTCAGCACCGAATTTTTGCCCGAAACCGTGCCTGCCTACTCGGCCCGTGAGGTGTTTGAAACCTTTCGCGGCAACCCCATCTATGCCGATTTCTTCTACAAAGAAGCCACGCTCAACCCCACCAATTTAAGAGACAAAGCCGATGGCTTTGAGGCACAGCTAGTCGAGCAGTTTAAGCAGCAAAGTACGGCTCAGGAAACGAGCGGATTTCGGCGCACCCCAGCGGGCGATCTCTACTACATTGCTCGACCGATCAAAATTACGAAGGCGAGCTGTTTAGAGTGCCACAGCACCCCCGCCGCCGCCCCCGCCAGCATGATCGAGCGCTACGGCAGCAGCAATGGCTTTGGCTGGAATTTGGATGAAATTGTGGGGGCACAAATGATTTCTGTGCCCGCCGAAAAGGTGCTCAAAAGTGCGCGCCAGTCGCTGCTGCTGATTCTGGGCATTTTTATCCTGGCGTTTGCGGTGGCGATTGTGCTGGTGAATCTCTGGCTCAAGCGCTACGTGGTGCGGCCCCTCAACCGTATGGCGCTGGCGGCAGAGGCCGCCAGCATGGGCGACCCCGGCGCAGAGTTTGTTGTTAACTCTAAAGACGAAGTGGGCAAGCTGGCCGAGGCCTTTAACCGCATGCAGATGAGTTTGCAGATGGCCATGCAGCGGTTGGAGCGCTACCGCGAAGGACGCCGCAATTCAGGCGATTTTTTGAGTAAATAGCTCATTCACTGGCCTAATTTGTGCCTAGCGCCGAATTCTGCCTATATACGCCCCGTTTGTAGGGGCATTGCAGTGCAATGCCCCTACGAGATCTCTATAAACCGAGGAGGTTCCTGGCTTTGTGGGATGGCCGTCTCGGCTGTGCGGCAGTGCAGACCGGATACAATTGGACGCAAACCCATAAAGCTAGCCGAGTTGCCCGTTGCGGTGATGAAGCCGACAAAGATGCGCTGCGGCCCCTATGACATCTTCTACCTATCAGTACGACGCGTTTATTAGCTATCGCCGCCAGGAACCCGATAAGGCCTTTGCCCGCTGGCTGCTGAAGGAGCTGAAAGCGGCGGGCTACCGTGTCGCCTTCGACGAGGTCGATTTTTCGCCAAGGGCGACGTTTTTGAATGAGATGGAGCGCTGCTGCCAGGCCAGTCGACTGGTGCTGGCAGTGATCTCGCCCCGCTACTTTGAGAGCGGCAACACCGATATGGAAGCCACCATTACGACAGTGCAGGGCATGAGCGATCGCAACAACCGCTTCATCCCCCTCATCTATGAAGAGGTGCAGCGCCCCACCTGGATGTATAGCCTGGTGGGGGTGAACTTTACCGACGAAGACCCCCTGGTGCCGCCTTTGGAGCGACTGAAGGTTGCAATGGGCGAGCCTTTGTTTGGCACAGCAGCATCTAACAGTACAACCAGTGCGCCCCCGCCGCGCCCCAGCCCGGCCTCAACCGATGAAAAGGGGCCAACGAAGGATTTGCAGGCGCGGCTGAAGCTGATGCGGCGGCTCTCGGGGTTGCCCAACCCACAGTTTGAGCAAATCGTCTTTGCCTTACAGCCCCCCGCTGGTTCAATGCCGGGGTCATCGGCTCCGCTGGGCGATCGGGTTGCCGCGCTGCTGAACTGGGCCGAGGGCACAGGCGGCTGCGGATTAGAGGATGTAGAAGCTGTCTTGGCGGCCATCCTCAACGGTTGAAGTTATAGCGATGCCATTGCTTCAAGGGTATGGAGCTTGTCCTAACCGTTCTGGCGCTGGCCAAGTAGAGTGCCATAAATAAAATCACCAGATGTAGGTTGCGGTTGCGGAACGAAACCCAACTGCCCCTACTGCATTTGCCTGCAAAACTCGTCGGCCTTCTTGCGATCGGGAATTTCGGCAGCCAGGCGAGTGACCAAATCTTGAGGCGCAAGATTGGGAAAATCAGCCAGGGTGTCGTCGATCAGATAGTTGGCCATGGGGCCAATGCAGCGAGTCAGGGTTTGCCGACAGCGGCTGAGAAATTCTGGGCTGGGGCGTTCTTCGCTAATGGGCAGGGTTGACTCTGCAAACTGGGCCGAATCTGGCTCAGGAAAATCTTGGGAATTCGCGTCTGAGCTGATGTGGCTGCCTACGGCAAGCTGAAGACGACTGACGAAATCTGTCGCCTGCCGTCCATTGGAGAGCTGGCTGGCCAAAATATCGACAAACTCTTCTGGAGTGGCCTGGGGGTACTGGTCGATCATTTCTTCGACGATGACGCTGGCCATGGGGCCAATGCAGCGGGCCAGCTCATGGCGACAGGTTTCGATAAACGAGGGATCGTGCAGCTCTGAGGCGGTGCTTGGATCGGCGGCAGTGGGCGACTCTGACCGATTGACGGCCTGCGCCCAGCTCGGCTCCACCACCAATGGAGAGCTGGGCGCAACAGCGGCGACCAGCGGCGTTAACCGCTGCACCACATCAGCCGCACTCTGAAAGCGGGCTTTTGGTTTTTGCTGTACCAGCTGGGTGAGAATACCTGCCAGGGCCGGGCTGAGGCTGACGTAAGACTGCCAGCGCCACTCTAGAGAATCCTGATCGATCAGATCGCGGGGGTAGCGGCCCGTCAGCAGCACGATCGCAGTTACCCCCAGCGCATAGAGGTCACTACAGGGGTAACACTGCCCCAGCTGAATTTGCTCGGGCGGCGAGTAGCCAAACTTGCCCACCATGGTGGCGGGCTGGGCCTCGTCGGGGGAGGTCGCCTCACCCGACAGCAGCGTGCTAATGGCATCGCTAACCAGGCCAAAGTCGATCAGCACCGGCAGGTTGCGATCGCGGCAGTACATAATGTTGTCGGGCGAAATATCGCGGTGCACAATGTTGAGCCCGTGAAGGTAGTCGAGCACCTGCAGCATCTGCATCAGCCACTGAATCACTTCGGCTTCAGAGAACTGGCTATCCTGCTGGCGGCGCTGCTTGATCAGCTGTGAGTAGGGCACGCCGTCGATGTATTCCTGCACAATGAACAGGCGATTGCGCTGGGTAAAGCAGGCCAAAAACTTGGGCACCTGGGGGTGGTCGAGCTGGTAGAGGGTTTTGGCTTCTCGCTTAAAGAGATCGAGCGCTTTTTGCAGATTGTTGGCCGTTTTTTTGGTCGGGAAAAACTCCTTCAGCACGCAGGCTTCACCAAAGCGCTGCGAGTCTTCGACCAGGTACGATCGCCCAAAGCCCCCCTGGCCCAGCACCCGCTGCACAATGTAGCGACCGCCAATTTTGCTGCCGGGGGTGACGAGCTTGCGATCGCCCACCAGATCCAGGCCGGGGTCGGGCGCATTCTCGGCAGGCGCGGGACTCGCCTCCTGGCTAGCCCTGGGCAGCGCGTGAACGTGGTAAGCGGGCACCAGTTCCTGAATATTTTTGAGCTGCAACGGCCCCGCATAGGTGACATCTAGATCAAGCCGCGACTTGACCACGTCGTAGACAATTTTAGAAATACAGAGACCGCTGGGGTGGGCTTCGGTTTGCAGACGGGCGGCGATATTGACCCCATTGCCCATCACATCCGACTGGCTAAAAAAGACATCGCCCAGGTGAATGCCAATGCGGTGCAGCAGCGCCAGGTCGCCATCTACGCTGGCATTAATGCGGGCCAGTTCTCGCTGAATCTCGAGCCCGCAGCTCACGGCCTGCACGGCGCTGGCAAAATACATCAGCAGGCCGTCACCAGTCGATTTCAGCACCTTACCTTCAAACTGCTGACAGAGCGTTTCCATCAGCGCCTGGTCGCGCTGCAGCTGGGAGAGCGTTAGTTCTTCGCGTACCGACATGCGGGCGCTAAAGCCCACCGCATCGGTCAGCATAATCGCAGCGAGGGTGCGATATCCGTGGGTCACACTCATCAGCTCTAGGGGTTACTAAGGACAGTGAAGCAGACAGCGGCCGACAGTCGCTGCCGTTGTCTACAGTTACTTTCACCCAATGCACAGCCGTTTCCTGAAGTATTCCCTGATGGCTGGCGATGCGGTAGTAAACACCCCTGATTTCTTGACATTGACCCTCAGCGCGGGGGCCAATTCGGCTTGGCTCAGCAAACAGCTACAGGCTTGATTCTAGCCTACCGATTGTTCCCTCGCGGCTCATTCGATCGTTAGCACCGCTGGCTGCTCCTTGACGCGAGCTTCCAGGGGGCGCACTTTTTCGACCAGGGCAATCAGCTGGCTCAGGTCGGGCGGCGTGGCGTTGGGAATGTAGCCCGCATCCGCCGTCAGGGCCGAGGGTGCGTTCTGCATGGCCTGCTCGATGTACTGCTGCTGATTACGATCGACCTGGGGGCTGATCAAAACCGCTCCGGGCGGGACGGCGCGACTGGCATGCAAAATGCGAAACGCCCCATCCTCAAAGCCCCGGCGGTACTGCTGAAAGTCGTCCTCTGACAGGGCTCCCGCCGCCACCCGGCCATCGGCCACCCACTCCAGCGCCGTGGCCGGAGTGGAGGCAAACTCAATTTTCTCCAGGGTGAGGCCGTAGAGGTCGTAGAGGGGCAGGTAGTAGCCCGTGGCCGACCCCGCCTCGCCCAGGGCGATCGCCTCATTGGCCAAATCACCCAGGGTTTGAAAGGGGCTGTCGTCGCGCACCACCAGCACCGACTTCTGGTTGGGGGTGCCCAGGGTGGGGAAAATGGGCAGGTAGTTGGCTTCGGCGATCGCGATCGCGGCCAGCCCTGAGGGGGCAAACACCAGCGACCAGTTAGCGGCCCGCACCTGCTCCACGGCGCGAATTTCGTTGAACACCGGCTCTAGCTCGACCACCGCCTTGAGCTGTTCAGCCAGGTAAGTTTGAAAGCGCTCGTATTTCTCCAGCGAGCTAGCGCCGTCGTCGTAGCTCACCAGCCCAATGGTCAGCCGCATGGGCTGCTCAGATCCGGTGCCATCGCCGCAGCCAATCGCCTGGAGCAGCAGCCCCGCGAGCAGGCCCACCAGACAGAGTTTGAAAAAACGGCGCAATTGGCTCATAATCCCCATCAGGTGGTTGAGCTAGAGTTCTCTGCGGCTCAGCTGGCTGAGACCGAGTCGCAGGGGCAATCAAAGGTTGCACAATCCCCACCGATCGCTTCGACTCCGCTCAGCGATCGGTGGGGGTTGCCTAGCGATCGAGTAGATACCTGCACCAGTGATTGCAGCTTAGAACGACGAGTTTCAGAATTCAGCGATTCTTCGCATTCTGTGACGTTTTGGCGACATTAGCCAAAATAATCTGGCTCATTACCCGGTGCCCACTTAATGTTGCAGCCAATGCTGGGTTTCTGGTGGCCGGGCATCGCCTCGGCGGCTAGCACCGCATCAAGGGCCGCACGCAGGTCTTGGCCGGTCACAGGCACATCGTTACCGGGTCGGCTGTCGTCGAGCTGACCCCGGTAGGCGAGGGTTTTGGCCTGGTCAAAGACAAAGAAATCGGGGGTGCAGGCGGCGGTGTAGGCTTTGGCCACCTCCTGAGTCTCATCAAAGCAGTAGGGAAAAGTAAAGCCCACCGACTCCGCCTGGGCCTTGAGGTGCTCAGGGCCATCCTGGGGGTGGGTTTGCACGCTGTTAGAGCTGATGGCGACAATGCCTACGCCCTTGGGGCCGTAGTCTTTGCCCATGCGGGCTAGCTCCTGCTCCACATGCTTCACAAACGGGCAGTGGCGGCAGATAAACATCACCAGCAGGGCCGGAGCATCGGCGAAGGTGCCCAGATTAATCGTTGCGCCACTGACCACATCGGTCAGTTCAAAGTGGGGGGCAGCGGTGCCCAGGGGTAGCATGGTAGATTCCACCATAGCCATGGGTTGAGTCTCCAGGGTGAAGGTTTATCGTGTCTCTATCGTACTGAATCGCATTGGGGAATCTGGCTATGACCGCCGCCGAGCTGACCACCATTCGCAACTACCTGGCCCTTTCGCCTACCCTGGCGACCGCGGGGCAGCCCACGGCTGAGCAGTTTGAGGCCCTGGCCCAGGCGGACTATACAGTGGTGATTAACCTGGCCCTCTCGACTTCCGACCATGCGATCCCTAACGAGGCGGAGCTGGTTAAGAGTTTGGGGATGACGCACTTCCATATTCCAGTGGTGTGGGAAGCGCCAACCCCGACCGATTTGGAGATTTTCTTTAAGGTAATGGAGCGCAACCGCGACTACAAAACCCTGGTTCACTGCGCTCTGAACATGCGGGTTTCTGCCTTTGTCTACCTGTACCGGGTGCTGCGTTTGGGGGTAGAGGAACCCGTGGCCCGCACTGACCTGCACCGCATCTGGCAGCCCAACCCCACCTGGCAAGCCTTCATCGACGAAATGCTGGCTCAGCAGGCAAAGGAAGACTAATATCCATTGTCCATGTCGCTGATACCCTCCCCCACGGTAAACACAGCTATAGCCGTTCCCTTCGACTCCGCTCCCTTCGACTCCGCTCAGGGAACGGCGATTGATCGAAAGAGATGGCTATTCTTGAAGCCAATCCGCCTTGAGAAACCTCGCTTCCAAGCGAATGGCTTCCAGAGGAGCACAGGCATGGCCAAGCCACAGGCTTTAGGGTGTCTGTCTAGCTCAGCTGGGGTTAGCCAAGGGAGATTCAATCTAAATAAGCCATCGCTTTTTCGGTGGACGGCAGCGGCGCAAGTTGACCACAATAGCCCTATGAATTGGGGCATTACCCATGCAAATGACCTTGAGCTTTGTTCCCTCCCAAACCGAAATGGAGGCCGCCTTTTATAGCAAAGACGGCAGCTACGATGGCCTGTTTTTTGTGGCGGTACGCACTACGGGCATTTTTTGTCGGCCCTCGTGCTCGTCGTGCCCCAAGCGCGAAAACATTGAATTTTTTCTGTCGCTGCGGGAGGCGGTGCTGGCCGGGTATCGCCCCTGCAAGCGCTGCCGCCCCGAAGCCAGCCGGTTGCAGCCGCCCGACTGGGTAAACCAGCTGATGGAGCGGGTTGAGGCCCAGGCTGGGCAGAAGCTCTCGGCCCAGGACTGGCAGGAGTTGGGGGTCACCCCAGAGCGGGCGCGGCGGTGGTTTAAAGACCACTACGGCATGACCTTTGCCGACTGGTGCCGATCGCGGCGGCTGGCCGGGGCCTTTACCCAAATTCGCGAGGGCGAATCGCTGGATGACGTGGTGTTTGCCCACGGCTACGACTCCTACAGCGGCTTTCGAGAGGCCTTTACCAAAACCTTTGGGGTGCCGCCGGGCCAGGCTGAGTCTCAGCGCTACATCGCAGTCGAGCTAATTGAAACGCCGCTGGGGCTGATGGTGGCTGGGGCAGTAGACGAAGGGCTGTGCCTGCTGGAATACTGCGATGGTCAAGGCCCGGCCCTGAAGGGCCATCGCCGCAGTCTGGAGCGCCACTACACCACCCTGCGTCAGCGATTCGACAGCGCAGTACTGCCGGTCGGCCATCCCCATCTGGATATGCTGAGAACCGAGCTGGGGGAGTATTTTGGGGGCGATCGCACCGCTTTTACCCTACCCCTTGCCCTCCAGGGCACCCCGTTTCAAGTCATGGTTTGGGAAGAACTGCAGCGCATTCCCCACGGTGAGACCATTGCCTACGACGAGCTGGCCCGCCGCATTGGCCAACCGACGGCGATGCGGGCGGTGGCGCGGGCCAACGGCACCAACCGGATCAGCATTGTGGTGCCCTGCCACCGGGTGATTGGCAAAGACGGCTCGCTGACCGGCTATGGTGGGGGACTGTGGCGCAAACGGCTGCTGCTGGAGATGGAGCGGACGGGGCAGCTGCCGGGAAGGTAGGGACAATTTTGGATTTTAGATTTTGGACTTGTAGTGAGCTGGTCGAACCGTTGGCGGTTTGGGCCGCATTGTTGACAGGAAAGAGGCAGCGGCATGAAACGGTGGCAGGCGGTGGTGGAGTTTGTTTTGCTGGCCGCCGTCTGGGGCGGCTCGTTTTTGTTTATGCGGGTGGCGGCTCCGGAGTTTGGCCCGGTGTGGCTGATTGAGCTGCGGCTGGTGCTGGCCAGTGCGGTGCTGGTGCCTTTGCTGATGCGGCAGGGAAAATGGCAGGTTGGGCTGGCCCTCTGGCGACCTCTGCTGGTGGTGGGGGTGCTCAACTCGGCGCTGCCCTTTGTGCTGCTGGCCTTCGCCACCCTGACCCTACCGGCAGGGTTGACCTCGATTTTGAATGCTACCGCGCCGCTGTTTGGCACAGCGATCGCTCTGGTCTGGCTGCGGGAGCGCTACTCAGTGGCGCAGTTTGCGGGTTTAGCAACTGGGTTTGTGGGGGTAGTGGTACTGCTGGGCTGGCAACCGGCGATGGATGCCAGCGGCTATGGACTGGCGATGGTGGCCGGGCTGGGGGCGGCCTGCTGCTATGCGATCGCGGCTCCCTACGTACGCCGTCATCTGGCTGAGGTGCCGTCGCTGGTGATTGCGGCTGGCAGCCTGGCGGGGGCCGCGCTGGTGCTGCTGCCGCTGCTGCCGTTCACAACTCCTGAGGCTATGCCCTCGACCCAGAGTATGGCGGCGGTCGTGGCCCTGGCCCTGCTGTCTACGGCCCTGGCCTACCTGCTGTACTTTCGGCTGATTGCTCACCTGGGCTCGACCCGAGCGCTGACGGTGGGCTACCTGATTCCGCTGTTTGCCATGGTGTGGGGGGCGCTGTGGCTGGGCGAAACGGTCACCGCCTCGATGGGGCTGGGCTGCGGGCTGGTGCTGCTGGGTACCGCGATCGCTAATCGCCCTCTTCCACCCCAATCCGCTCCCCCTGTCCTGCCTTCCAAATCCAATAACCTCCGCTAACCCCTCACCTCCCCATCTCCTGAACGCCGCCCCTCCCCTCTACCGCCGGTCTCTTCTACAATGGCCCTATGGCAAAAGAGACCCACTACCAAACCCTCGACGTTAACGAGACGGCAACCCAGGCAGAGATTAAGCGCGCCTACCGTCGGTTGGCGAAGCAGTATCACCCCGACAGCCAGAGCGATCAGGCGTCGCACGATCGCATTGCCCGTATCAATACCGCCTACGAGGTGATTGGTGACCCATCGCGGCGCACGGTCTACGACCAGCAGCGCCAGGGGGTGGCGACGGTGGATCCGGTGACGAGTGCTGCCAATCGGGCCAAGCGCACGGCTGATGCGCAGGAGGTGTATCGCTACGCGCGGGAGGCTACGCAGTCGTCTGAGGCGCGAGAAGATGCCTGGCTGAAGCTGGTGTACGGCCCGGTAGATAGACTGGTGGGCAAGATTATGTCGCCGCTAAGGGCAGAGATTCGCAAGCTCTCGGCTGACCCCTTCGACGATGAGCTGATGGAGGGGTTCATGGCGTATTTAGAGCAGGGGCGCACGTGGCTGGGGCAGGCTCAGGGCAAGTTTAACTCGATGGCGAACCCGGCGAGTACGGCAGGGGTAGCGGCTGATTTGTACCACTGTCTGGGGCTGCTGGAGGATGGGCTGGATGAGCTGGAGCGGTTTACGATGAGCTATGAGGAGAGCTATATCCATACCGGAACGGAGCTGTTTCGGCGGGTGAAGCAGATTCGGGCGGAGGCGAAGGAGCGGGTGAAGCGATTGGTGTAGGGGCAAACGGTTGTTTGCCCTAATCAGTTTTTGCGACGCACCATTAGCCTTATGTTGGACATGGGTTGTTTGCTGTAGGGGCAAACGGTCGTCTGCCCTACTAGGTTTTGGTGATTCACAGTCTTTCAGATAACGTTGAGTGGAAGCTATCGGTGAAACGCCAAGCCTACCGCTGGGGCCATTTCGCTGGCCCCAGACCCCCATCGAGAAGGACGTTCCGCCGTCCTTCACCTCACGGAAAGGATGGGTCGATGGGCCAGTTTAAACCTCTGTTCTGCAAAGTGACCTGTTGGCAACTGCGATCGCTCTTAACCATCTCGTAGGGTGCATTCGCGAAGCAATGCACCATCCCCTCCGCAATGCACCATTTAAGGCATTCTCCACGATGGAACAAGAATGAACCAAGGATGGGTTTACCGCGATCGCATCACCCCCGCCGAAGCGAATCTTTCGGTACTGGACTTTTACACAAATCGCTACCGCCACTCCAGTCGCGAAGAATGGCGCGATCGCATCCTCTCCAGCCAGATCCGCCAGAATGGGTATTCTGTCGCCCCAGACGATCGCCTTCAGCCGGGGCAAACGCTGACCTACCACCGCCCACCGTGGCAAGAGCCGGAAGTGCCGCTGGCGTTTGAGGTGCTGTATGAGGATGAGGATTTGGTGGCGATCGCTAAGCCTGCGGGTTTGCCGGTGCTGCCGGGGAGCAACTTTCTGACTCACACGCTGCTGCACCAGCTCAAGCTGTGCTACCCAGAGAATCCGCCGATTCCGGTGCATCGGCTGGGGCGGGGTACGTCGGGGGTGATGATTTTGGGTAGGTCGACTCTGGCGCGATCGGTGCTGAGTCGGCAGCTGCGCGAGTCCACCGCTACCGCCGCCGATCCCCAGGCTCCGCACCCCATTCGCAAGACCTACCGGGCGCTGGTGGGGGCTAGCGACTTGCCCGATGTGTTTACGCTGACGACGGCGATCGGCAAAGTCGATCATCCGGTGTTGGGCTATGTGTATGCTGCTAGCCCAAACGGTTTGCCCGCCTATAGCGAAGGGAAAGTTATACAACGCACTGCCGACTCCACCCTGGTAGAGGTCACCATTCGCACCGGGCGACCCCACCAAATTCGCATTCACCTGGCCGCAGCGGGTTATCCGCTGCTGGGCGATCCACTCTACGGCCCAGGGGGCATACCGCTACCCGTCGCACCCGATGAGGATGGCCGAATTCCCGTCCCCGGCGACATTGGCTACCATCTGCACGCCTACCGACTAGAGCTGCCCCACCCCCAGACTCAGGAGTCTTTGCAAATTGTCTGTCCTGCTCCCCCTGCCTTGCAGGCTCCTGAACCAGAGTCTGAAGTTATAGATAACTCTGCCTAGTACCCCTGCGCAGAGTTCAAAATGCAAAGTTCAAAATGAAAATGATTAGTGCGTCAGCTCATGTATGGGCAAACGTCGTTTGCCCATACATGAGCTGCCTGTACTCGATAGCATAGCCACCCATCCACCCACCTACTCATCCACCCGCCTACCCATCCACTCCCCTACTCTCCACAAGGCCGCACCATCAACGTCTGCTGCGCCTGCGTAAAGCCATATTTTTCATAAAACGGCTGCATCTCGGGTGTGCAGAACAGCTGAATGCACTCCACCTGAGCTAGCTGCGGGTGGGTGGTCACATGCTCGATCAGCTTGGTCCCCAAGCCTTGCCCGCGATAGTCTGCCGCCACAATTACGTCGAAGACAATCGCCCGGTAGACCCAGTCGGTCAGCACGCGGCAAAAGGCCGCCAGTCGCTGCGATTCCTCATCCCAAAGGCCAAAGAGCAGGTCGCTGTTGTGCAGCAGCGTGGGCACATCGGCCAGGGCGCGTTCCTTGCTCCACCATTCTTGCAAGTACATTTGATGCAGCTGCTCAACCTGGTTGGGGTTGAGCTTGTGAATGAGGGTGAGCATAGGAAAATTGCGATTCTTTACGGTACGGATATCCTGCCCCAATGGCCCAAAGAAAGGGCTACGATCGAGGAGTAGCACAGGCGCAAGACCTATCTTACTGCTGATGGCAGGGGCCAGTGTGGCCGATATAGTTTGAGTGTAGATGCGTCGTCCATCCTGCTTGCCTACCTTATTGCCCAATGGCGAGGCACACGTGAGACTCAGGGGCAAGACCTAGGGGCGATCGCAGCGAACTACTGACGCCAGCCAGGCCAAAGAGCGATCGCCCCAGGAGCGAGCCTTTGAACCTTGTGCTGGCACCCATTATCCACATCCGGAGGACACCTCCATGAAACTCTCTCTACTAGCTGGAGCCGCAGCCGCTATTCCTGTAGCTTTTGCTATGCCTGTACAGGCCGAAAACCCGGCTCACGTGCAGCAGCTGCTCGAAACCAATCTCTGTCAGGGGTGTGACCTGTCAGGCGCAGATTTGACCCAGGCCCACCTGATTGGGGCCGACCTGCGCGACGCCGATTTGCAGGGGGCCACCCTGGTTGAAGCCAACCTAGAAGGGGCCGATCTCAGCCGTGCCGACCTCACCGGGGCCGACCTGACTAGCGCTTTTCTGACTAATGCCCTGCTCCAAGATGCGACTCTTGACGAAGCCAATCTGACCGATGCTTCTGTCTACTTTGCTGAAGTCAACGGAGCCTCGTTTCTCGACGCTAATTTAACCGGGGCAGACATTGTAGGCACCCCTATCAGCGTGGGTGGCGACTAGCAGGTCTAGGCTTGGCTCTAGTCTCGACAGGAGTATGGGGCAGACGCCCCCACTCGTTCCATGAGCCATCGTAGTTGCGAACGTTGGGGTAGCCCAGCAGGTAGGTCAAAACAAACCACACACAGGCCGATCGCCCCCCGATCGCGCAGTAGGGAAACACCTCGCGATCGGGCGTAATGCTTCGCTGCTCAAACAGCGCCTGTAGTTTTTCGACTGGCTTAAAGGTGCCATCGTCGTTGAGCATCAGCGTATGCTCTAGATGAATGGCTCCAGGGATATGCCCTGCCCGCTCTGCATCTTTGGGCGGCTTCATTAAGAATAGTCGTCCCTGATATTCAGGCAGGGTGCGAACATCTAACAAGACCTGGTTAGGGTTTGCGATCGCCGCCTCAACCTCTGCTAAAAGCACTCGAAAACTGGCGTCGAAAGACTTGGCAGAATACTGCGTGGGCGCAACCATTGTCAGCGCATTTGCCACCGGGCGGTCCTCAGCCATCCAGCGCTGGTAGCCGCCATTGAGTACTTTGACCTGCCGGTGGCCAACGGCCTGAAGCAACCAAAAAATCCAGGCCCCTGTACCAGGATCACTGCCGTAGGCCACCACAGTTGTCTCAGGGCCGATGCCCATCTGCGATAGCCAATTATTCACGGCATCGGGGTCAGTGTTGAGGCGCAGATCGGGCCGCAGCAGATCAGTAATTGGATTCAAAAAGACCGCGCCTGGAATATGGGATTTCTCGTAAGGTTCAGGGCTCATATCCACTTCTAAAATCCGCAGGTTGGGATCGTGAAGATGGTCTTCAAGCCATTGAGTATCGACTAGAACATCGGGATTTGCGTAGCGGTTCACAGCAATTTCCTCAGTAAAGTTAAGCCTTATGGGCAGCGGATTGAGGCGACAGCATGTGCTTTACCCGATGCACTAGCGTGGCCGATATTGAAAATAGCGAAAACCCAATTAATGGGTGAAAAATAGCCAGGGGCAGCGGCATGTGAACGGTTGCAAACTGTAGCCCCAGTAGCACAGTCAGGCTAATGGCCAAGGCTCTTATGCGCTGAGAAAACGGCAGCCAGCAGGCCCAAACCAGCAGAATGAGCGACAGCCCACCGTAGCCCCGCACCAGCCAAACATGAAGGTTCCACCAGGCGGGGTCATAAAAATAGGCCAGGCCAACGCTCAGCAGCTGCGCTACTAAACAGAGATTGAAAAGTATGGCGACGGCATAAAAACCAAGCACCGCTGATCGAGCTACAGGCGGTGTTTCACTAAGTAGCTGATCTGCACTAGAGTCAGGAGAATTTGCAATAGAGGTCATCACGAGCAGCACAATAGAGATAGATTGGTAGGGAACAAACCACGCTTCATTCCCCAGCTGTTCTTCACAATAAAGAGGTTGCGCTCGGAGCAATAGACCTCGATCGGGTACACTTTGCCAGGGGGTTATACCTATGGACATCTCTAGCCAACCTGGTTCGCTCCAGGCGCTGTTTAGTGCGATCGCCCAAACCCAAACCGAGGCCGACCTCAGGCAGCGAATCATGGCGCAGCTGGGCGACTACTTCGCGGCCCGCCGCTGGAGCCTAAATTTTGCCAGCGAGTTTCCCACCGTCGATCAAAATTCGCCCAGGCTAATGCGCCTGGCCCTATCGCTAGACTACAACCCGGTGTTGCGCTATCTGGTGCAGCGCCATGCCGCTGTGCACGATGAGGTGGTGCTGCCGCCGGGAGTATGGCCAACCCTGTGCCCCCGCGCCGACCACGGCCACGTCATGGCAGGGCCAATCGTCAGTGAGGGGCAGCTGGTAGGCGGCATCGCCTTCACCCGCCACCGCGACGATGGTGCCTTTAATGCTGACAATCTGGCCGACCTGGGGGCGCTGTGTCTGCACCTATCGACCAAGCTGGCGGCACTGCGGGCCAAGCCCGAGTCGGGGTTAGACCACAGCCGCCTCACCCCCCGCGAAGCCGAAATTGTTGAACTCGTCGCCCAAGGACTCACCAACAAAGAAATCGGAGCCGCCCTCTGGATTACCGAAAACTCCGTCAAGCAGGCGCTAAAACGCATCTTTCGCAAGCTCAACGTGTCGTCACGAGCCGAAATGGTAGCAAAACTCGCTGCTTAAACCTGTAGGTTGGGTAGCGCGTTAGCAAAACCCAACAAAACAAAATTTGGTGTTGGGTTTCACTTCGTTTCACCCAACCTACAGAAGACTCAAACGGCTGTAGCTATGATATACAACTAATAATTTTTTGCATCTCTTAAAACCTCTTGAGAGTTAAATCTCACCAAATTGTAGTCTTCAGGGGAGATTGGCTCTATAAGTTCTCTGGATTCTCTCGGAGATCCATACAATCCCAGAAAATATGTCGTGAAAAAATCACGAAAATCTCTGCCCATCAAGATTGATCCATCGTCAAAGCTATCTAAGCTAACACACCAGATATCGCAACTTTTGTCAAGCTCCAAATAAGACTCTAAGTCGAATAAGTAAATTCTTGCGCTAGGGTCTGTTCCAAAAACGAGCGGAGTGCCTGCCATTAAAATGTTGATGAGGGATTTCAGGCTTTCCTCTAATTGGCTCAGGTCATGCGTTGGAAGAAAATCTTCTTCAAGCTCTAATCTGAATGGGTAAAGATGCATTTCAGACAAATCTGCATTTGGGCAAAAGAGTTGCATTCCTGAAGCAGGTATTAGTGATGAACCAAACGTTTTGCAAAAGTTTTTGTATTGAAGTGGTAGCATCCCTGCTTGAAGTTCAAAGTTTCTTAGCTCCCTTTCAGTTAAAACCTCAGGTGCATGAGATTCTAAGGTGGAAATTTGAAACTGGCTCAGCAGATTACTCCAAAACTCACACATTCTAGAACCCCGATTTATAATTTCTGCTGCTTGGTATTAGTTTATGGTTCAAAGGATTAGGGCTGAGTTCTCTCCCCATACGTCAACAACTGCTCGATCGCAGCCAGCCGATGCTGCCACGATCGCAGTCGGTAGCGGCTGTTGGCCGTGTCGATCAGCACTCCCTGATTCAGCGGCTCCTGCACTCTAGCGAGTCCGGCCTTGACATTGGCCAGGTGGCGGCGCGACGGCTCTTGAGTCAGGGTCTCAAACTCGGTGCCCAGCGCGTTGACCGTCTCAATCCAGGGGTCCAACTTGCCGCCCTCCATCCACAGACGGTCTTGGGTGAGTAGCCAGCTCCACTCGCGCTGAAGCGCCTCGTAGCGGCTAAAGGCCATAGCGTAGGGCGTGGTGGGGCCGGGCTGGCTGCCGTTGCCGACCGGGGCCTGGGTCTGGGCCAGCACCGCATTCAGCTCAGCATTCAGGTCGGCGGTGGCAAACAGAGCATAGCCGGGAGTGGGCAGGTCGCGGCTGGCCTGCATCTGGTCGATAGTGGCAGCATTCGACAGGTTGAGCAGGCGAATGCCGGGAATGACCAGGGTAGAGCCAAACGATTCATTCACCAGCCACGGGGAGACAATGCGCTCAAAGCGGCTGGTATCGCCTGCGTAGCTCATCAGCACAATCCAGTCGAGGTAGTGGGCCCGCGCCCAGGTGCCCCAGTCTTGCTGAATGCGCTGGAGGCGTTCGTGCTCAGGGTTGGCAAATACCGCTGCCGAGATGATAAGGCCAGGGCGCTGCCGCCGCAGGGTACTGGAAATGCTCTCTACAAACGAGGTTACCTGCTGGGTTCGAAACTCAGTCCAGCGCTGCCACAGCACCTGCTGCTGAATCTCCTGATTGCGATCGAGGCCGCTGGCGCGGGGGTTCAGGGTCAGCGGGTCAACCCCGCTGGTGCTCTGAAACCGCCAGCGGGCCACGTCGCCGTAGCCGTAGGTGCGGTTGGCCCCAGGGTCTTGGAAGGGGTAGCGAATGTAGTCGAGCTGCAGGCCATCGACCTCGTACTGGGTGACGATTTCGGTCATCAGCCGGGTCAGGTAGCTGCGTACCTCGGGGTTGGCGGGGTCGAGAAAGGGCTTGTCTTGCCCACGAGGAATGCGGTTGCCGCTGTTGTCATAGCCCGCCCAGGTCGGGTGCTGGGAGATAACCGGGCCGGGGTAGTCGGCGGGCTGGTTGAGCAGGCGGTTGTGGCGCTGGTTGCCCGCCGCAAACACCCACACCCAGGCGTGCAGGGTCATGCCGCGCTGGTGGGCTAGCTCCACAGCGGCAGCCAGCGGATCCCAACCGCGAGTGAGGGGGTTTTGCTCGGGGGCCACCTGGCTGGGGTAGATGGTGTAGCCTGCGTTCACGGTTTCAAAGAAGACGGTATTGATGCCAGCGGCAGCCAGTTTGTCGAAGATGGCGCTCAGCCCCTGGGGCGACTTGGCCTGCACAATGGTGCCGCGATCGAGCCACACGGCCCGAATTTCGCCCTGATCGATGGGGCGATCGGTGGCAAAGTTGTCCCACAGGGCGGTGCGGGTAGCCAGCCAGCGATCGCGCAACTCACTGTGCTTACCCGCCGCCAGCAGCGCGTCCCACTCGTTTAAGAGCTGCTGAGCGTCTTCCAAGGCGGGGTGCAGGTAGGTGCCTTCGGTGAGCTTGGCCTGATTGGCGGCGCTCAGCGCGGGCGGCTGCGCGGGCAGCGTCAGCGCCGTCGGCGCATTTAAAGAACTGGCCATGATCAGGGCGCTCTCAAAGCGACCAATCAGGTTTCTAAGCTCCTGCTGCATGGCCAAAAACACCACCGGGCTGGGGGGGCGTCCGGTGGGCGACAGCTCGATTACGGCTGGGGCAATCTGCTCGGCGGGGTCACCTCCAGCGGTGGCCTCCCCGGCAGCATCCTCCGGGGCGACGGGCGGCAGCACCCGGAGCCGCTGGGAGGGCGGCAGCGGCGGTATAGCAGGGACATGCTCAGGCCGCCGACCAGGCCGAGCCCGATGGTTGGAGGCTGGAGGTGCAGCATTTTCGGTCGCGTCAGCTGGGGTAGCAGCTTCAGGCGGCGCTTCAACGTCCAGCACTTCGACAGCAGGCGGCTCAACGGCAGGGGGCTCGACCTGAGCATAGGCCAAGACGCTGGGCATCCCCCAACTGCCAACGAACCCAGCGATGGCCATCAATAAAAAGCCTGGCTGCATCACGCGCTGCGTCACAATGTCATCTCTCCATCACACGGCGCTAATTGTGGCACAGGCTAGCCGCTCTGGCGTTGACCCTAGGGACGATCGCTACACAGCAGCAAATAGCGGATCCAAAATCCACTAGGCTTCAGGCGCTGAACCACCCCTTCAGTAAACCCATTACGCAGGCAGACTAACCGTAAACGTGGTGCCCGCCCCCACCCGGCTGGTGACTTTGATGGTGCCCTGCTGTAGCTGCACAAACTGCTTCACAATGCTCAGTCCCAGCCCCGTGCCCGGTATGTTGCTGACATTCTGGCCCCGGTGAAAGGGCTCAAACAGCTGCCTGCGATCGCCCACAGGAATGCCAATGCCCTCATCCTGCACCCTAAGGATGGCCTGCCCTCGCTGCTTAGCCAGCTTGAGCCAGATTGGATTTGAGTCGGGGGTGTAGCGAATCGCGTTCGACAGCAGGTTGCTAAGGATCGATCGCAGCAGCCGCTCATCCAGGCAGGCCAGCACCTGGCGGCTGCGGCTAACAAACTGAATCGGGGCCTGGGGGCGGCGGTAGTCACCCTCGGCCAGCAGCTCCTGACAAAAGACCACCAGATCCAGCGGTTTGGGGTTGACCTCCAGCACCTTGGCCTCAATTTTGCCAATCACTAGAATGTCATCGATCATCTGGGTCATGCGCTCGACGTTGGCGTTGATGGTGAGCAGGTAGTCGGTTTTTTCGTCGGGGCGCAGCTGGGTGTCGTAGCGGTTGAGCGACGACACCGTCAGGGCGATATTGTTGAGCGGGTTGCGAAACTCGTGGCAGACCATCGAGACAAAGCGCGATCGCATGTCGCTGAGCTGCCGCAGCTGCTGGTTCGCCGCCTGCAGCTCGGCGGTGCGTTCCTGCACCTTTTGCTCTAGCTCCTCGTTGGCCCGCTGCAAAATCTGCTCGGCCCAGCGCCGCTGGGTAATGTCGCGAAAGGTCACCACCGTGCCAATCAGCCGCCCGTCCTCGTCGCGCATGGGCGTGCTGATGTACTCTACCGGAAAGCTGGTGCCGTCTTTGCGCCAAAACACCTCGTCGGTCACATGCCGCACGCTGCCGTCCTGAAACGCCGCATAGATTGGGCAGGCCTCCCGCTGATAGGGGCGACCATCGGCCAGAGAGTGGTGCATGACCGCGTGCATCGATCGCCCAATCAACTCCTCGGTCGACCAGCCAATCATATCGGCGGCGGCGGGGTTCACAAAGGTGACGTTGCCGTCGAGGTCGAGCCCGTAGATGCCCTCACCCACCGCATTGAGAATGAGCTGGTGCTGACGGCGCAGGTGCTCTAGCTCCTGCCCCAGGGGGGCGGCGGCGGCAGCCTGTCGAGGGGGCAGCCAGTAGGTTTGGGTCATCTTGATGCTAATCCGGGCATAATTGGGTGCGCTCAGCGCCTCAGTCACGGCGGCATTGAACTATCGTTCTGGGCCTTATTTTGTCCTCAGCCAAAGCAGAATGTATCGATCTATACAACAGCTTGACTACTTAAGGTTTACTAAAGGATTGTAGAGATGCGATCGCTTTCAAATAGTAACCGCCTGGTGCAACATTCTGACTCAATCTCCAACCCAATATCTCGATTTCTGGCACCACTTCGACGATGAAAACGCCGCCTCCTATGACTATAGATTTGAGTTGAGGCAGCACATATTCGCAGGCTGAGGGCTGTCTTTTAGAAAGCTGTAGCAGTTCCGTATTTACATATTTTTAGTGGGTAGCTAGATTTTGAAATTAGGTTCTGAGTCAGGCCAATTCAACAGCCGCTGGTCTATGGATTGACAGTATTGTGAAGACCATTCTCATCATTGAAGATGAAGCTCAAACCCGCAGTATTTTTCTCAAATGTTTAGAATTTGAAGGGTTTCGTGCGGTGGGCGCTGGCGACGGCACCAGCGGGGTAGCGATGGCCCAGCAGCACAGCCCCGACCTGGTGGTGTGCGACATCATGATGCCCGATATGGATGGCTATTCGGTACTGTCTACCCTCCGCAAGTCACGACAGACCGCCCTCATTCCGCTGATCTTTCTGACTGCCAAAGTCACCATGGCCGACCTGCGCCGGGGCATGGAACTTGGGGCCGACGACTATTTGACCAAACCCTGCACCGTTGAGCAGTTTTTGGCCGCCATCAACAGCCGTCTACAGCGCCAGGCCGAAATTTTGGAGCTTTACAGCACTGCGCCTGCACAGTCGGAACAGCTAGCCGCAGAGTCTCTTCACCCCATTTTCCCGGCTGACCCCAAATTGGCCAGCGTTTTCGACTTTATTGAAGCCCATTACCACCGGCCCATCAGCCTCAACGACGTGGCCCAGCAGGTCGGCTACTCTCCCGCTTACCTCACCAACCTGGTGCAGTCGCACACCGGGCGTACCATCAAACAGTGGATTATTGAGCGTCGCATAGCCCAGGCCAAAACCCTGCTGACTACCACCGACCAGTCGGTGCGACACATTGCTGAGACTACGGGCTACAGCGATGCAAGTTATTTTACTCGACAGTTTCGTCAGTTTCACGGTGTTTCTCCCCAGGCTTGGAGGCAACAATCTGTAGCTGAAACAACAAATTAGCACTTGATTTCGGATTTAAAAATTAACTCCAAAAGAAAGTCCTACGATGTCCCAAAAATGATCCAATGTAATTTGGATCTGAGCTTGGTAAATTTACTGAGTAGCTTGGGTAAGCTAGCCTTCACAGTCTAGGTGATCGATCTAGATGGTTAAGGAACCGAGCAGTCTCTACACTTTGTTAGGTCGAGCGCTCAGGTAGGTTAGGGAAAGGTTTTTGTCGCGTTCAACTATCCATTTATGGTCATTTCAGCAGTAGCAAAGTCGCTAAGCGACTGGGGCAGTTTGAGTTGCACA
Source organism: Nodosilinea sp. AN01ver1 (assembly GCF_050565655.1). NCBI lineage: Bacteria > Bacillati > Cyanobacteriota > Cyanophyceae > Nodosilineales > Nodosilineaceae > Nodosilinea > Nodosilinea sp. AN01ver1. The sequence goes on along the minus strand of NZ_JBNXVS010000018.1, from coordinate 46,852 downwards.
TCACCCTCCCTGATGTTGCCGGGGCAACCCTGTAGAACCTGCGGTATTGTGCATTTCACAGGGGACCACTCGCAGTTTATGGCCACCATGCCCCAGGACCCAGTCGATATGGTCGACGACCTGGTCAAGATGGGGATCTACAAGCAAAACCAGCTGCGCGCCGCCGACACCGTCAACGCCTACGAGCTGCGCAAGGCGCTGTTTTTAAAGCGGGTGGGCCGCAACGATCCCCAGCGCGAGAAACTGATTCTGGCGCTCTGTCAGCAGGCGGGCGGCCTGGAGAACGCCTTTGCGGCGGCCTTTGGCCCCCAGGCGGGTCTGTTTTTTGCCGACTCGGTGCGCAACAGCGGCGCGACCCGGCGCGAGTTTCTCAAGAATATGGCGGTGGGGGCGGCTCTGGTCACCCTGGCCAGCTGCGCGGGCGGCAGCGATGAACCCGCAGCGGAAGAGTCCGAGACGGCCCCCATTGATACCAGCAACCTGGAGAAGACCGACATTCAGGTGGGCTTTATTCCCATTACCTGCGCCACGCCAATCATTATGTCGGAGCCGCTGGGCTTCTACGAAAAGTATGGCTTTAATGCCTCGGTGGTGAAGATGCCGAGCTGGGGGGCGGTGCGCGACTCTGCGATCGCAGGCGAACTCGACGCCTACCACATGCTGGCCCCTATGCCGATCGCCATGACCCTGGGCCTGGGTTCTGCCGCCTTTGGCGTCAAGCTGGCCAGCATTGAAAACATCAATGGCCAGGCCATTACCGTAGCTGAGCGCCACAAGGGCAACGTCAACGGTCCCAAAGACTTTAAGGGCTTTGTGATTGGGGTGCCCTTCCCCTACTCGATGCACAACCTGCTGCTGCGCTACTACCTGGCTTCCGGCGGCCTCGACCCCGACGTCGATGTGCAGATTCGCCCCGTGCCCCCGCCGGACAGCATCGCCCAGCTGATTGCAGGAGATATTGACGCTATGCTGATGCCCGACCCGTTTAACCAGCGGGCCGTCTTTGAGGGGGCTGGCTACATTCATATGCTCACCAAAGACCTGTGGGATGGCCACCCCTGCTGCGCCTTCGCCGCCAGCGACGAGTGGATCACCGCCAACCCCAACGCCTTCCGATCGCTGAATAAGGCCATTATCGAAGCCGCCGCCTACGCCCAAGACCCCGCCAACCGGCCCGAAATTGCCGCCGCTATTTCCGATCGCGCCTTCCTTAACCAGCCCCCCGAGGTGGTTGAAGCCGTGCTCACCGGCAACTTTGACGATGGCCAGGGCAATACCCTATCGGTACCCGATCGCATCGGCTTTGACCCCTACCCCTGGCAGAGCTTCGCCAAGTGGATCTCCGCACAGCTGGTGCGCTGGGATCTGATGGGCGAAGGCAACACCCCTGAAACCGTTAGCAACAGCGACATTGACCAGGTTGGCGAGGAGGTCTTTTTGACCGACCTGGCCCGCGAGCTAGCCCTGGAGCTGGGCCAGCAGCCCCCCTTTGAGACCGATCGCACCGAAACGCTGGCCTTCGACACCTTTGACCCCACTGCTTCGGCAGACTATGTCAAAGGTCAGGTTGAGCAATTTGGTAAATAGGCCCCGTGCAGCCCAGGCGGCCTCTGCCCTTACTTGAGCGGCCGCCCGGATCTGCCACATTCGCAATCGGCGCAGTTTTTAGGAGGTATCGAATCATGGCGGCGAGTCATAGCACGCCCGGACTACTGGTAGCAGAGCGACAGGCCACTCCGATCTGGCACAACGAAAACGTCAGAGCGTTTGCGCTGTTTATGCTTTCTTTGGGCCTATTTCTGCTGTTTTGGGAAATTGGGGCCAAGGCGGGCTGGTTTGTCAAGGGGGTACCCACCGCCACCGAGACAATCAAAGAGTTTTGGTGGTGGGTGACCAACCCCTTTTTCGACAACGGCCCCAACGACCTGGGCATCGGCTGGAATTTGCTAATCAGCCTGCGGCGGGTGGCGATTGGCTACATTGCCGCTTCGCTGGTGGCCGTGCCCCTGGGCATTTTGATCGGCATTTCGCCCGTGCTCTACAAGGCGTTTAACCCCTACGTGCAGCTGCTCAAGCCTATCTCGCCGCTGGCCTGGCTGCCCCTGGGGCTGTACCTGCTGCGCGATTCTGAGAAGACCGGCATTTTCATTATTTTTATTTCCAGCATCTGGCCAACGCTGATCAACACCACCTTTGGGGTGGCCAACGTCAACCAGGATTACCTGGACGTGTCTAAAACCCTGGGGGCCTCGCGCCTGCGCACGATCTGGAAGGTGATTATTCCGGCGGCGCTGCCGAACATTGTCTCCGGCCTGCGGATCAGCATGGGGATTGCCTGGCTGGTGATTGTGGCGGCGGAGATGCTGTTGGGCACTGGCCTGGGCTACTTCATCTGGAACGAGTGGAACAACCTGTCGATTCCGAATATTTTGGTAGCCATTTTCATTATTGGTTTGACGGGGCTGCTGCTGGATAGCCTGTTTGCCGCCCTGGAGAAATTTGTTGCATTTGGTCGAAACTCATGAGTACTGCTCCCATAAATACTGCTGCGCCCGCTGGGGCGCGATCGCAGACAGCCCAGCTATCCATTCGCAATGTGGCTAAGGTCTTCCCCGGCAAAAAAGACCTGTTTAGCAAGCTGAGCGGCAAAACCCGCCGCGACTTCATCGCCATTCAGGACATCAATCTAGATATTGAGCCCAACACCTTTGTGTCGATCATCGGCCCCTCGGGCTGCGGCAAATCGACCCTGCTCAATATGATCGCGGGCCTCAGCCCGATCACAAGCGGCGAGATTTTGCTCAACGGCGCGCCAATCACCGGGCCGGGGCCAGACCGGGGCATGGTCTTTCAGAACTACGCCCTGATGCCCTGGATGACGGTGGAAGAAAACCTGCGGTTTGCCGTGGAAACGGTGGACCCCAAGATTTCGGCCAAGAAGCGCGATCGCATCATCAAAGAGCACATTCAGCTGGTGGGGTTAACCGGGGCCGAGCGCAAGCACCCCCACGAACTCTCCGGCGGCATGCGCCAGCGGGTCGGCATCGCCCGGGCGCTAGCCATCAACCCCCAAATGCTGCTAATGGATGAGCCTTTTGGTGCCCTCGACGCCCTCACTCGCGGCTTTTTGCAGGATGAGATCGAGCGCATCTGGGAACAGCAGCGCAAGACCGTGATCATGATTACCCACAGCATCGAAGAAGCCCTGCTGCTCAGCGATCGCATCATCATGATGACCCGTGGCCCCGCCGCCCGCATCGACGAAATTTTGGAGGTGCCCTTCCCCCGGCCCCGCAACCGCGAAACTATCGAGCAGCACCCCGCCTACCATGCCCTCAAAGCCGAGATGGAGAGCCACCTGTTTCGCGAGACCCGCGCCGTGGAGGCCGAGCGCGTGGGTGGATGAGTAGAGGGGTGGATGAGTGGATGGGTAGGCGGGTCAGGTGGTTAGGTGAGTAAGCCTTGGACAACCCGTAGGGTGGGTTAGGCGGCCACTAAACCCTGGCTCCACCCCTCTATCTCCGCTCCGCCGTAACCCACCGCCCGCTGTGGCAACATGCTGGAGAACCCTGCTAGGCACCTTCTCTTCCTCAGAAAGAGAAAAGCCGGAAATCCCCATAGGGTAGGCACTGCCCACCACCCCGCTCTAGGGATACACAATCCCATTCGGCCCGGTTCCCCCTGATGCTCCCAATGCAACCGAGCCAGAGAGTGACTGCACAATTGCTCGGCTGATTGGTGGGCAGTGCCCACCCTACCGGGAGCTACCGGGAGCGTGGCTATGAAAGTTTGACCATTAGACGTAATTGAAAGGATCCAACTATGACTGTTTCCCCCATCACTGAAAAACTTCTGGCCGCCAAAAAAGCCGCTGGCCTCAGCTTTGCCGATCTCGAAGCCAAAGTCGGCTGCGACGAAGTGTGGATCGCCTCGGTGTTCTACCGCCAGGCCAGCGCCTCGGTGGAAGAAGCTACCAAAATTGTTGAAGCGCTGGGAGCCGATTCCTCGCTGATTGAGGCGCTGACTGAGTTCCCCGTCAAAGGCGGTCTAGATCCGGTCATTCCCACCGATCCGCTGATCTACCGCTTCTACGAAATCATGCAGGTCTACGGCATGCCGATCAAAGCCGTGGTGCACGAAAAGTTTGGCGACGGCATCATGAGCGCCATTGATTTCACCCTCGACGTCGAGAAGGAAGAGGATCCAAAGGGCGATCGCGTCAAGGTGATCATGAATGGCAAATTCCTGCCCTACAAAAAGTGGTAGGGCCCTTTCTCTCGTCCTGACTCACAATCTCCGTGGGCTGTTGGCCAAGGCTGACAGCCTTTCCTATGCCCTGTTCGGTGAACCCTATCCAGATATCTAGGTTCATCTGCCCACCCGCCTACTCATCCACCCGCCTACTCATCCACCCGCCTACCCATCCACCCCTATGCCCACCCCCATCGTCCCCCCGTTCACCAAAGAGACCGCGATCGCCAAAGCCCGTATGGCCGAAGACGCCTGGAACAGCCGCGACCCCGACCGCGTCGCCCTGGCCTACACCGAAGACAGCCACTGGCGCAACCGGGCTGAAATCTTTCAGGGCCGCGACGCCATCCGCGCTTTTTTGCGCCGCAAGTGGGATAAAGAACTCGACTACCGCCTGGTCAAAGAGGTGTGGGCCTTTGGCGACAACCGCATCGCCGTACGCTTTCAGTACGAATGGCACGACGACGCCGGGCAGTGGTACCGCGCCTACGGCAACGAAAACTGGGAGTTCGACGAAAATGGCCTCATGCGCCGCCGCGAAGCCAGCATCAACGACAAGCCAATAGCAGACTCAGACCGCCGCTTATTCTGGGATACTTCCGGTCCTAGGCCGGCGGATCACCCAGGGCTAATTGATTCACCGATTTAACCTCGCTGCCGCTGAGAAGTTCAATAATTCCACTGATTCAGCACGATAAATTGGTTAGCTATAGGTACTCCTGAGGTTTCAAGGTTGCCTATAGCCGTTGCAATCGCCCGATAACTCATGTTTTTGGCGGGTTCTGCATCTTGGTAGACAGCTAGTATTCCAGAATGAGCAAACGGAACCTGGTGCAAATCCAGAAAATCACTGCAGTTTCGGGTTAACAGCACTCGGCTTTGCTGAGTGGCATAGTCGAGTACCGCATCATCCGAAACACCTCCGATACCAGCTTCATTAATAGTCTGAACATCATGACCTGCTGCCTTCAAAAGGCTAATCAAGTACTTTGCCTGACTATCTTCGTCAAGCAGCAGGGCGAGGCTCAAGAGAAACTCCTTTGTCCTGCAGGCGGTGGCGCTCTTCTTCAGATTCGAATCTCAGCAAATCTTGATGGGCCTCACAGTATTGAACGACTTCCTGAATAACCAGAAGCGGCAAGTCCCAGTTGTCAGCCGCTTGCTCTGGAGTCATGCCGTTAGCCAACATATCGTGCCAGACACTAGAAGCCAGCAGCTTACGTCCTTTGATGAAAAGCTGTTTCCGCCATGGGTGAGGACGGGCCACTAAAAATTGCCAATCATTCAGCTGTGGCCCTCCCTGAAGCGACTGAATAATAGTACTCACAAGCTCCAGCCGATCTTTAGCAGGTAGTTGGGCAACTTGTTCTTTGAGATCCTGAAGCGACATAGACACTCCACAGAAGTCTTGGTTTCAAAAATACGAAGTACAGAGTTCAAAAGTATTCCAAAGAAAATCATTCACCAAATTCGAGCCATTTGTAGCACAAAGCCCGGCAGCTGAGGGTCTGCGGAGATCGCGTCTGGATTCTCTAAAATTTCCACTGCTTGATTAGGGCGGTAAATGTGAATTCGGCGGGTTTTGCGATCGATTAACCAACCCAAAGCCGCGCCATTGGCCAGATACTCTTCCATCTTGGCCTCAAGGCTGCTGAGGGCATCGCTGGCAGAGCGCAACTCCACCACAAAGTCTGGACACAGCGGCGCAAAGGAAGCCTTTTCCGCTTCTGTCAGCGCATTCCAGCGCTCCAAGCGCACCCAGGCGGCATCGGGGGAGCGAGTGGCACCATTGGGCAGCGTAAATCCAGCGCTGGAGTCAAAGGCTTCGCCGATGCCATCAACATCGGCCCAGTTGGCCAACTGCTGAGCAATTTTGAGGTTGCGGTTGCCGGTATCCGAAAAGGCCGGTGGCCTAACGATCACCTCTCCGGTGGCCGATCGCTCGATGCGCAGGTCACGATTGGCCTGGCAAAATGCATAAAATTCTGCTGTCGTCATTTCAGCGCTGGTCGGAAAATTGACCTTTAAAGGCACGCTTTCAGTTTGAATCAGCAGCGTGGTCATTGGTTGCCCCAGTCTCCGCGATGGGCTGATCATAGCCTAACCCCCTGGGCCATCGGCGCTTTCAACTTTTCTTTCTCTGGGTAGACCTCGGCTGCGCCAGCCTCTGGGATGCTGAAGAGTAAACATCACGTACGGTGGGGCGATCTATGGCGGCAATGAATCAGTTCAAAACCTTAGCGCTGCTGGCGCTGCTCAGCGGGCTGATTGTGCTGGCGGGCTATCTGCTGGTCGGCGATGAAACGGGTCTTTACTACGGGCTGGGCTTTGCGGCGGTGAGCAGCTTTGGCTCTTGGTACTATTCAGATCAAGCAGCGCTGGCGGCGTTTAAAGCCCAGCCTACCCCGCGCGAAGAGGCCCCAGAGCTGTTTGCACGGCTGGAGAAACTGTGCGATCGCGCCGACATTCCCACCCCCACGCTCTATGTAGTGCCCTCGGAGTCACCCAACGCCTTTGCCACCGGGCGCGACCCCAACCACGCCGCGATCGCCCTCACCAAAGGCATTATCGACCTGCTGCCCGATGACGAACTCGACGCCGTCATCGCCCACGAGCTAACCCACGTACGCAACCGCGATACCCTCACCCAGGCGGTGGCGGGCACCCTGGCCGGATCGCTGACCTTTTTGGGCCGCATTCTCACCTTTGGGGCGCTGTACTTTCCGGTGGCGCGGGCTGGGGGAAGGCGCGGCAACAACCCGATCGCCATCCTGTTTTTGCTGGTGATCGCGCCCATGGCCGCCGGTTTACTGCGCATGGCCATTTCCAGAACGCGGGAGTACGCTGCCGATGCCGGGGCTGCCGAAATTACCCAAAATCCCCTGGCGCTGGTGCGGGCTCTAGAGCGACTGGAGGAGATGGGCCAGAAGGTGCCTATCCACGGCAATCCGGCTTTTGCGCCGCTGTTTATCATCAACCCGCTCTCCAAAGAAGGGATGATGACGCTGTTTATGACCCACCCCTCGACGGAAGATCGCATCAAGCGGCTGAAAGAGATGGCCGAACAGGCGATCGCCGAGGCAGCGGATACCAAAACGCTCAGTGCCCAGGCCTAAACACTTACGAAGGATTGAAATACGCTTAAAATCAACCCTTGTCAACTGACTTTGAGCACGCCTGGCCCATCATCGCTACGAGCTGAAAAGCGCGAGAAGCGGCGTTGGGCAAACGCCGTTTGCCCCTGCGAATAGGGATGAACGGGCAATAATTGAAAATTACAAAACGTTGGCGGTATAGGGCTCAAACGTAGAACAATCGCCCTTCTTCACCGTAATCACCGTCTTCACCCCGCCCCGTCGCGTGTAATCTCCAATTACCCGCAGCCCGCGCGGCTGCAACTCTTCCCACAGCCGATCGGCGATCGCATTGGCTACCATCTCATGGCTCACCCGCTGATCGCGAAAGCTATTGACATAGAGCTTAAACGCCTTCAGCTCCACCACCCACGGCCCCGGACAATAGTCCACCACAATCGTGCCAAAGTCTGGATACCCCGATCGCGGGCACAGCGCCGTAAACTCCGGGTGCTCCAGGTGAATGGTGTAGACATTTTCCGACGGGTTAGGCCACTTCTCCAGCGGTTCCACCGCGGCCTGGAGAATAGCGCGATCGCCGTACTGAGTAGAAGAGGCTGGAGCAGTGGTCATCGGTAGAGATAGATAAAGAATGGCCAGAGACGATCGCACTGGGAGCAGCGCGATCGCCACTCTCGGTAATGTAGCGTTTTTAGGGTTTCTTAACTTAAGTAAACAGAGCCGGATCGCCTATAGATGTACCGACCGCAGGTAAAGTTCCCCAAACCTGCCTTAACCAAAGTTATTCCAATCGCTTAACCAAAACTTCATACTTCTTGCTTAACACCTCTAGCTCTGCCCCAAACCCCGTGATAAGTTCACCAAACGTTGGCGGTAGTGTTTGTAGCACGTTTGTAGTGCCGCTGCCCCAACCCCATCGGAAGACGCTTTTTCAGGAGAAGAAACCATGACGATTTACCGCAAGCTTGCCCTCGCTGCCGGTAGTCTCACCCTCGCCGGTATGGCCCTGGGCCTGCCCGCCCAAGCCGAAGACAGCAAAATGGAATCGATCAGCGAAGGCGTTGAAGCTGTTGCCCCCGAAGCCGAAGCCGAAGCCGAAGCTCCTACCGTAGACGTTGAGGCGATCGAAGCCGAACTCGACGCTGAGCGTGAAGCTGGCATTGAAGCCGCCACCCCCGACGCTGCCCCTGCTGTAGACGTTGAGGCGATCGAGGCTGAACTCGATGCCGAGCGTGAAGCCGCCATTGAAGCGGCCACCCCCGATGCCGTCACCGAAGCCGCTGCCGAAGAGACCGTAGACGAGGTCGAAGCCGCTGCTGAAGAAGCTAGTTCTGAAGCGGTAACCGAAGAAACTACCGTTGAAGAAACCGAACCCGCAGCGGTAAGCGAAGAAACCACCGACACCGTTGAGGCCGAAACCGAAGCCCCCGCCGAAATAGAAGCTACCGTTGAGGAAGCCACCCCGGAAACCAGCGCCGAAGAGCTGGCTCCCGAGGCAACGGTTGAAGAGACCTCTGAAGCAACCGAGGCCGAAGCAACCGAGGCCGAAGTAACCGAATCTAACGAAGTGGAAGAAGCGCTAGAACCGACCACCGAAACGACCCCCGGCAGCTAGGTCAACAGGGGCTAGAGCTGCCGCTTGACCCAGTCCAGGGCCTCTTCGCGGCAGCTCACCAGCCCCTCGGCCTGAGCCAGCTGAACAGCCTCCAGCAGTTCGCCAATTTTAGGACCTGGTTTGAGGGCAAGCCCTTGCACCAGGTCTTTGCCAGTAATGAGGGGTTGGGGATGGGCCACAGGGTCATGGGGCGTGAGAAATCGCTGAATCAGCGGCAGCACCAGGGCCTCGGGCATACCACAGGCCAAACTCAGCAGGGCAACCCCGCCAAACCCTGCCCCTGACAGCTTAAACAGCTGATACTGCTGACCGAGAGGCAGCAGCCTGTCGCCCTGGTGCTGCTGCCAGTACTGCCAACCTTTGAGAATGCTCAGCACCGCCTGCTGCTCGGCCCGGCTGTACTTGAGCCGGGCTAGGCTAGCCTCGGCGCTGACCAGGTCGGCGGGCACGAGCTGGCTGAGCTTGGTGGCTTTGAGCCAGCTGCGGTGCAGACCCGGAGTCGTCTGCTCTTTGACCCAGCCGTGCAGCAGCTGCGAAAACTCGGGCCAGCGCTCGTGGTACTGGGCAGCCAGCTGATCGAGGGTGGACAGACGCTCCAGGTGGGAGCGATCGACCTCGGGCAGCCAGGCCTGCAGCAGGCCGTCTTGCCAGGCCAGCTCTAGCAGGGTAGACCCCTCGGGCAGGCTCAGCAGGCAGTCTAGTTCGCCGCGCACCCGCTCAGCCGCCATTTGCCCCAGGGCCGGGGCCAGGTCGCGAATGGTCTGCTGGGTGATGGGGTCGAGGCTAAAGCCCAGCTGGGCAGCCTGACGATAGGCCCGCAGCAGGCGCAGAGGGTCGTCTTCCAGGTTTTCGGCGGCGACCATGCAGAGGGTTTTGCGCTGCAGGTCGGCCCAGCCGTTGAGGGGGTCGAGCAGGGTTTCGCTGTGGGGGCTGTAGGCGATCGCGTTGATGGTAAAGTCGCGCCGATGCAGGTCGGAGTAGATGGTCGGCCCCACCTGCTGGGCAAAGTCGACCGTCGCGTTGGCAAACACCACCCGCGCAATCTGGTGTTCGGCATCGAGCACCACAAAGCCTGCGCCATAGTGTTTAGCAATGCCCTGGGCCGTGGCGATCGCCCGTTCCGGCAGCACAAAGTCGAGGTCTAAATAATCGGCCTGACGGCGCAGCAGAGCGTCTCTGACACTTCCCCCCACTAGGTAGGCTTGCTGTGGCAGTAGCGATACGCTGAAGGGCCAGGTTTTTGGCGAAAGCGCCGATTGTTCAGTAGCCACTGCAAGGGAAATGGGTGATAGCGTTGGATTCAATGAACCCTCATTCCTTTTATTACAACAGGGTTTTTTAGTCTTGACAGCCTGGCCACGCAGAGAACGCCTGAAACCTCACCGGAGGTTTTCATTTTGCAACATCTGGGCTGGCCCGCCCGGGACATTCAAAAAACTTGAGCTAGACTACCAGAAAACGCATCCCTACCGCCAAAGCCTTTTGCGGCTAGTGCTTTCTCCTGCTAGAGACCGACGGCCAATCGGCTGAGGGCTGGTTAGACTGAGGATGAGCAACTCTAAATCCTACCGTGTTCCTGCCGGGGGCGTGCCATGTGCATTTGTGTAAACTGTCACTACGTCGATCGCTGCACCACCTACCACGCCGTGGAGGCGCTGCACGGACAGCCTCATTTGACCGATTCCCCTAGCTTTGAGGCGGTGAATCCAACTGTCAACGCCAATATTCGCATGCTTGACGACGGGGTTGAGCAAGAGTTTGATGTCGTTGGCTGCGATAGCTTTGTTCAAGAACAGGGCAAATGGGCCAAGCTGCGCCCCGGTGAGCTGGTGCCAACCTAGGGAGTAGATGGGTAAAGGGGTGGATGGGTAGGCGGGTTAGGCCCCGTTTACCATTCCTACGTAGGGTGGGTACTGCCCACCGGCATAAATCTATACCGTTGCAGATCGTTGGATAGTGAATAGAGCCATCCTTTGACCACTGTTTGCGTCAATCCTACTTGTCCGCAGCCTACTAATGAGGATAGTGCGATCGCCTGCGCAGCCTGTGGTCAGCCGCTACTGGTGGATGAACGCTATCGCTGTCAGCGGGTGCTGGGCCAGGGCGGCTTTGGGCGCACCTACCTGGCGAGCGCAGAGGGCCACCATCCACCCTTGCTCTGCGTTATTAAACAGATGGCTCCGGCGAGAAGCGATCGCGCTGATGCCCACCAGCGCTTTCACCGCGAAGCCGATCGCCTCGCCACCCTGGGGCAGCATCCCCAAATTCCGGCGCTGCTGGATGTGGTTGACAATGCCCAGGGCCAGTTTTTGGTGCAGGAATACATTCCCGGCCCCAGCCTTGACCAGCTATTGCAGCAGTCTACGAATGGGGGCGAGGCCCTGGTGCAGCGAGTGCTCTACGAACTGCTGCCGGTGCTGGCCTACATTCACGATCACAGCGTTATTCACCGTGACATCAAGCCCGCCAATATTATTGCGCCCCCATCGCCGCAGCCCTTGGCCCTGGTCGATTTTGGCGCGGCCAAGGCGATTGTAGACCCCGAGCAGCTCAAGCGCACCGCCACGGTGATCGGCAGCGCTGGGTATGCCGCCCCCGAGCAAGCCCTGGGCAAGGCCGTCTACGCCAGCGACATTTTTAGCCTGGGCGTCACCTGCCTGCACCTGCTCACCGGGCTGCATCCCTTTGATCTGTACTCGGTCAGCGATGATGCCTGGGTGTGGCGGCCCTACGCCCCTGCCTCGGTTGGCCCAGCCCTGGGCCGCGTGCTCGATCGCATGGTTAATCGCCGCCTCAGCGAGCGCTACAGCACGGCACAGGAAGTGCTGGCCGACCTGCGCTGGAGCGGCCTAGCACTAGAAAATGCGCTCGATCAGCGCTCCAACGCCGCCGCAAAATTTCTGAATTCTACGGGGGCTATCTGGGAGCAGCGGTTTGCGCTCAGCCTGCCAGGGGTGATCGCAAACGGGCTGGCCATGAGCCCCAGCGGGCGAGCGATCGCCACCGCCTGCTCCGACGGCACGGTGCGCCTGTGGGACTGCACCAACGGCCAGGCCATTCACACCTTTCGCAAATCGCTGGGGCTGCTGGGGGCAGGCCATCGCGGCCCGGTCAAAACCGTGGTGTTTACCCCCCAAGGCGACGCGATCATCAGCGGCGGCGAAGATAGCCAGCTAATTCAGTGGCATTTGGCCGACTACAGCGGCCAAACACTACCGCTGTCGGGCTGGCAGATTACGGCCCTGCTCAGCCTTCCACAGCACGACATGCTGGCGGTGGGCAGCGGCGATGGTCGTATTTACCTGTGGCCGCTGGGGCAGGGCGGTCTGCCCAAAACCCTGGTGCATCACCAGGACCAGGTGACGGCTTTGGCCGTCGATAACGTCAACCAGTTGCTAGTTAGCGGCGGGCGCGATCGCACCCTGCGGCTCTGGTCACTGCCCACGGGCCGTCTCGTGCGCACCCTCACCGCGCCCAAGCACGCCATTACGGCGCTGGCCTGTCACCCCCACGATGGCCGCCTTATCAGCGGTGATCAGGCGGGCCAGGTCCAGGTTTGGAGTGCCGAAAACCCCGATCAGGGGCTGGTGATCTATAAACCTCCTGGCCCTGTTACCGCAATCACCATTAGCCCTGACGGCCACTGGCTGGCGATCGGGGCCGACAACGGCCACCTCACCCTGGTTAACCTGCAGGGGCAGCGCCAGACCGTTCAGCTTCGCCATGCCTGGGCCGTACGGGCGATCGCGTTTACCCCCGACAGCCGCATGATCGTCAGCACCGGCGCTGATGAAACTATCCGCTTCTGGTGTCTGGCAGAGCCTGCCCCGCCAGATTAGTTGTTTTGTCGTGCGATCCTGAATCCTGAATCCGCTGCAGCTAGCCCTAGTGGACTGGGCAAACGACCGTTTGACCCTACGGGTGCTTGTTTTTATGCGCGGTCTAAACGGGCTACTGCCGAGCCGAAGGGGTTTGAGAATACTGGCGCACGGTGGCGCTAAACCCAGACGCCTTAAACTGCTTTAGCTTCAGCGGTTCGGGTTGGTTGGCCGCCACCGAAATGCGCAGCTCAAAATCGCTTTCCCCCGGCGGTACTTCTGAAATGCCGCCCAGTCGCCCCCGGTTTTGCATCACGGGGTTGTCGTTAGCGTCGTAAATGCGGCCAAAGATATCGGCATCAATCACAGGCTTGCCGGTGCGGTTGATGGCTTTGCCCGTAATCAAAAAGCAGTTGGCCTCTTGAATCGAACCAGCCGCCACCATGCCATCGGCGTACTCAGGTGGGCAGGGGCTATAGGTAATATCGGCGAGATCGATGGGGGTCAGCGCCTGGGCGGTTAACCCTGCGCCGCTCAGCAGCCAGAGGCCAGCGACTAAAAGGGCGGTGAAGATGCTGCGTAGGGCCATGGGTCGCTAAGGGGGTAAGCAAACATTAGTTTCAGCTTATCGCGATTTGCCCTGGCGGGGGGCGGGAATGCCGCGCCCTAGGGTGTGTCATCAATTGTGGCCAAAAGTGTGGCCACAAGCTTGGGATATCGAGCCTTGCCACGCCCGATTCAAAAGACAAGCTAGGGGCTGTAACCCTTGATGTCTCAACGTTTAGCAGCTAATTGATGGCAGCCCCTAGGGCAACCGCTCGTCAACGTAGGCTTTGGCATCGCGCAGGCTGCAGCCGTTGGTCTCGCTGACCCGCTTGACGGCGTCGATCAGCTTGCCCTGATCGAGAAGATCGCGCACCTGGCGATCGAGGTCTACTCCCCTGGGTTGGCCTGAGGCCAACGGGTAGCCAGGGCGAGATCGCTGCGGCGATCGCCCCAGGGAGCGCAATCCTGTCCCCCGCTTTCTCGCTGGCTTTGACTGCAATGACTGCCGCAACCGCTGTAGCCGCAGCGTCAGCCAAAACGAGAGGCCAAAGGCCACCAGGCCAGCAATCAGAAAGGCGGCAACGGTCATAGCTCTGCTTGGGGATCGGGATGGGGGATTAGTTTCAATCTAACGGCTGTTTGAGGGGAGGGGGTGGGTAGGTGGGTGAGGGAGTAGGTGGGTGGGTGAGTAGGTGGGCGGGTGGTCCCTGAGCGGAGTCGAAGGGGGGAGGGATCGTTAAAAAAACGCTCAACGATCGCCTCAGCGTGTATCCTTTAGCAGACCTTTTATGTCCTCTGGGTACCGCCATGAACCAGCTTTTTAAGCCGTCTCTGGCTATGTTGGCACTGTTCAGCGCTCTTGCTGCGCTGCCGATGAATGTGCTCAGGTCAAATCCGGCGCTGCTGGCCCAGGTAACAGAGGAGCCGACGCCGACTTTTAACCGACAGGAGAGTGTGCCCGCAGGTACAACCCTTTCGATCGATGGGTCGCCGTCGATGGCGGGCATTAACCAGAGCCTGGAGGAGGGCTTTGAGCAGCGCTACCCCGATACCGACATCTTGTACGAAGCCAATGGCGATGAGCAGGCGCTAGAAGAACTGCGGAGCGGCAGCATTGACCTGGCGGCCCTGGGGCGATCGCTCAGCGAGGCCGAAGAAGACCCCAGCCTGACCTCCATTCCGGTGGCGCGCGAGAAAATCGCCATCATCGTAGGCCGCGACAATCCGTTTCGGGGCGATCTGTCGTTTGACGACTTTGCCGCTATCTTTCGCGGCGAGATCACCAACTGGTCGGAGGTGGGGGGCCCCAACCTGCCGATTCGATTTATCGATCGCCCCGCCGACAGCGAAATTCGACTCGCCCTGGCCGACTACGAAATCTTTAGCAGTCAGCCCTTTGAAACCGGCGAAAACGCGGTGCAGGTCGACGAAGACGACACCGCTGCGGTAGTGCGTGAACTGGGCCGAGACGGCATTAGCTATGCGATCGCCTCCGAGGTGCTAGAGCAAGATGCCGTGCGCCCGGTGAGCCTGGACAGCACCCTGCCTGACGACCCCCGCTACCCCTATTCCCAGCCCCGCAACTATATCTATCTGGGCGAGCCGAGCCTGCCTGTAGAGGCCTTTTTGGGTTTTGCCACCAGCGATGACGGCCAGGCCGCCGTGACCGAGGCCCAGCAGACCGCCAGCGCCAACGTTACGGTCGGAGCCAGCAAGCTACCCGGCGGCGTAGCCGTGTCTCCCGACGGGCGCTTTATGGTGCGCGGCACCGAAGACGGTCAGCTGCAGTGGCTGGATGCCACGGGTAACCCCACCGAAACCGTGATTGATGATGCCCACCGGGGAGCCGTATCGGCGGTCGTCATTAGCCCCGACGACCAAACCGTCGTCTCTAGCGGGGCCGATGGCACTGTGCGCCGCTGGGATCGCAGCGGCAATGCGCTGGGCGAGCCCATGTCGGGCCAGGGCGGCCCCATTCTATCGCTGGCCCTCAGCCCCGATGGTCAGACGATTGCCAGCGGCAACGCCGACGGCACCGTAGAACGCTGGGCGATCGCAGATGGTAAGCCCCTGGGCGCTCCCATCGATGCTCACGACGGGCCGGTGCAGGCCCTCCACTATCCCGCTGGGGGGCAGGCCTTTATCACCGGCAGCGGCGACGGCAGCCTGGGCTTTTGGAACGCGGACGGTAGCGCTGCCGGTGAATCGCTCGACGCTCATCCAGGCGGCGTAACCGTCGTTACCAGCAGCCCTGATGGTCAGGTCATCACTACCGCTGGCGGCGACGGCAGCCTGCGCAACTGGGATCGCTCGACCCTGCAGCCCAGGGGCGGCACCATTGAAGCCCACGAAGCGGCGGTTAGCGCCGTGGCCTACAGCCCCGATGGTGGTACTCTGGCCAGTGCTGGCACCAATGGCACCCTGCAGCTGTGGTCGCCAGACGGCACGCCCCGCCTGGCGGGGCCAGTAGTACTCGAGACACCAGCGGCTTCTCTGGGCTATACCCCTGAGGGGCAGCTGGTGGTGGGCAACAGCGATCAGGTCGAGCTCCTCAACGATCAGGGCCAACCAGTTACCAATGTCGAGACCGACGCCGACGCCGACGATCCGGCCACTGAGGGGGGCAGCCTTCTGGATCGCATTCGCAATCTGCCTCCCAGCGCCTGGTGGATGCTGGCGGCGATACCGGCGCTGCTGCTGCTGGCCGGTATCGCCGGGGCGCTGCTGGGCCGCCGAGAGGCCGACGATGAAGACGATACGGTGGAGGCCGACCTTATTCCTGGCTCTGAGCTAGAGATTGATTTCTCTAAAGTAGACCGCAGGCTACCGGTCACCGCTGGCCCACTGCCTCCCGACGCTACAGTGCCCGAGGCTGCCCTGCCAGAGGGAAGGCCGCTGCCCCCAGAGGCCGAGCTGGTGCCTGGGTCTGGCGAATATGCGGCGGGCGCGGCTCCCAGCAAGCTAGAGCAGGCCCGTCTAGACCTGGCTGAGGGCCGCCGCCTAATGCAGGAGGGCCACTGCGACACGGCCTTGATCTACTTTAACCAGGCTGTGGAAGCCACCGAGGTAGAGCGCAGCAAAGCCGAGGTTACGGGCGTACCAGCCCAGGGCCTTAACGCCACCGCCGCCTTAGCCCTGGCTCAGCGAGGTCAGGCGCTAGCCCTTCTGGGGCAGGCTAACGAAGCTATGGATAGCTACAATGCCGCCCTACAGTTCGACACTAGCGTCATTGACGCCTGGGTGGGTAAGGGGCAGCTGCTCAGCACCATGGGGCGCTACGACGAAGCCATTTTTTGCTTTGACACGGCGCTTGAGCTAGACCAGGCCTCGGCGGCGGCTTGGACGGGTAAAGGTCAGGCTCTGATGCAAATGGGTCGCCAGAGCGAGGGCCAGGCCTGTTTAGCCAAAGCGGCTGACCTGGGCGATGCAGGGTCGTCAGGGGCGGGCTTTACTCCTGCGCCCTATCCTGGTGGGGCGATCGCGCCAGAGCCGGTAGCCCCTGGGGCAGGCGTGGTACCAGGGCCGCTGCCGGAAGCGACATGGCCAGAACCGTCGCCCTCGACGGACTATGACCCCGATGTGCCGCTAGAGCTACAGCAGATGGTGCTGAATCTGCCCTCTGCCGACATCGAAATTACCAGCGACAACCGCTTCAGCAGTGCGGATGTGCCGCCAGATCTGGAGTCAGAGGTGGCCAACCTGCCCGGCCAGGCCGAAGATGCTGCGACTACTGGAGGTGGCATGGCCGCTACCGGCCCCCTGCCCATTACCCCAGGGCCGGTGCCACCCGAGGCCATCAGCCCCGGTCCAATGCCGTCTGAAGCGGTTGGCCCTGGGCCACTGCCCCCTAGCACTCTGGAGGAAGAGTTGCTCAGCCAGGTGCGCCTGGGCATCACCCCTGAGCCAGGCCCGTCACAGGCGCTACCTGGGGATAGCGTGCCTGCTGAAAGCACCGGGGCCACGGCGATCGCTGAGCCCCCCCTGCGCCCCGCCCCCGTACCTGTGCCGCCCCCGGTGCCGCTAGAGCCGGGCGACTACGTTCCTCCCCCGCCCGAAGCGGCGATCGCGGATGACGGCTCGGGTCTAGAGGGCCTGCCGCCAGACGTGGTGGCCGCGCTGGCCAGCATTCCGCCCGGTTCGCCCGATAGTTTTGGCGTTGTGCCCACCAGCGCCGAGCCCGAACCCGTGCCGCCCTCCGCCACCCCTGCCAAAAGCTGGATTCGGCTGTCGGTCGATCGCGAGGGCGATCGCTTCTACGCCGTGTGGAACATCGACGCCAGCGATCGCGCCAGCGCCAAAGATAACGGCGGTGAAACCATGACCCTGCGCCTCTACGACGTGACAGGCCGAGCTACCCGCTCTGCGCTGCCCCCGGCAGTCGCCGAGCAGCGCTGCCGCGATGACTTTGCCCAAGACTGGTACCTGCCCATTCCCCAGTGGGATCGCATCTATGTGGCCGAAGTGGGCTACCTCAGCGCCACGGGCGGCTGGCAGGCGATCACCCAGTCAGCTGAAGTCGCCGCCATCACCAGCTGACCCAGCCACATCCTGTGTGGTTAACCTCCCTGTTTGTAGGGGCACAGCAGTGCAGTGCCCCTACAAAATTAATGTGGCTGGCCCAGGCATCTCCACAAAAAAGCCCGGAGCATGGCTCCGGGCTGGGGTCAGGAGTGATTTGACGATCTATCAGCGGATGTTTTCAGGGAACAACACGGGGGTAGTTACACCTTGAGCACCCACTGGTCACGGGTTGCAGCGCTGACGAACGCAGCGGGAACGTAGGGAATATCGATACCCAGCGAGATAAACGCAGCCCGAATCGTCGTCGCGTGGGAGGCTTCAGCGGCGGCAATGGTGGCCCCAGCGGTAATCAGCTCTGGGGTTTGGAGACGCGCAACTTCGTTGCCATAGGCGATCGCCGCATCGGTTTCCAACGCCAGGGCCAGCTTAGCGATATTCACATCAGAGTCGAGGCCGCCGTCGCCGCGCTCCAGGTAGGCCGAGAGGTCGTAGCTCTCCATGGCCATGACCGGGCTGCCCCCCAAATCAGTAATCACCTGGGATAGGGTATCGCGGTGGGTCATGTGGTCGGCCTGGTTGGCCAGGGCAATGGCCAGCACCGCTTTGCCCACGTCGGTATCGCTGAGGCCACCGGCAGCGGCACTGTAGGCCCAGATCGCCTGGTGTTCGTAGTAGAGGGCACCGTTGAGAATGCCAATGTCGTTAGCGGCGGCTCGGCTGCGAAAAATCGAACCAGAGCGGCTCTGGGCCTGGGCCGGGCTCTTGGTCAGGGCAGAGAAGCCGAGGCTGCCGGCCAGTCCGGCGATCGCGCCACCCACCATCACCCGGCGGCGAGAAACCCCTGCTGCAGAGTGATCGGAGTTGGCAGGCATCAAATCGTGATTCATTGCAGTATCCTTTGCGCTAGCGTTTTGGGCGGGTCTAATTTTTTCTGTAGAAGAATGCTGTAGAACCCGGCACAATACGATCAGCTCTACCCTTTGGATGGTGACAGCAGCCTTTGAAGTCTCAGCAGCCCTGCTGGGTGCGGTTGCTTCCCTGGCTCATCCGCTGGGCCTGCTTGAGTCGTATTACTGGCAGATGATCAAATGCCCCCATTTTCGACCCCCGACCCCATGGCGTCTGAACCAGCGAGCGATCGCGACCTGGTCAGCCGTCTGTGGGCCGGTGATACTGCTGCCCTCGCCACTCTTTACGATCGCTACTCCTCCATGGTCTACACCCTGGCGCTCAAAATGCTGGCCAACCCCACCGAAGCCGAAGACCTCACGCAAGAGGTGTTCGTCAACTTTTGGCAGCGGCGGCAGTACAACCCCGAGCGGGGCAGCATCGGCAGCTACCTGGCGACCTACACCCGCTCCCGCGCCATCGATCGCCTGCGGGTCAGCAGCGGACGGGCCACCATCTTGCAGCGGTTTCAGCGCATTACCGCCGCCTCTAGCCGATCGCCCAACCCCGTTGACCACGCGACCCAGCAAGAACAGCGCCAGCACCTGCGCGCCGCCCTCGACCAAATTCCCCCCGCCGAGCGCGAAGTGCTAGAGATCGCCTACTTCCAGGGGCTGAGCCAGTCCGAGATTGCCGCCCAGCTGGGCATTCCCCTCGGCACCGTCAAGTCTCGCTGCCGCCAGGGCCTGCTCCGCCTGCGCAGTCTGCTTGAGCACCAGCGCGGCTAACCCTTCTCCTCCAAGCGCTGCGCCAACGACTCTCCCAACGCTGCCAAGCACCCACTCACCCACCCATCTACTCATCCACTCACCCACCCTCCTCCCCCCGCCCAATGAACCCAACCCCTCTTCCCGAAAACTGGCGATCGCTACTGGCCGGGTATGTGCTCGACGATCTGACCGACGATGAAGCTGCCCTGGTCGAGCAGTGGATAGGGCAGTACCCCGAAGTGGCTAGCGAACTACAGGACCTACAGGCCACCTGGGAGAGCCTGCCCACCCTGCTGCCGCCCGTGGCCCCACCGCCTGGGGTGCGCGATCGCGTGATGGCCGCCGTACAGAACCCTGCCCTGGCGATCGCCCCAGAACCTGTTCCTGAATCTGCCCCAGAACCCCCGTTAGTCCGTCGCCGCTTGCCTCTGGGCAAGCTGGGTCTGGCCCTGGGCTGGGCCGCTACGGCACTAGCTCTGGTACTCACCCTGCAAGAAAACCAGCGGTTGCGCCTGGCCCTGCGCCAAACTGAGGCCGTAGTGGCCAGCTTTAGCCAGCCTACCAACCAGCTCTACACGCTGTCTGGTGCCGATGCTGAACCTGACGCCAGCGGTCGCCTGGTCATTGACCCTGGCGAGCAAACCGCCCTGATGGTCACTACCGACCTGCCTCCCCTCAGCGCAGACCAGGTCTACCGCCTGTGGGCCTTGGCCGACAGCGATCCGGTTTTTTGCGGCGAATTTAACCCCAGCGCCGGGCAGGACACAAACCAGTGGGTTTTGCCCGATGCCGCCTGCGGTGCCGAGTCTGTGCAAATGCTGGTCACTACCGAACGGGCTGCCGATCCACCGATTCCAGCCGGGGATTTGGTGTTGCAGAGTCGGTCGTGAGGCGCTATGGCAGGTGGATGGGTAGATGAGTGGGTAAGTCGGTGGGTGGGTGAGTAGGTGGGTGGTGAGTTGGGATTTCACTGCGTCTGGCAATGGGTAGGGCTGCAAAGGGTGGGGTTGTTTGACACAATACCTATAGCAACCGTTCCACAACCCTAGCAAGCATGGATTTTACCGCTGCTCTGCCGACGTTCTTGATTACCCTGCGCGAGGGGGTAGAGGCGGCACTCGTCGTCGGCATTGTGCTGGCCTGCCTGGCCAAAGCAAATCGTCAAGTACTCAACCCCTGGGCCTACGCTGGGGTGGGGGCGGGCCTGGCAGGCAGCGTTCTGCTGGGCATTGCCCTGGGTATGGGGCTACAGCAGCTGCAGCAGGGGTTGCCGGGGCTGCAAATGGTGATCAAACCCTTGTTGAACGTACTGTTTGGGGCGATCGCAGTCATCCTGCTCAGCTGGATGCTGCTGTGGATGACCCGCCAGTCTCGCAGCCTCAAGGGCGAGCTAGAGGGCACCGTGCGATCGGCCCTGGATGACACCCAAACCGCTGGCTGGAGCATCTTTAGCCTGGTCTGCATTGCCGTGCTGCGCGAAGGGTTTGAGACGGTGCTGTTTGTCTTTACCAATGTCGAAACCAGCGTGGCGGCCGGGGTAGGGGCGATCGCTGGCCTGCTGGGCGCTGTCCTGATCGGCCTGGCCCTGTTTGGCTGGGGGCTGCGCATCAACCTCAAGCGCTTCTTTCAAATTATGGGCGTGCTGCTGCTGCTGATTGTCGGTGGCCTGGTGATCTCGGTGTGTAACAACCTGGATGCCGCCCTGGCGGCCATCAGCCAAGTTAACCCCGCCGCCGACCTCTGCTTCGCTCAAGACTCCTGCGTGCTTGGCCCGCTGCTGTGGGATGGCAGCAGGGTTTTGAGCGATCGCCAGTTTCCCGGCATTTTGCTCAAAACCCTGCTGGGCTACCGCGACCACCTGTACTTAGTCCAAATCCTCGCCTACCTGGGCTTTCTCGCCCTCGTCGGCAGCAGCTACTTCCGCAGCCTCAATCTTCCTGCTTCCAGTACCCAAAAAGCCGCCCCCAGCCAACCCTAGGGAATCCACTCCCCACCCCTCCCCAAACCGCGATATACTCCCTTCGACCCACACTACCCACGAAGGACATCCCCATGGTCGCTGTCGCCATTCTTGCCGCCGGGCGCGGCACCCGCATGAAATCGAGCCTGCCCAAGGTGCTGCACTCTGTGGGGGGAAAGTCGATGGTAGAACGGGTTATTGATGGGTTAGCCGAGCTAAACCCCAGCCACACGCTGATTGTGGTTGGTTTTGGTCAAGATCAGGTCAAAACGGCCTTAGCTCACATCCCCGGCCTCACCTTCGTGGAGCAAAAAGAGCAGCTGGGCACTGGCCACGCCGTGCAGCAGGTGATCCCTCACCTGGAGGGGTTCGACGGCGACCTGCTGGTGCTCAATGGCGACGTGCCCCTGCTGCGGGCCGAAACCATTCAAAAGCTGGTGACTACCCACCAGCAGAACGGCAACGCCGCCACCCTGCTTACGGCGCAGTTCAAAGACCCCACTGGCTACGGGCGAGTCTTCTGCACTGACCAGAACCTGATTACTGAGATCGTAGAGCACCGCGACTGTAGCCCCGCCCAGCGCCAAAACCCCCGCATCAATGCCGGGGTCTACTGCTTCAACTGGGCCAAGCTGATGACGGTGCTGCCCCACCTCAGCGCCGACAACGACCAGCAGGAGTACTACCTCACCGACGTGGTCAGAGACCTCAGCCCCGCGATGGCGGTCGATGTGGCCGATGGTCAGGAGATCTTTGGCATCAACAGCCGCAAGCAGCTGGCCGAGGCCTACGCCATTCTGCAAGACCGCATCAAAGACTACTGGATGGCCGCTGGCGTCACCCTAATCGACCCCGATAGCACCACCATCGACACCACCGTGCAGCTCGAACCCGACGTGGTGATCGAACCCCAGACTCACCTACGGGGCAAAACTGTCGTGGGCACAGGCAGCCGCATTGGCCCCGGCAGCCTGATCGAAGACAGCCAGATTGGAGCCAATGCCACCGTGGCCTTTTCGGTGGTGAGCGATAGCACTGTGGGCAGCGGCGCACGGGTGGGTCCCTACGCCCACCTGCGCGGCGAAGCTGTGGTGGGCGACGGCTGCCGCATCGGCAATTTTGTTGAAATCAAAAAATCGACTCTGGGGGCGGGCACCAATGTCGCCCACCTGTCGTATCTGGGCGACGCTACTCTCGGTAATAAGGTCAATGTGGGGGCGGGCACCATTACGGCCAACTACGACGGGTTTAAGAAGCACCCGACGGTGATCGGCGATCGCACCAAAACCGGCAGCAACAGCGTCCTGGTGGCCCCCGTCACCATCGGTAGCGACGTCACCATTGCCGCTGGTTCGGTCGTACGCAAAGACGCCCCCGACAACTGCCTGGTCGTCTCCCGCGCCCCACAGAAAAACCACGAGGGGTGGCAGCCCAAGCACCTGCGGGAAGGGGAAAAGTAGTAGAGGGATGAGGAAGGTGAGGGGATGAGGAAGGTATAGCCAACCGTAGGGTGCATAACGCTAAGGCGAGGCTCCGCCAACGCGCAGCAATGCACCATCGAGGGTCTAAGCTCTAGACCCCCATATCCTCCAATAAGGGCAGCATGTCTGCCCAAGACAGCCCCCGCTGGAGGTATTGGGGGGCGGCAGGCTTGTAAGGGCCAGCCATAATGTCGATCGCCTGAATTTCTGCTGTCTCAGGCAGCACTGGCACTTCCGGGTCAGCAGCGGTGGGGTGCATCAGCGAGCTGGAAAAACCGCGAAAAATCAGCACCTCGTCTTCCTCACCATCGATGACGGCCCTGACCAGCAGCACCAGCTCAGGACGCCTCAGGGTGTACTGCTCTAGCCGCAACCCAGGATTCATAGCTTAATCATCCACCCATCTACCCATCCACCCAATGCCTAGTTGATCGCCTGGCGGCCCTGCTTACCCAGTCGCACAAACACGAACCAGGCCAGCGAAGCCACGTAGATAACCAGGCCCAAAATGCCAAAGAAGCCCAAGAAGCCGTTGGTGTAGCCAGCGTGGAAATATTCTTTATACAGCAGCGGCGGCTCTAGCCACACCTGGCAGTCAGCGGCCCCAAACCGCGCCGCCGAGAAGGCGCAGGGCACAAAGCCCAGCAGAATGGCCCCGCCAATGATGTTGTAAAGCGTTACTGCCCAGCGCCAGGCGCTAAAGATGAGCTTGAGCACCGAACCTGGCTGCTCGCGAATTTCTTCGTTGAGATCGACCCAAAACCACAGCGACACAGGAATCAGCACCCGCGCCATCAGCCCAGCCACAAAGCTGATGCTAAAACCGCCAATCATGAGATAGACGGTGATCATCAGCAGGCTCGCCACTTTCCAATAAATCGTCAGCAGATGCTGAATGGCCTCATTCTTTTGCACAAAGGCCCAGATCAGCAGCACCAGCGGCAAAAACACCGTAAACAAAACGGCGAGGCGATAGTCAGTCCACACGAGGGCGCGCAGCAGCGAAGGTTCTAACATAAGGGCGCAGAGGGAATACGGTCAGTTGGGCAAATTCAGCCTATAGCGTAACATTTGCCCCGTCCCAACTTCTTGGAGACGTGCAAATGTAGACCCAAAGATGCCGCAGTTGAGCATGGCCAGGTAGCCCTCCCCGCCGGAGAGTTGCTAGCATGCTTTACAACAGGGCACTCCACACCCCTACAGCGGAGATAGTCTGGCGATGCAAAGTATCTCAATTAAAGACGAATACGCAGAGGTTTTTAGCACTCTGGGCGACTTGCAGTCCACCATTGACCTGGCTCTACAACGGCATGCCATTGAGAAAATTACTCAAAAAATCAATGAACTGCGACAGCAAGACAACGGCTATGTGGCCAAGTACGGCATGGGCTATACCGACTTCTCAGCCAAGGTATCCACTGATATTGAGTTTGTAAACCACATTGAGCACGCGATCGAGAAAACCTGGGAGATCGATCTCGCTCATTGGGAATTTTGCCATCGGGGAATTGAAGATTGGATGCAGAAATTGCAGACTATTTTGCTAGCGTAGTCCTCCTAGCCGAGGCCACATTTAGTACAGTTCGGCACAATACAGACTCTACACCCAAGCGCTCTATACTTCGATTAGAGGCAAGGTATGGCAGCTACAGAGTTCTGGTGACAGAGCTTTTCGACGACGATCGCAGGCGCAAGTATAGCTATTACCTGCTGCGAGATAATTATGTCGAAGCGGGGTTTGACAATAGCCCAGATCCCCGCGCTATTCGCCTCAAGTACGGGGGGATTGGCCAGGCTCATGCAGGCGAGCAAGTGCCTCATTTACACCGAGTCGATAAGACAGAACTGACGCTAACCGACGAAATAGTCTTCTCGACGTTTGTGCAATGGCTCCAAGAAAACTATCCAACGTCTTCTGATCCAACTAGCTGAGACTACATGCTTTACAGCAGCAATTCTAGGGAGAGCCCCACGCGGCTGTCCTGGCCAAAGCGGGAGTTTTGTAGCTGAAAGTCGGTGCCCAGCCGCAGCTGCCGGGTGACGGCGTAGCCGAGCGCCAGACTCGTGATCCCCACCTCTCCCTCCGTGCCGGGGGCTACCCACCGCTGGCTTAGGGCCAGGTCGGCCCCGCCGCCGCGAGAGGGCACCAGCAGCAGGCGCAGGCCCACATCGAGCCCATCAGTTTGGTAAGCGGGGGTGCTGAGGGAGCGGTAGCCTACGGTGGGGGCAATATTCACGTAGCCGCCCAGGGGCAGCAGGTAGTAGCGTGCCTCGCCGCCGTAGGATTCGCGATCGCCGTTCCAGCTGCGGCTGTAGTCGACGCTGGCGGTGAGCCCTGTGCCCGGCACCACAAACACGTCTTCTACCGCCGCCCCAAAGCCGCCAATCTGACCATTGGAGGGGAACTGGGCGTAGCTCGCCCGCAGCCGAGTGCGAAAGCTGGGCTGGTGGCGAATGTCGCTCGCCACATCGGGAATTTCCTCCAGCCAGCGCTGGAGGGTGGGGCTGCCCTCAATCACGGCGGGGTCGAGGTCGAGGGTGGGGGCAATCGCCTCCGTATCGAGGGCCAGGGCCTCAGGGGTTACGGTTGGAGCAACCTTGATCGCTGGCGGTGCTTCTGGCAGCGTTGCTGACCAGGAGATGGTGCAATATTCTGTCGGTGCCAGGGACGAGGGGCAGGGTGCGGGGGGGGTGGCTGAATGGGCGGGGGCTGCGATCGCGCTCGTCGCCATCGTGCTCATCTCTGCGGAAGAGGCAGCCAGGCTGGGCTGGTTGGGTAGAGCCTGTGCTCGCTGCCCGAGTCCCAAGACCGCCAGGCATCCTCCCACTTGCAACCATCGGGTTGTCAATGACACCACTGCAGCGGCCCCCAGTCCAAACAACGACAAATTCCTATGCATCTTACAGCCTTAGCCCGGCGATGCAGCCCCCCAGTAGTCAGCAAAAAAAGCGGCTTTACCAAACAGTAAAGCCGCTGGGGGAAACGAGGATAGCGTTCCGGTAAATAGCTCAGATCATGGCTCAGGCCCTCTAGCGCACCTGGCCCCGCGCAGCGACGGTGTCGATGGGCTTGAGGAAGTAGAGCTGCACCAGCTGCCAGCCAATGGTGGCGATGTGGGGCAGTTTTTGCAGCGTCTTGAGAACCTTAGGCTGGTTTGACTCAGCCACCTTGCTCAGCTTGGCATTGGCCGCCGCCGCCACATCCAGCCGCTTAAAGAAGCTGGGGTGATCAACATTGAGCGTGATGGGGAAGACGCGACCAGCGGTTTCGTTGGTCTTCTCGATGACCTCGATGTCGTAGTCGCGAGCGTTGAGCCCCAGCGAGGCGTAGAAGCCGCTGCGCTGCAGGTCGTTGAGGTACATAGTGGCAAACACCGACAGCAAAAAGAAGCGGCACCACAGCTTGGCCTTCCAGTCGTTGAGGATTTCGGGCTGGGCCTTCATCAGAGCGGAGAAGAAGTCGCCGTGGCGGTTCTCGTCCTGGCACCAGTTCTCAAAGAACCGGAAGATCGGGTAGATCTCGTTCTCGGGGTGAGACTCAAGGTGGCGGAAGATGGTGATGTAGCGCCAGTAGCCAATCTTCTCCGACAGGTAGGTGGCGTAGAAGATGAACTTGGGCTTGAAGAAGGTGTAGTCTTTGCTCTTGGTCAAAAAGCCCAGGTCGAGCTGCAGGTTGAAGTCTGACATGGCTTTGTTGAGGAAGCCAGCGTGACGGGCTTCGTCGCGCGACATCAGCTCAAAGCACTCGGCCAGCACCGGGTTTTTGCCCTTGAGGCGACGGCCCAGTTCTTTGTAGAGCAAAAAGCCAGAGAACTCAGCGGTGCAGGAACGCTCTAGAAATTCCACGAACAGCTGCCGAGTTTCGCCGCTGATTGAGTCCCAGGATTTGGCAAAGACATCGCTGCGGACGAAGTGGTGGCGGTTGTAGTCGGCCCGAAACTCGTCCAGAATGGCGAGCAGCTCCTCTTCATTGACCGAGATGTCCATGGCGGCCATCTCGTCAAAGTCGGTGGTGTAGAACCGGGGGGTGAGAATGGTGTCTTTGGCCGGAGCCTTTACCCCTGGTCGAATTTCTTGAAATTCAGGCTTTTTAAGGGAATCTACCATGAGTCCTTGGATGGCGCGGTGAACGTGGGCCGGGCTATCTCCCGGTGGAGCAATGGGGCGACAGGGGCATTCCCCAAACTTCAGGACTAATTCACATCCTGAGAATAGAGAAAATGCGACTGCCTAACCAAATCGCTAAATGTCAGTGTATCAGGGCTTTTAAGACTGTCGGCGGCGCTTTAAGTTTTGCAACAAAACCTTTCGGTAGATGACGCCAGGGCCGGGGGCTTTTGTTCACAGTTTCGTGCAAATTCGTTAAGCCGGGGCCACGATCGCAGCCCACCTGGGCATGCTGAGAGCCAGAATTGGTCAAGACGGGCGGGAGAAAACCAGATGGCGATCGCAGGAATTCTTTTCATTGTCGCTGGGGCCGTGCTCTGGTGGGTGCAAAACCGCCAGCAGCGCCGCTGCAACCAGCTCAAACTGGCCCGTGCCTCTAAGAGTGCCGATCTGGAGGCTATGGCTACCGCCGTCTCCAAAGAAATTGGCGGCGGCGACTGGCGCGACTACGTGTGGCTGCGGGGCACCCCTCAAACCTCAGCGCCGCTGACCTCGGAATTTAAGCAGGTGCCCTGCGTTAGCTACACCAGCACCGTGGTGCGCGAGTACGAAGAAACCGTGCGCGAAAAAGACAGCAGCGGCAACGTCACCACCCGCACCCAGCGCGGTTCAGAGACCGTCAGCGAGCACCAGCAGCGCATTCCCTTTGACCTGGTGGACAATGCTGGGCAAGTGCAGGTGGATCCTGAAGGAGCCAACATTGAATCGGTAGAAGTGCTGAACGACTTTCAGCCCGGCACGCCCACCGGGGGAATGCTCTCCTACGGCCCATTTTCGCTGGTGCTGGGCGGCGAGGGCGGCGGTGGCCCGCGCCGCACCCTGGGCTACCGCTACAAAGAGTCGGTGCTGCCGCTCGATCGCCCCGTGCTAGTGGTAGGCACCGCCAGCGACAGCACCGGCAATGTAGCCATTGAAAAGCCCACCCAGGCCGACCAGCCCTATATCATCACCACGAGATCCCACGAGGCGTTGACCAAAAGCGTGGGCCAGAGCGCCCAAATCGCCTTTTGGTCAATGGTGGCCTGCGTTGGGCTTGGGGTCGTGCTGCTGCTAGCCGCGATCGTCGGCTAACCCCTGCCCTCATCTCCTCACCTACCT
Organism: Nodosilinea sp. AN01ver1; assembly: GCF_050565655.1. Lineage (NCBI taxonomy): Bacteria > Bacillati > Cyanobacteriota > Cyanophyceae > Nodosilineales > Nodosilineaceae > Nodosilinea > Nodosilinea sp. AN01ver1. The sequence goes on along the minus strand of NZ_JBNXVS010000018.1, from coordinate 18,642 downwards.
CACCCTCCTCATCTCCCCATCCCTGCCTTGTAGGCATCCGCTCCACATCTACACCTCCTCGCCCCCTTTCTCCCTACGGGAGACGCTAACGCGTTGGCGAAGCCTGTCTGCAGGACAAACGACTTCGCTCAGGGACCGTCACTTCGACTCCGCTCAGGGATCGTCCCTTCGACTTCGCTCAGGGATCGTCACTCGCCCACTCGCCCACCCCCTCCCGCTCCCCAAACGCTATGCTGATTGCGATGTCTCAGCCCCTGCCCCATGCACACAGGAGTGTCCTTCCCTCGCTGGCTAGTCCGCCTTGTCTGCGGTCTGGTGCTGGCTGTGGTACTGCACGGGGTGGGATCTGCTGCGGGGCTAGCGCAGGCGATCGAAACCGAGCCTGTGTTTCTCGATGGGCTGTTTTTGTTTGACGTGCCTGCTGCCGGAGACCTGACGGCGGCAGAGCGCGCCCTGGCCATTGAAACCAACCTGGATCCACTAATTGAAAGCGCTGGGCCGGTAGATGTGCGGGCCGAGATGCGGGCCGTGGCGGGCAGCGGTGGGGCAGCCCAAGACGGCAATCCGGTAATTTTGGCGGGCGATCGCTACATCATGACCGTGACCAATGCCGATGTGCGAGTGGGCCGGGCCGAAACCCTTCAGGCCCAGGCCGATCAGTGGGTGAGTGCGATCGCCGCTGCGCTGGGTCAGGCCCGCAGCGATCGCCAGGCAGGCTTTTGGGTGCAGGCGTTGACCAAAACTCTGGCGGCCCTGGCCACCGCCCTGGCGCTGCACTGGCTAGTCGGGTGGTTCTGGCACCGCTGGCTGCGGCCCTTTCTAGATCGGTTTGCCCTGTCGCCCATTGACCCCGACAACCCCGACCACGAGCCTAGCGGGCTGAACCTGCTGTTTCGGCTCACCCTATTTTTGGTGCGCTGCGCCGTTGTGTTTGCGGCGTTGGCCTATATTGCCAATCTCTTTCCGTTGACCCGCCGCATTAGCTATCGAGTTACCGAGAGTCTGCGCGAGGGGCTGTTTGACCGCAGCCTGCTGCTGGGCGATCGCTCGTACTCGCTGCTGGGGCTGCTGATGCTGCTGGCGGTGCTGCTGGCGGTGGTGATTGTCGCCAGCGCCCTGACCAACGTGATGCGATCGCGGCTGCTGCGCGCTACGGGCATTAGCATTGCCGCCCAGGAGGCGATCGCGGTGCTCTCTAAGTACACCCTGATTTTGCTGGGTACGGTCGTCATTCTTCAGCTGTGGGGTATCGACCTCAGCTCGATTGCGCTAATCGCCAGCGGTCTGGGCATTGGGGTTGGTCTGGGCCTGCAGGGGCTAGTCAAAGACTTTGTCAGCGGTTTGGTGCTGGTGTTTGAGCGCCCGGTGCAGGTGGGCGACTTTGTCGACTTTGGCGAGGTCAAGGGCACCGTCACCCGCATTGGCTCGCGCAGCACCGAAATTCGCACCCTCGATCAGGTGTCGATTATTGTGCCCAACTCCCGCTTTTTAGAGTCGGAGGTGATTAACTGGAGCCACGGCAACCCGGTGTCACGCATTCGCCTGCCGGTGGGGGTGGCTTACAGCGCCGACCCTCAGACCGTCAAAGTGGCCCTGCTCGACGCCTGCCACAAAAATCAGGAAATTCTCTCGGCCCCCGCACCCCAGGTGTTTTTTCTGGGCTTTGGCGACAGTGCCCTCGATTTTGAGCTGCTGGTGTGGATAGCTCAGCCCAGCCGCCAGCTGGTGATCAAGAGCGACCTGTACTTTGCGATCGAGGCCAGCCTGCGCCACCACGACATAGAAGTCCCCTTTCCCCAGCGCGATCTGCACATTCGCTCTGGGCATCTGCCCATCGATCTTTCGCCTGAGGCCCAGCAGCTTTTGCAGCGACTGAGCGACCGCTCCGACAAAAGCTAGCGCCATCTTTCTTAAGACTTTGCATTTCTCTGGCTCAAATTTCGCTGAAGCAAAAGCTAAACAACAAAAAAAAGAGCGCTTTAGGGAAAGTTAGCTAAAATTACAGCCGTATTTGCAGAGAAACCGGGGTTCTATACCCACACGTTCCCGAATTGGTCGCCTACGGGTTTCTCGAGTGAGGAGTATAGGGAGCTAATTTTCATGAAACCAGTCTGGCCCAATGTCCCCCTTAGCCGCTGGTCGAAGCGGCTGTTTAAGTTGCTGGCGCTGTTTGTTACCTCGGTTTTTCTAGTCACTGGCCTATCGGTACCGGGCTACGGTGCGGCTCAGCCCACGGTGCTGACGCCCAATGCCGCCGAGGCCGGGTTGGAAGGGTTGTTGGCCCAGGACCCCAACACCGCGGGCAACGCCACCCTCTACTTTGAAACCCCTACCTTTACCGTTAGCGTCTTTCCCAGGAATTCTCAAACCCTGCGGATGAATGTCTATAACAAAGAAACTCGGCAGACTGAACAACTCAATGCTCCCGTTACCCGCCGCGACGGAATTATTAGCAGCAACTGGATAAGCTATGACAGCTTTGGCTCGCGCGGGGGCCGCAACATCGTCTATCGGGCTAGCGGCAACCTAACGAACAACCAGGCCCGCCTCGAAATCGTTGATGTTCCCACCAGTTCCATATTGCTGAGCCAAAACAGCACCAGCGTTCGAGACTTTTTCCTTCCCGGAGCCAACCCTAACCCTAACCCCAACCCTGGACAGGGCGACCTGCTCAACCGCACGTTCGTGGGCTTTGATACCCAAAACCACTCGGTTCGGGTGTTTAACGACAACGGCGTGACCAAGATGAATGTCTACAACAGAATCACTAATCAGCCGCTGGTCAATGGTTTGACTGCCACCGCAGAAGCCACTGAGATTGCCCCCTACCGGTGCTGGGTCAACTACTTTAGCGGTCAAAGTTATGGCGGTGTTGCGGCCCGCTACTTCGTTCGAGTCAGCGGTGATGGGCAGGCACGGCTGGATGTAATTGCCCCCAATGGCGGAGTGCTACTGTCAGAACCTAGAGTCAGCTCTTCGCCGCTGGTGACGAATATTCCCCAGGCCGATCGACCCGAGTGCTTTGGCAGCGGTGGCACTGTGCCCGATGGGGCTGGTCTAGAGCCTTATGTGGCCGCCGTCTTTGGTGGTGACAACGAACTCCAGCGGGTGCGCCAGGTGCTACCCAGTGGCAGCAGCCAGGGTGTAGGGGGGTTGACCTGCGTCATCAACCCTCGCTTTGAGAATGCGCCCCAGGGGCGATTTATCAATGCGGCAGAATGCAGCGATCGCAACGATGCCAGTGCGGTGGTCAACTTCTTGCGGGCGCGCGGGCTCAACTCTCGTCTGGTCTATCGCAACTTTAGATACCGCTAGGGCGATCGGCTAACCAAGACCGCTTGGAGCCATGTACGCAGCGGGGAGGCCATTCCGGCTTCCCCGTTTTTTGTTTACCCATCAGATATCCCTGAACTGAGCCATACTCTAGAGCAGAACGTTAAGTTAAATGTGCGGCTAAGACAGAGCCCTTTCGCCTGGCCTACTGTTTCTGTAGAGTGCCTACCTTCTTTACAGTTCCGCTACAGTCATTCCCTCCAGCATCTACCCGATAAAGTCAATTGCTGCACAGGAGTAGCTTGTAGTGAGCTTTCAAGCATTGTTTAAGGGCAACGCCACAGTTGCCTTAGGGTTAGAACTGCCCATTGCGGATCAGTCTTGGGATTCGCTGACTGGTCAGTTTGAGGCAGTACCGGGCGATCGCGCGGGCTTGGCCAGAGCGGCTTTCCACCCAAAGGTTGATTCAACCCTGGAGCTACAGTACGCAGCACCGCTAGAGGCAGTCTCGGCGGAGCGAAAGCTGAGCTGGGCGACGGGCCTACCTCAAGGGCAGCGCTCGGCACCAGTCTGGCAAGACCCGGCAGCGTTAGGGATGGGGCTGGGAGCAGCGCCCTTGGCAACAGCGCCCGGCAGCGTACCGGCAGCAGCGACAGAATATGCTCCACGCCAGCGAGTCTGCGCCTGCTCGGCCTGCCAGGGCATCGCCAGCAGCACGTCGCTGTCGGTGGCGGGCACAACAGCCCCTACCGGAGATTTTCGAGTAGATGCGCTGTTGAGCGGTGCTCGGTTCGGGACCAGCGGTGGGGCTGAGGTTACCTTTAGCTTTGTGAATGGTCTGACGGCGTCAACCTACCAGGGTGGGTATGGCGAAGTGGTTTCAGAACTCAGCGACACGATTAAAACCAGCGTGCGCACGATTCTCAAGAGCTATATCGAGCCGCTGGTGGGGTTGACCTTTACCGAAGTGACGGAGGCAAGTGGCACCTATGGCCAGATGCGGCTGATGTTTTCGGACGCGGGCGGCCAGGAGGCTTACGCCTATGCTTTTTATCCCGAGGCCGACGATGCCTACAACCGGGCCGAGGTTAACAGCATCGCTAGCGATATTCACCTGAGCGATGCCTACCGCGACCCAGCGGTTGACCCACGCAATAATTTTGCCTCTGGCCCAGGTAGTCACGGGTTTACCACGCTCATTCACGAAATTGGTCACGCCCTGGGCCTCAAGCATCCTGGCGACTATAACTCGGGCAGTGGCGGCGCTGCCCCTCCCTACCTGCCCAGCAGCCTAGACAACCTGCACAACACGGTAATGACCTACAACCTGGCGGGCAATTCTCCAACGACGTTGATGCCGTTTGACATTGCCGCCCTGCAGCACCTGTACGGAGCTAAAAGCGTTAATGCAGGCAAGACGACCTATGCCTTTTCCAGCCCCCACGCCTTCAGCACCAGCAACGGTAGCGCCTGGGGAGGACCATCGCCCCAGCGGCTCACGCTCGTCGATAGCGGCGGGGTAGATACCCTGAATTTGTCGGCCTTGCCGTTGACCTCAGCGGGCTACTACCTTGACCTGCGGCCGGGCGGCGGCATTGCTGAGCAAAGCGACTTGAATGCCGTGACCGGCAACGCCAGCCAGGGCACCCGCTTTAGCCTTGAGACCACCCTTGAGCGAGTGATCAACTCCTCCAGCGATGACATTATCGTGGCCAACGGGGCGGCCAACGTGTTTGGGGGCTATGGCAGGGCGATCGCTACCGGCAACGACACAATTGAGGGTGCCGATAGCCGCGATCGGCTTAACCTGTCTGCTTTTGCCGCCGCCAGCGTGGGGCAAGCCAGGTCAGGCCGCGATCTGGTGCTAGACCTGGGAGCAAATCGCTCGATTACCCTCAAGGACTACTACGCCGCTGCGGCCAGCGATCGCATCAGGCTTCAGTTTGCCAAGGCAGCCGCCCCGAATCTGCCCGACCCCGCCAACGCCAATTTCTCAGTTTTTGCGAGTACCGCCCCCGCCGACCTTGGGCAGTTCTCCACTGTCGATGACATCAACGTTGATCGGGGTGCGATTGCCCTTGGGAATTCACGAACGATGACCACCGACCCCTTTGACTCCGCCGCCGCTGACCAACTCAGCGCCATCGCACCTGTCGCATCTGACACCCTTTGGATCTAGCGTTCACCCATCCACCCACCTACCCGCCCACTCCCTCACGGTGCCAACCGAGCCTTTTTCAGGCGATTTTCTTCGTACCAGGCGGCGATCGCCGGTACCCAGGCCGCAAAGTGGGGCCAGATGGCTTCGCACATTTTCTGGGCTTCGAGCTGGGCATCGGCCTTCCAGCGCAGGTCGAGCAGGTGCATCACCGATCGCACATTGGCCGACATCACCCAGTGCTGCCGAATATCAAAGGGAATCAGCCCCCGGGCGTGCTCTTCGGCAAAGCCCTGCTCAATGCGAAGCTTGTAGCGGCGGCTGGCTTCCAGGCACCAGTCAACATCCTGCTGGCGGGCCTCGGCGGTGTACTCGTACTTCTTGCCCTGGCGATCGGTGTAGTAGCCCAGGGGCCTGAGGTAAAAGACTTCTTCTACATCGCGCTTGCCTTCTACCACATCCAAAATGCGCTGACCTGTGTAGCGGAAAGAGTTATGGACCACTACGCCATTGGCGACAAAATTATGCCAAGGTCCTTCGACTTCCAGATCGTAGGTGGTCTGCATACCTAGGTATGCAACCGAAACAACTTGGACTGGGTGAGCTTTCAGCTTTCGCCCCGGCGGCATTGGCTTAGCCGCCCAAAACTTTGGCTCTAGAATAGGTTGGAAGTTTGTCGCAAACTCAGCCTCTAAATGGTTGTGGTGTAGGTGCTCGTGGCAGGGCTGGCAGACAGAGACCAGATTATTGAACTCATAGGCCAAAGACTCGTCAGCAAAAACGGGCACCAAATGGTGGGCGTGGAGGTTACCGCCAGACTCACCACAGCGCTGACAAATGTAGTTGAATTTGGCATGAACCTGAGGCGCAATTTGCCGAGTCCAGGCACCAATCAACTCTCGTTCGCTGGAGGTGCCGCCCCTCCAAAAATTGGAGTCAGCCCCCCGTTTTGTGAAGGTCTTGGCGTTGATGCGACGCTGTTCGAGGCTTTCCTGGGACAGCGCCAACTGGTAGCCCTTAACCCCCTTATTCCAGTGAGTATCAGGGCCAGGCGAGCGTTTGTTGAGTTCTAGCCCGTGGGCGTATACCCACTTTTTAACCGACTCAATAGAACATCCCGCTAGGGCAGCTATGTCATCAGCGTGAAGCCCTTGGGCGAGCTGAGCTTGAAGCCAAGCTCTGTCGCGGTAAAGGCCATTGCCTGCCACAGTCTTAAGTCCACGCCGTCGGCCTGAGGGCAACTTGAGCTGAAATCGCTTAGCCCAGTGACGAATAACCTCGACAGAACACCCGCATCGCTCAGCAATTTGCTGTGCCGTTAAACCCTGGCTGATCTGAGCTTTTAGCCAAGATTCTTGACTATAGAGCGCATCGGGTCGTACAACGCCGTTAGTCATCACCTCACAAGATTTAGTAACCGCTAGCACCTGATGATCGACATCGGTAATTAGTCCTAGAGCATCCCCCATGCGCTGCCATCCCTGGGAGGTGTAGAGGCGATGATTCGTTGTGCAGTCGAGGGTCTTGCCATCGGCCAGCGTGAGGCGATAAACCGGCTGCAAGCCACTACACATAACATCTTGAATATGGCCAAATCCAAAAAAGCCTGTTTCTTCGTTGAGAACCCGCAAACGCATTTTCTTGAGGCGAGTTTTACAGTCGCGGCGGTAGGTGCCGGGGGATTCACCCTTACGTCCCCGAATGTTGCGCTCTCGGCTAGCCTTCTCTCCGTTGGTCCATAAATCGTATAGTTCAGCGATCGCAATTTTCCTTAACCCACCCGAGGCGTGAACAAAGGTCACCTCAGTCTCACCCGCCAGACATTGCACATCAAAACTGACGCCCACGCGATGGGTGCGAATCTGCTGCATGGTGCTGTGGGGAAACCAGCCCACGTTAAACACAATTTGAGGATGCTCCAGCGGGCCGTAGTGACCGCGCCCGCCCTTGAGCAGGCTGGTGACGAGGATTTCGCCGCAGCGCTCTTCGCTGGGCCATTGGGCGCGATCGTGCGCCACAAAGCCTTCGGCGTAGTCCTGGTGCATGGCGGCGTACATGGTCTGTTGAGGGTTTGGGGTCTGGGAAATGACCTCAACGGTGAAGCGATCCATAGCTCAGATTTTTTAGGGTAATTAAATGTCTAAGTACTCGACGTATTCGACCGTGCCCCGTCGCCCTTTGACAGCGGCAGGTGGCGTATCGGTCGCTGTAGATGCCACTGGATCGATTGGCGGAGAATCTAGCGCTACCGCAGGTTCAGAATCCTCTAGACTAAAGGACTCTGGAAGACCTGAAGCCCCCAATTCGGCCACAGGTTGAGTCTCCGAGACTGAGGAATTCACTTCAGCAATGTCGAGGGCCGAGTTGGCGCTGAAGGTAGTTGAAGACAATTCCGCTGAGAATGGCGCGGCGGTGCTGGGCGGCAGCGGTTTGGCCTGGCGGAGCAGCGTTTGCCCGTCTTCGAGCGCCGATCGCACGATCGCATCGCTTTCCTGGCTCAGCCGCAGCTGAAAACAGTCGATCAGGTGCGATCGCACCGATACCCCCGCCGAGTAGCTACTATCGACTGCACCCTGCTCGACCAGACGCACCAGCCGCCGCACCGCCACCAATCGCTTTAGCGGGTCGGGATGGCTGAGCAGACTTAGATTGTGCTCTACCTGGGCGACGGGGGCGGCATCCCACAGGTCGTTGCTGCGCTCTGCCGAACGGGGCGATCGCAGCAGCGCCCCCACCGCAAACAGCGCCAGTGCCCCCTGCCCGGTCAGCAGCAGCGCCATCAGCAGCGAGTGAGTGCTGTGCCACAGGGCAGTAAAGGTGTAGGTGCTCACCCCCGCCACCCCCGCCACCATCAGCGCCTGCTGCTGGGGCGAAGTCGGCAGCGGCAACCCTTGCTGAAGCCGCTGCACTAGCCCCTTGCGCTGGCGCGGCGAGAGCTGCAAAATCTGCTGATACGCCACCAACGCAATGCCAGCCGAAATCACCAGGGCCCCGTTGACCAGGCCCAGGGCCAAGCTACCCAGGCCCAGGCCCCACATCTGCGGGTGCTTGACACGCGGCAGCGCCCGCCGCCATTTTGGCCGCAGGAGGGCCGCTGTAGCGCGCGAAGGCGGCGGTGGCGAAACATCTAGAGCGGGACGGGGAATGACAGGGGAAACCACGGGAACTTGTTACGAATAAGCAGCGTGAACCAAGGCTTAGCATAGCCTGCCCCCCTATCTTAGGCTCCTTTTTGCAGGAAAACTTTGGCATGCAATTGGGAGTTACGCGACACAGATCCCGTACTGCGGCAGCAAGTCATGGATAATGTAGAAATGATGGGCCTGCAGCGCGTCGTGAAAGAGCTTCCAGTGGCTACTCAAGAATTCCGGCGAGTAGGCAATGCGTGTCTCCTTGCGTTGGCCCAGGGCCGGTCTTTGACCATCGCTTTCCCCCGCCACCCCTAGCGCACGATGCTTCCAAGAGCCGTAGCCGTGGGCAATGTAGCTAACCTCGGCGGGGCCAAAGCTAAAGCTGCCCTGGGCAATGTGGGCGAGCCACTGCTGATGGCGGCTGTCGCCTTCGCCATGGGTGGTTTCAAACAGTGCCGCAATTCTCGCTCTGTCGGCCTCGGGCAAACCGGAAGCGGGGGCATCGGCATCGCCCGCTAAATACCGCTGCATGGCTTTGCACATTTCATCGGCGGCTTCTAGATAGTCTTTGGGGTTGTCGCGGCTAATTTTGTCGCCCCGGCCATTGGTGTAGCCCCAGCGTAAGTAGGGCTTGTCGGGGTTGCTCAGCACCGTGCCGTGGCCCAGGGGCAGCGCTCCGCCAATAAAAAAGCCCTTCAGTCGGTTCATCAAACTCTGGTCGGGCTTGTTGTTGCCATCTACTAAATCGCGGGCGCTGTTGATTTCGTGGCTGACGCCCGCAAAGCCCTGGTGCGCCCAGGTATCGGCAAACACATGCAGGGTAATGCCCAGACGGTGCAGCCCATAGCTGCGGTAGCGCTGCTCAATGCATTCGCGCACCATACCCTGGGCGACCGGACTATTGGGCCGACAGATCAGTTTTTCGATAAACGTGCCGGGCGGGTCTTGCCCAGCCGGTAAGCCACCGTTACCCGGCAAAAAGTGAAAGGGGATCCACACCTTGCAGTTGGCCAACTCTTTGAAGTTGCGATAGTCCAGCATTTTGTGGGCCGAGCTGATGCGATCGAACATCGCGCCATTGTCAAAGCGAATTAGCCCCGCCTGGGTTGAGTCGTCAACATACTGGGCACTGTGAGCCACCACACAGGCTTCCGCATGCTCAAACCCCGCCAGGCGAGCACACACGTAGGTGACCCCGTGGTGAAAATCAATTTGCATAGCACAGTCTGACTAGCCGCACAGGCTACCTCGCTACAGGGCGCAACCCTAAATTAGGGTAAGGGTTAGCGTGCCCTCTGCGGCGTTAAGCATTGTGACCGGAGGGTCTAGGGTTGCGGTCTAGGGTTCGAGGGGTGAGCGAGGTCGCGCCCTAAACCCTATACCCTGCATCCTGAACCATCCCTGCTTTTTTAGTTGTCTTGGGGAGCGGCGCTGGCGGCTTGCGATCGCGCAAACGATCGATGAATCGCATTCAAAACTGGGTCAATATCACTGGTGGTGTCGCCGTAGTAGCTGGTAATAGTAGCGGTGGCGGTGGGGTAGCCCACGTAGGTGACAAAGGCGTTGGGCAACCCGTCTGGAATTTCGCTGAGCCACAGGCGCACGGCAGTCACGCCATCAATGGTGACGGCATCGTAGCGGCCAACGGTGTAGCCCTTGGCCCGAATAGCTTCAAGCGACTCGCCGACCACAGCCTGGGGTGGTGCCTCTTGCCAGGTGATCTCGGTGCGAATGGCGGGCAGGCTGTCGGTTGGCCCGGCGCTATCGGCCACCACCTGGGGCGCGTCGGGCTGGGCACTCACCTGCCACCCCACCGGAAACGCGATAGAGAATAAGTCTTCGTAGCGGGTGGTTTCTAACTCTGGCAGGGCAGGAGCCGCTGGGGCAGCCTCAGCCGCAACCAGAGCATCGGGAGCCTGGGCCAAGGCGGCGGGTACACCAGCGGTCAGCGCCGCTGTCCCCAGGACTAATCCCCAAATTGCAGGCTGTTTCATCACAATTCTCCTCGGCGCTGACTCAAGCACTGTTGTTTAGTATCGCCCAGGGCGGGGCGTTGACCATCGCCTGTAGGGCCACTTTCTCAAGCTATCGCCGCTGCGGGTAAACCGCTGGAGCCGACAGACAGTACGCTAGCCTGGGAGAAAGTCTATCTTGCGCCGATCGCGCTCAGCCGCCCATGCCCTCTGCCCCCGATGCTGACCCTAAACCCGGCCATCTCTACGTGGTGGGTACGCCCCTGGGCAACCTCGAAGACATGACGTTTCGAGCGGTGCGACTGCTGCAGTCGGTGGATTTGATCGCCGCCGAAGACACCCGCCACACGGGCAAGCTGCTCCAGCATTTTCAAATCGCCACACCGCAGATTAGCTACCACGAGCACAACCGCCACAGCCGCATCGGCGAGGTGCTGCACCATCTGCAAGCCCGGCAGCATTCTGTAGCGCTGGTATCGGATGCGGGTATGCCGGGCATCTCAGATCCAGGCTATGAGCTGATTGTCGCCTGCATTGAGGCCGAGATTCCGGTGGTGCCCATTCCGGGGCCAACGGCGGCGATTACGGCGCTGTGCGTGGCGGGGTTGCCCAGCGATCGCTTTGTTTTCGAGGGATTTCTACCGCTCAAGGGCAAAGAGCGCACCGCACGGCTAGAGGCAATCGCCCGCGAAGAGCGCACCCTTGTGCTCTACGAAGCGCCCCACAAGCTGCTCAAAACCCTGGAGGATTTGGTGGCGACTTTGGGGGACGATCGCCCCGTTACCCTGGGCCGCGAGCTGACCAAGCGCTTCGAAGAATTTTGGCGCGGCACCCTGAGCGATGCGCTAGCGCACTACCACCGCGAAGCCCCCAAGGGCGAGTTTACCGTTGTCATTCAGGGCGCACCGCAAGCAGCGCCCGCACTGTCGCCCGACGCCCTGCGGGCAGAGCTAGAACAACTTCTGCGCCAGGGCGTGTCTCGCGCCGATGCCAGCCGCCAGCTCGCCAAAGCCACTGGGCAACCCAAGAAAGCGATCTACCAGCTTTCCCTCGGCATTGATACAGAGGGTTTGAGCAACTAGCGATTGGGCGATGGCAATGTCTGGGCTAGACCCGAGTGACTGACAAAAGTTTGTTCTGTAGGTTGGTGTTGAGCGAAGCGAAACCCAACACCAGTCATGGTTTCGTTGGGTTTGGCTAACGCCAACAACCTACGGCAAGATTGGGCTTAGACATTAGTGTGCAGGCTGGTGATATAGCGTATCCACTCGATGTTTTGATATTGCAGATTAGCAACATGCCATAGCTGTGATGGTGCATTGGGGGGGATAACCTTGTGATCGCGTCGTCACTTCCCAAGCTGAAGTTGCCCCAGCCCAATAATACAAAACATGGCTAAATTCAAGGCTGTAGTTAACATGCAAAACCGTATCGAGTATGCTGCTTAGCTAGGGTTGAGCAACTACCTATGGACAAGCTTGCATCGGTAGATCTAACGCCGTCACAGCACGCTATAGATCGCTACGAATCGGCGTTAGCTAAGGTTGAATCTGGCAGCGGCAGCGCCTGTGAACCAGACGTGATTGCGCTTTTGCTAGCGCGCGACGGGGTGGAGCGGGAGAAGCAGAGCGGCGAGTTGGACGAAGCCAGCTCCATGCGCCTGCTGGCTTTAGATAAGCGGCTTAAACAGCAGGCCAGCGCCATTAACGCTGCCACTTCCCTGGCCCACTGCCGCGACAGCTTGAGCCCGCCAAGCTCGGCCTGGTGGTGGTCGCTAGAGCCGCCGCCGCCAGCCCTTAAAGTGCAAAAGCTCGACCAGTTTGACTGGGTGTGGCATTTGCTCACCGTCACCTGCCTGGTGTTTTCGGCCAGCTTTGCCACGAACACCGCCCGTGCCTTTTCAACCCAGGGGTTTGACCTGATGGGCACCATCAGCACCATTACCCAGGGGGCTGGGGTGGCGCTGGTGGCGGGTGGTGCCCTGACCGACAAGGGCCGCAAAGTTACCGAGAACATTCTGCACAGTCTCAAAATTCCGCCCGTGTTCTACGCTGAGGCCACCTTTGGGTTCTCGGCGCTGCTGTTGGGGGGTACCTTTGTGCTCAACAGCAACTTGGCCAAGGTGGGTGATATCTACCAGCGCCAGGGCGATCGCCTGCTCAACCAGGGCAGTCTGGTGTCGGCGCGCAAAAAATATTTGCGGGCAACAGACTTTGACCCCAACGACCAAGGCCTGGTGCTGGCTCTAGGAGAAGTGTCGCAAAAGCTGGGCGAGCTTGACCAGGCCGAAACCTACTACCGCCAGGGGCTGGCCCTTGATGCCGCCGCCGCCATGGATGGCCTGGCGCGCACGCTGGTGCTCAAAGAAATTGAAACCAAGGGCTGGAATTCTAAAATTGACGACTTGGCGGCTCGGCGGGCCGAGTTTTTTCTCGAAGCGGCGTTAGTTAAACTGCCCAGCCACGACGATGTGCGCGATCGCGCCATCAACCTGCTCAACACCCCCCAACCCCAGCTCACCCACCGCGACCAGATGGCCACTACCCTGGCCGATATGCAGCAGCGGGCCAGCGTTCACCTCAACAAGGGGCTGCTCAACCTGGCCCAAATTGACTTTAATAACCTCGATATTGACGCCGCTGAGCGCCTATTAGACTATGCCCTGGTGGCGTTTGACGAAGCCACTCTCTACGAAGACGCCTTCGCAGAGATGCTGGCTAACAAAAAAGTCAGCGCCACCGATTGGCCCGAGCTGGGTAAGGCCGCTTGCTACCGCCAAATTGTGGCCCAGGTGCAGGCCGAAATTTTCTACCAGCCGGGTGTCCAGCTCTATGAGCTATTCCAGGGCTCCCAAGACTGCTACAACGCATTGCGATCGGCGGGGCTCAACCGCTACGACGATGCCATTATGTACTATCGCCTTTCTTATGAATGGGGCGATCGCATTCCCCCCGAAGCCTACGAACCCTCAGCGACCAAGTAGGGGCAGGGTTAGTTCGCTGACCGATTGGAGGAGGGCCGCGGGCGGGGCGATGAGGCGATCGGTGTCGAGGGCCTACAGCTCACAGACCCTTGGGGAACGCGACAGGCCTTGGGTTTAGCCTCTGCAGCCTGTATATCCATTAGATTGCTAACTATGGCGATCGCAACCGTTGCCACCATGAGGCCTGCGGCTTTAGCCCCACCTCTTGCATCCATTGCTAATCCTCCACAAAAGTTACGCCTGGGGTACCATCGCACACGTTGGTGCTCTCTTCGTCTACGCTGCCATCGGCAAAAACAGCCCGAAAGTCGTACGCGCATTCGCTAGCGTCCACCGGCACATCGACAAAATCTCCCGGTTGCAGCACGTAGCCACTACGCTCAAACAAATTGCCACCCCAGCTTTCCTCAGTAGCCGGAGTAAAGTAAAAGGCGCTAATTGGGGTTTGAGTCTGGTTTTCTACCCGAAAGACGTGATCTTCTTCATCAAAGAAGGCGTAGGTGCCCCCCTGTAGATCACACAAATCAACGTCGTACTCTTCTACGTAGTCGTCTTCGCCTTCGCCAAAAATGCCGATGACATCGTAGAGGCATTCATCGGGTGGGTTGTCGAGGGTAATTTGCTGGGCAGACGCGGGGGGCAGGGCAAAGTCGCCTAGCAAATCCTCTCCCCAATCCTCGGTGGTTGCGGGGGTGGCATAAAACTCAAGTAGGGAAGTACTGGTGTTGTTTTCAACAGTAAAGACCAGGGCCTCGTTGGCCTGGGCCACGGTTGTAGAGGCCAGAGTCACGCTGCCCAGGGAGACCGTCACCATCCCGCAGAAAATTTGCTGTAATGCTCTAGATGAATGAATCGGGTGCGATCGCCGCTTCACGCCTGCTTTTGGCCCTCGCGGCTGCGACAATCTGCCCCATAGCTCTGTATCCATTGCCTTGGCCCCCGCGAGACACCGCATCAGACATTGAATCTTGGGGAAAATATCTCATTTGGGGCCAGGTTAGTCAAGATAGGTCTGCAACAGCCGAATTACGGCGGCGACTGAGGCCAGCGAGGCGGTTTCGGTGGCGGTGTGGTACTCGGTGGTGGGAATTTGCAGGGTGGTACCCGTCACCGCCCCGTCGGTTGCCGCCGTCAGGCGACCCATTTCGGTGCGGCCCAGGGAGTAGGGCTTGGGCCGGGTGAGGTTTTGGGCGGCGATGTAGTCGTCTTTGTAGCTGTAGGGAATGCCGAGTTGGGTGCAGCGATCGGCCAGTTCTTGAGTAATGCCGGGGGCAAAGTCGGCGCTGGCGTCTTTGCGGCGCAGGGTGACCAGCTGCTCGTCGGCGGCCTCGCGGCTATGGTAAGGGCTGGTGTCGAGGGCGATCAGGCGATCGGTGCCCAGGCGCTGGCGCTGAAACCACGACAGGGCGTAGCGCCAGCTGCGGCCCGACTCTTCCTGGGCGGTGAACAGGGCGGTGCCCTCAAACCCGCAGCGAAACAGAAAGATAATGATGGCGGCGCTGATCACGTTGTCGAGCTGGGCCGAGATATAGCCGTCGTTGAACTGGAGGCGATCGAGGAATGACACGGGCGTGCCCGGTTGCAAGTATTCCAGCCCCTCCACCTCAAAGATCAGGTTCTTACGCTCGGGGCAGATGTAGGAATTCGTAATCACTCCCTGGCCAATGTAGGTGCCGGTGTAGGGCAGGTGAGCCTGCACCCGCTGCCCCTGAAAGCGGTTCTCAATGGTGTGCAGCATTTGCTCAGACACTGAGTCGCCGGTCAGCTCGCTCTGGTTGCCGGCAATAAAGGCGGCGTACTGAAACTCGTTGGGGCCAGTGCATAGCAGCCCGTGGCGATCGATGTGGGCCGAGAGCATCAGCTCGTGGGGGCGGCTGCCCTGGGCCACCAGCACGCCGTGGTAGTGGGTTACCTCAGCGCCCACTTCCTCCAGCTCGCGGCGCAGCACCCGAAAGAACGAATCTTCGCTGCCCACCACCGAGGGCTCGCGAATGAGAAATTGCAGAATTTCGAGAAAGTCGGCCAGATCTTCCAGGGCGATCGGAGCGGTCGCCAAGGCGGATTGAGGTGCCGCCTTAGGGTCAACAAGCTGATCGACAACCAGGTTCAGTGGGCTCATTGGGATCAGGGCCTGCCAGAAGTTTGCCTGTGGTGCTGCAACCGTGACTGGGAGGGAGACGCTGGGGCGATAGCCAAAGACTGGCTCGCCTGGAGTCAGCGCGATCGCCGCTATACCTATGTATCCCAGAACACCGTCTGTATCTCTGCACAGTACCCCGAAGCCCTGTGACGTTTAGTGAATCCCAATACAAAAAGAGCTGGTCTTTTTTGCGATCGCGCAATCCTGCAAACCCCAGTGGAGAACCGGAGTATACTAAACGTATCGCTCTTTACCTCGCCTGCCCTGTGGATTTGTCGTCTAAAAGTGAATACGCCCTGCTGGCTCTGCTTGAGCTTAGCCCCCACTATCCCAGCGGTGAGCCGCTGCAAATTCGGCAGATTGCCAGCCAGCAAAACATTCCCGATCGCTACCTAGAGCAGCTGCTGGCCACTCTGCGTCGGGGCGGCCTGGTGAAAAGTCAGCGGGGGGCGCGGGGCGGCTATCTGCTGGCCCGTGATCCGTGGAAGATTACCCTCTATGATGTGGTGAGCTGCATCGAGGGGTTTGAGCCTCAGGCCGACCCAACGCAGGGGTTGGATACCCCAGAGGCGCGGGTGATTCAGGGCATGTGGGGAGAGGTGCGCCAGGCCGCCGAAGGGGTGCTGCAAAAGTACACCCTGCAAGACCTGGTCGAAAAGCGCAACGCCCAGCAGCAAGTTGACATTATGTATTACATCTAGGCCCATTACTACATTCAGGCCCATGCGAATTGCCGAAAACGTGACCCAACTGATTGGCCGCACCCCCCTGGTGCAGCTCAACCGCATTCCCCAGGAGGCGGGCTGCCTGGCCCGGCTGGTAGTCAAGCTGGAGGGCATGAACCCTTCGGCCTCCGTCAAAGACCGCATCGGCATCAACATGATTGAAGCCGCCGAAGCGGAAGGGCTGATTACCCCCGGCAAAACCACCCTGGTCGAGCCCACCTCGGGCAACACTGGCATCGCGCTGGCGATGGCGGCGGCGGCCAAGGGCTACCGCCTGATTCTCACCATGCCCGAGACCATGAGTTCGGAGCGGCGGGCCATGCTGCGGGCCTACGGGGCCGAGCTAGAGCTGACCCCCGGCGTGGCGGGCATGTCGGGCTGCATTCAGCGGGCGCAGGATATTCTCGACAGCCTGCCCGATGCCTACATGCTGCAACAGTTTCGCAACCCGGCCAACCCCGACATTCACCGCCGCACCACCGCCGAGGAGATCTGGGCCGACACCGATGGCCAGGTGGATATGCTGGTGGCGGGCGTGGGCACGGGCGGCACCATTACGGGCGTGGCTGATGTGCTGAAGCAGCGCAAGCCAGAGTTTAAGGCGATCGCGGTCGAACCCGTCAACAGCCCCGTACTCTCGGGCGGTCGGCCCGGCTCCCACAAGATTCAGGGCATTGGGGCAGGGTTTATCCCTGAGGTGCTGAACACAGCGCTGATCGACGAGGTGGTGCAGGTGGCCGACGAGGATGCGATCGCCTACGGTCGCCGCCTGGCCCGCGAGGAGGGCCTGCTCTCGGGCATTTCCACCGGGGCTGCGGTCAAGGCCGCGATCGAGGTGGGCTGTCGCCCCGAAAACGACGGCAAGCTGATCGTGATCATCCAGCCCAGCTTTGGCGAGCGCTACCTGAGCACGCCGCTGTTCCAAGACCCTGAGCTGATGGCTCCGCTGGTGATGAGCTAGCGCTATGGCGGCTCAGGACTTTGAGATCGATCGGGCGATCGCGCTGCTGCGCAAGGCCGTAGCCCCATTTCCCAAAGCCGCCATGTTTCAGCTGGCGGAGGAGGGCTTTGACTCGCTCTACGAGCAGTTGATCGCCTGCATCATCTCGATTCGCACCTACGATGAGGTGAGCGTGCCGGTGTCGCAGCGGCTGTTTGCCCAAGCGCGTACACCTGAGCAAATGGTGGGGCTAGACATAGACGAGATTCTGATCCTGATTCAGGGGACTACCTTTGCCGAGAACAAGGCACCCCAGATCCACCAGATTTCTCAGCAAATTCTAGATGAGTTTGGCGACGACCTGCCCGCCGACTCCGATGTGCTGATGCAGTTCAAAGGGGTGGGGCCGAAGTGCGCCCATCTGGCGCTGGGGGTGGCGCTGGGCTACCCCTGCATCAGCGTCGATGTGCATGTGCACCGGGTGACGAATCGCTGGGGCTATGTGGCCACTAAGTCTCCCGAGAAAACCATGACCGCCCTGGAAGCCAAGCTGCCGCAGCCCTACTGGGTTGAGATCAATCGGCTGCTGGTGCCCTTCGGCAAGCACATCTGCACGGGCAATCGACCTAAGTGCGGGCACTGCCCCTTGGCGGACATGTGCGCTCAGGTTGGCGTCGTCACGAATGCCTGACAGTCTACGAGTAGTCTTTTGTCCTCAAAAATCATCTTGATACAGTCGGTGCGCAACGCGATTATTCGGCATTCCTCCCTAGGGCTGAATCATAGAAACACGGATGCACCACAAAAAAGTTTCGTCGCTGTCTTCTTGCATACATTTTAAGCAGTTTATAACCTGGCGCAATTTCAGCACAAAATTCGCAAAAATGGGCAAGACAGCTCAGCCCCAAAATTTGTAGCTTGTATAGCATTCTTTAGCTTGTTCAAGCCAATGAGTGAAACTAAAACAGCGATCGAACGCCTGACGCCTCATAATTCTGTCTTTTTACCCATCGATTACATGCACGGATTGATGAGTGCATGTCGTTCAATTGACCCTGGTTTGCTCAAAAACAATGCGATGGCTTTGGCAAAAATTGCAAGCCTTTTTAATTTGCCAACCATAGGAACAGGCGATCGCTCGGGACGCAGCTACCTTGGCGCAGAAATGTCGGAGCTAGAGGACATCATTCCCCAGGGCTATTTCATTCTAAAAACGGTCTTGAGTGTATCTAGGCCGAATTTACAGAATCGTTCAGCCTGAGCCATATTGGAGAAGGCGTTGGAGCGGTAGAGATTGAGCGCGAAGTTACGAGCGACAG
>NZ_JBNXVS010000017.1:0-112383 GCF_050565655.1 Nodosilinea sp. AN01ver1 | reverse complement strand
CCCCACCTCACCTGCCCCCCTCACTCCATCCCCCTCACCTGCCGCATCACCTGCCTCATGCTCCCTCACCGCCAACCCCGACACTCTCCTCGCCGAAACCTCTAACTACCGCATCGACACGATCCGGGTGCCTACTCACAACCTCGATCTGCTGATGAACGACAGCGGTGAGCTAACGGTAGCCAAAACCCGCATCGCTCACCGTTTGACAGAGATCGACGCTATCACCAACCTGTGGGAAGAATGGAGCCGCGATCTGCTGGTCAATCGCTTTCTATTCCACGAGGCGCAGCAGGGCAAACCCGTGTGGCCACAGCTCGAAAGCTTCCACCATCGCGCCGAGCAGCGGCTAGAACAGCTAGGCACCCTGGCCGCTCGGTTCAGCAGCACCCTTCACGCCGACACCGATCGCCTAGAGCGAATCACAGGCCGCCTCGAGGAGAGCATTCGCACCCTGCGCTTGCTGCCGCTGTCGACCATTTTTAATCTATTTCCCCGACTGGTGCGCGATTTAGCTCGCCAGGAGGGCAAACAGGTAGAGTTCGTCATTGAGGGCGGTGACACCCGCGCCGACAAGCGCATTCTCGAAGACATGAAAGACCCCCTGCTGCACATGATTCTCAATGCCATTGACCACGGCGTTGAACCCCCTGAGGAGCGGCGGCGACAGGGTAAGCCTGAGGTTGCCACCATTACCCTGCGCGGCGCTCGAACCGCCACGAGCATTGTGCTGGAAGTTAGCGACGACGGGCGAGGGCTCGACCTCGATTCGATCAAACAAACCGCCGTGCGGCGAGGGCTATACCGCCCTGAGGAACTAGAGCTACTGTCGCCTAGTCAAATTCGATCGCTGATTCTTAAACCCGGCTTCTCAACTCGCACCAGGGTGACCGAGATCTCGGGTCGTGGCGTGGGGCTAGACGTGCTGCGCACCAATGTTGAGCGGCTGAAAGGCACCATTGAGGTAGAGTCTACGCCGGGGCAGGGCTGTACCCTCCGCGTGCGGCTCGGCACCACTCTGGCGACCGTCCATGTGCTGCTGGTGGCCGCGAGCGGCCAAACCTTCGCGCTACCCGTAGAATTTGTGCGCACCACCTGTCTGGTACAAACCAGCGATATTTTTAGCCTCGAAGGCCACAGCACCATTGTCTACGAAGACAACCCCATCTCGGTCGTGTGGCTGTCTGACCTGCTAGATTTGCCTAAACCAGCAGAGAGCTTGGGCAAAAGCGCTCCTGAAGCTCATTCCCGTCGGGCGCGACAGCGGCTTTCCTGCATTATTCTACAGATAGGTCAGGACCGGCTAGGCATTTTTGTCGATGCCCTGATCGACGAGCAAGATGTGGTGCTCAAGCCCCAGAGCCAGCTGCTCAAGCGGGTGCGATACATTTCTGGGGCCACCATTTTAGGTACTGGCAACGTGTGCCTGGTGCTCAACCCTCAAGATTTGATATCGGCAGTGCGCCACTGGGCTGGGGCTTCAGCACTGCCCCAGGAGGGTCTGACGACGGCTAGCTTACCCAGCGAGCCCCAGCCCAAGCGCATTTTACTGGTCGAAGACTCGATCGCGACCCGCACTCAGGAGAAGCGCATTCTTGAATCGGCGGGTTATGAGGTGGTTACCGCTGTAGACGGCCTGGACGGCTTTAAAAAGCTTCAGTCACGGCCCTTCGATGCCGTTGTCTCAGACGTACAAATGCCCAATCTCGACGGGCTGGGGCTAACCCAGCGCATTCGTCAGCACCGAGAATACAACGAGATGCCGGTGGTGCTGGTGACGACCTTAGCCAGCGATGACGATCGCCGCCGCGGCGCTGAGGCTGGGGCCAATGCCTACATTCCCAAGGGCAGCTTTACCCAAGATCTGCTGTTTGAAACGCTGAATCGGTTGATTCTCAGCTGAGTTGGAGCTTATATAGCAAACGTCCATCGGATTGGAACAGATCTAAAAGTCGGGGCATTGCACTGCAATGCCCCAACCAAGCGTTTCAAATAGTGAATCTCCGAAATTAAGCTCTATGGACCGTTAGTTTTCTTCTAAGGATTGCGGCAGCAGGCGACCCATAACGGCCTTGAGCCGCTCGGGTTCGCAGGGCTTGGTAAGGTAGCCAGAGGCCCCGGCCATACGGGCCTCTTGGCGGTCGGCCTCGGTGTCGCGGGAGGTGACCATAACAATGGGCAGGTTCTTAAACCGGGGCAGGCTGCGTACGGTGCGGCACAGCTCAAAGCCATCAATACCGGGCATAGAAATATCGAGCAGCAGCGCTTCAACCGCTTCTTGGTAAATAACGGAGAGGGCATCCACCGCATTGTCGGCCAAAAGCACCCGATAGCTAGTATCTAAAGCTCGTTTTATCATCTGCTGGCTAATCAAGCTGTCATCTACCGATAAAACCGTTTGCTTTGTGGCGACACAGGTAGACATAGTTAAACAACCTCTCGGGGTCAATACGGGCGCTTACTATAGTTATGCCCAAAAAGTCCACCTTTTCATAACGTACTTATACTTAATGCCCCAATATTCAGCTAGGTATCTCAACATTCCCCAGCCGCCACACCCTTTATCGTGAAAGCTTTGGTGTTATAGTGCTGACTCTGCAGAATTGGAAAGGATCGGTTGAGCATGGAGTTTGATGCGATCGCGCGATCGCTAGCGGAGGCAGGGCGCTTTTTGGCCAGCCAGGGCTGGGCACCGGCCACCAGCGGCAATTATTCAGCCCGCCTGAGCGACGGGGCGATCGCCATTACCGTGTCGGGGCGTGACAAAGGCCAGCTCACCCCAGACGACATTATGACAGTCGACCTGCAGGGCCAGCCCCTCAGCCCCGGCAAGCGGTCTTCAGCAGAGACGCTGCTGCACACCAGCCTGTATCAGACTTATCCAGAAGTGGGGGCCGTGCTGCACACCCACTCGATCAACTGCGTCAGCCTATCGCGCTGGCTGCTGGGTCGAGGCCACGACAGCCTGGTCTTGACCAACTACGAATTGCTCAAGGCTTTGCCGAGCATTACCACCCACGAGGTAGAGGTTGCCGTGCCGATTGTGGCCAACAGCCAGGATATGGTGACCCTGAGCGAGGAAGTACTGGCTCGACTCAAGGCCGTAACGGCTCCGGTGGGATATATTATCGCGGGCCACGGGCTATACAGCTGGGGGGCGACGGTGCCCCAGGCCCGGATGGCGACCGAAGCGCTAGAGGTGCTGGTTAGCTGCGCCCTTCAAGACCTGTTACTTAGCCAAAAACTTGGTTAGCCCCTTTAAACTTAGAGACATAGCCAATTCTCTAAACCACCCTCTGACCTAAAGGACAACTGATGACCCTACTCCGCATTTTTAGCGACCAGGATGGCGCGACGCTGCTGGACGAATATCGGGATGCCGAGGCGATCGCATCTACCCTGTCCCGAGTTGGCGTGCGCTTTGAGCAGTGGCAAACCCAGTCGCCCCTGCCCCAGGACGCTGAACCCGAAGCAATTCTGGATGCCTACGCTAAAGATATCGATCGCCTCAAGGCCGAGAGCGGCTATATCACCGCCGATGTCATTCGCATGCACCCGGAGCATCCGCAAAAAACCGAGCTACGGCAGAAATTTCTCGATGAGCATATCCACAAAGAAGACGAGGTGCGTTTTTTTGTCGAGGGACAGGCCGTCTTTTACCTGCACCTGAACGACAAAATTTACGCCACCCTCTGCACCGCCGGAGACCTGATTGGCGTACCCGCCAACACCCCCCACTGGTTTGACATGGGCGAGGCCCCGCAGTTTGCCGCCATTCGCCTGTTCTGCAACCCCGAGGGTTGGGTGGCCCACTTTACCGACAGCCCCATTGCCAAGGGATACCCCGACTACCATGCCTTTGCTTGATCAGCAGCCCCTGGGGGCGATCGTCCTCGATATTGAAGGCACCACCACCGACATCGCCTTCGTCAAAAACACCCTGTTTCCCTATGCCGAAGCGCGGCTAGAGGCCTTTATGGCCGATCTAACCCCAACGGCTGAGGGGCAGTCTATCTTGGCCCAGGTGCGCGCCGAGGTAGGCAACGAGGATCTGTCTATTGACGACTGCATTGCTCAGCTGCTGGCCTGGGCCAGGGCCGACCAAAAAGTGACCCCGCTCAAAGCGCTGCAGGGCATGATTTGGGATGAGGGCTACCGCACCAAGGCCTACTACAGCCACATCTATGACGATGCCGCCGCCCACATTCAGGAGTGGCATCGGCGGGGGGTGCCGCTCTATATCTATTCGTCGGGTTCGATCGCAGCCCAAAAGCTGCTGTTTGCCAACACCATTGTGGGCGACCTCACCCCCTGCTTTAGCGGCTATTTCGACACCACCACTGGCGCTAAAGTAGACCCCGATTCTTATCAAAAAATTGCCGAAGCTCTAGGACTATCTCCTCAAGAGCTGCTGTTTTTGTCGGATCATCCCGGTGAGCTGGCGGCAGCGCGACAGGCCGGTTGGCGAGTGTGCGCGGTACAGCGCCCCGGCACGCCCGATTTTGAGCCCGATTTGCAGACCATAAAGCATTTTGGAGAACTGCCGATCGCCTTTAGCGAAGCCTGATACTGAATTCCCGCTGGCTAATTCCCGGCTAGCCACCGTAAAGCCTTTGACTTAGCTGCGCCTATGCCCCTACGCAAGCCCACTGTTTAGAACCAGGGTTATGCGGTTCAATATGCTTTAACTTGCCCTGAACATAACCGAGGGCTGAGCGGAGTCGTTCGTGAAACGTCTCCCGAAGGGAGAAAGCCCGTTCCGTGAGCGGAGTCGTTTGTCCTGTGGACAGGCTTCGCCAACGCGCTAGCGTCTCCTGTAGGGAGAAAGGGAACGGCTATGGCTATTCATTGTTGGGGGTGCCGCACTAACGGCATGGATAATTGGGATAAGACCGGCTTGCAACCAGAACTCGATAGGGGCTTAGAAAACAAAACATCGCAATGTCTGAAAGGGACACTGCGATGTTTTAAGCCTGACCACTCTAAGTCAGGGTTGAGTTGACTACTCGTAGAGCCAGCCCTTGGCGGCGGGTTCCCAGCTCACCAGTTCGCTGTCGCTAAACCACAGGGCAATCTCGGCCTGGGCGGTTTCGGGCGCGTCAGAGCCGTGGATGATGTTGCGGCCCACGGTGACGCCCAGGTCGCCACGAATGGTGCCGGGTTCAGCTTCTAGGGGCTTGGTAGCGCCGATGATTTTGCGGGCGGAGGCAATCACGCCCTCGCCTTCCCACACCATGGCCACGACCGGGCCAGAGGTAATGAAATCAACCAGCCCGGCGAAGAAGGGGCGCTCGCGGTGTACGTCGTAGTGCTTTTCGGCCAGTTCGCGAGAAACGGCCATAAACTTCATGCCGACCAGGGTAAACCCCTTGGTCTCAAACCGGCCAATGATGTTGCTGATCAGGCCGCGCTGAACACCGTCGGGCTTGATCATTAAAAAAGTGCGTTCCATAGATACCTGTTCCTAATGCGGTGAAAGGGTTGGTTGCGAAAGCGTCTGTGGTTTAAAGACCTTTTCTATGCTGGGAAACGGTGGCCACTTTGTAAAGGATTTAGCCAAAGATTTATGGTTTGAGCCCTAGGGGCTGTCGTCAATCGGCCTTTGAAGGTACCAAAATTAACGGTTACAGCCTCTAGCCTGTTTTGGTTGGTCGGGCGTGGCACGGCTGATATTAAAGGGTTTTTGGCCAGAATTGACGGCACGCCCTAGGCATTAAGATCAGGCCAGTAGCGATCGCGCTCGGCATCATACCGCCAGCCGCAGCCGTCGGGGTCGCGATCGCGGCTCCAAGGCCCAAACTGGGGCTGGCTGTGGTGGTTGGTCACATCGGCAACGGTGCAGCCCAGCCGCTGGGCCAGGTCGGCGGCGGTTAGCGAGAGCGCTAGGGGCGCGACCTCAACCGCCGCTGTATTTGGCGAGCGAAAGGTATAGAGCACGTCTCCGGCGGGGGTAGGCTCAAAGTCGCCCCAAAACTCCTCGGCGCGCTGATCGAGAAACTGGCGGGCCTCGCGGCCAGTGATCTGGGCAGCGATCGCAAAGTCGAGCACGCTCAGGCGGCCCTGGTGGGCGGCAATTTGGGCATAAAACACCCGGTGCAAAGCCTTTTCTCGCGCCTGCCGCCGTCGCCAGTACCAGACGGCACCACCCACCAGCCCGCCGACCACAAGCCAGGGCAGCAAGAGCTGAATCAGCAGTACCGTGACCAGGGCGGCCCCGGCCATAATTAGGGCCAGCAGCAGGCGATATTCAAGCCCGGCACCGGAGCTGTGGAAGGGCCGCAGGGGCATACCGTCCTCAAAAGTTGATGTTGATAGAGAGCAAAGGGGGCCGCACAGTAGTGTGGCATTTGATTTTAGCCACCGGGGCAGCGTGGGGTCAGCTAAAATGCTGTCACGTCCAATTGCCCTGGACTGATCGCCGGTTCTGGTAAATAGTTCTGGCAGTCCAGTCTGTTTAGAGCAAGCCGGGGCAGAGCCGCCCTGGTGTTTCTCCCTATGCTGCCACAGCCATTCCCATGCTGACCTTTGCCACCCCCACCGACGAAACCCTGGCCGCTCAGCTGATGCAGCCCTGCCTGATTCGCGTGGTCGACAATATTCGCAAGCACACCGAGACCCTCGACTGGCGCAGCGACTACCTGGAGCAGGTGCGCTGGCCGGGAGACACCACCGCCGCCCAGCGGCAGCAGGTCCGCGATCTGGCCGCTCAGCTGGAGGGATCTTCCCCAGCAGAAGCAGATGCGATTCGTCAGCAGCTCAGCCAGCTGCCCGCCCCGGTACCCGGCTACGAACTGCGGCTCACCCAGGGTGATGACGCAGCCGAGGAGCCTCGAACCGCTACCCTCGACGTGTGGGAGCTGTGTTTTGCGGTGTGCTTTAGCGATTATCGGCCCGACCAGCCCGTCACCGTTGACCCAGCTCTGCTCGACCCCGACGGCGAAATCAACTGGCTCACCCTTGACGACAAGGCAAAGGCTCTGGTCGAGCAGGCGATTGACGGAGCCATTGGTGAGGCGAATGGTCAGACCAGGGCCACGGCGTAGGTGGGCCATACGGCACAATATAAAGACATACCCCGACGCCTAGCGCTACCGCAATGCTTGACCTGCACAGCCACACCACCTTTTCAGACGGCACGCTGACCCCCACAGAACTGGTGGCGGCGGCGATCGCCGCCGGGGTAAAGGCGCTAGCGATTACCGACCACGACACCCTCGCGGGGTGGGATGAGGCTCTCAAAGCCTCACAAGACGTGTCGGGCAGCGAGCTGGAAGTGGTGCCGGGGGTCGAGCTGAGTACGGTAGAAAACGGGCGATCGCTGCACATTTTGGGCTTTTACCCCAGCCGCGCCCTGCTAGAACCGCCCCTGAGCGAACGGATCGAAGGTCGCCGCCGCCGCGCTCAGCAAATGGCCGCAAAACTAGCTGAACTGGGCTACCCCATTGAGCTGCCCGCCATGCCGGGCAGTATGGCTCCGGGTCGCCCCCACCTGGCGACGGCGCTGGTCAAAGCTGGCCACGCGGCTACCAAGCGCGAAGCCTTTGACCGCTGGCTGGGCGATCGCGGCCCGGCCTACGTGCAGTACGAAAAATTTTCGGCGGCCGAGGGCATTCAGCTGCTGCGAGACTGTGGAGCGGTGCCGGTGTGGGCGCACCCCTGCCTGTTCAAAGGGTCAACCGTAGACGCGCTCATGCCTCAGCTCGTGGAGGCCGGGCTGATGGGCGTCGAGGTGTACCATCCCCACCACAGCCCCAGCGATGTGCGGCGGCTAGAGGACTACTGCCACCGCTACGGCCTGCTGATGACCGGCGGCAGCGACTATCACGGCCCCCCAGAGCAAAAAGCTTCGACCAAAGCCTCGGCCAAACCGTCAGGTAAGGGCGGCTCCAGCGCCAGGCAGCCGTCTAAAAAACAAACCGATACCCAGATCAGGCTCAACCACCTGCACCTTCCCCTGGCGCTGCTAGAGCCGCTGAAGCAGGCCGCCGCTGGTTTGGCAACAGGTCTGTCTCACCATGAATGACCTGACGTTCGACACCCTGGGTCGGGCGCTAGCGGGAATTTTAACCCTCGACTCCGAGGCGTTTTTGGCCCTGCGCCAGTTTCCGACCGACACGGTTGACCCCCTGGCGCTGGCGGTGGTGTTTGTGGCCGGGCTGTCGCAGGCGGTGGCCCAGAGCATTATTTTATTTGTCAACCGGGTGAAACCGCTGCGGTTTGGGCTGAGTCTGGTGCTGGCGGCGCTGCTGTTTGTGGCGGGCTATCTCTTTTGGGCGCTCAGCATTTGGCTGGCCAGCCGCTGGTTTTTGGATCAGGCTATTCCGTGGCAGGCGGTGACCGACAGCCTGGCCTTTAGCTACCTGCCGCTGGTATTTAGCTTTTTTGGGGCCATGCCCTATCTGGGGGTGCCGGTACTGCGGCTGCTGCAGGTGTGGAATCTGCTGGCGGTGGTGGTCGGCTTTGCGGTGCTGGCCAACCTCACCGCCATTCAGGCCGTGAACCACGTGGCGCTGGGCTGGGTTGTGCTGCTGGTGCTGCAGCAGACCGTGGGGCAGCCCGTTGTTAACCTGGGACGATGGCTCACCAATCGCACGGCTGGGGTCAAGCTGGTGGTCAACCGCGATCGCCTCCAGACTCTAATCGCGGCGCATTCTCTGGGGTTGGAGCCCACAGAGGTAGTGGATCAAGATCAGCTGCCGGAGGCGATCGCAGCCCCGACCATACCCGGTTCTGCTGAGGCGATCGCGGCCCAGCCGTTGTCACCCGGAGCTTTAGAGGAGCTGGCTCAGCGGCGATCGCGGCGGCTAAACCTGCTGTGGATTTATCTGGGGCTGGCTCTGCTGGCCCTGCTGGTAGCCCTGAGCCTGGAGCCCCTGCGATCGATGCTAACCCCCTGGCAGGCGCAGAGCCGGACGGCTCGCTGGCTGGCTGATTTACTCTGGATTGGCGCGATCGCTCTGGTGGTTGCCGCCATGCTGGCCCCCCTAGAAGCTCTGGGCTGGTGGGCCGGCTGGTACGGCGACGGGGTCAACACCCTCGGCCCCCAGGGGGGAGATGAACCGGGGAATGACCACGCTGCCCCCCGCCGATTCATCGTCTACCTCGACGGCATTAACCAGGCCACTGCCGACTATCAGCCCGCCGTCGCCCGCTACCTCGACGAGCTGAGCCACCGCCTACCCACCAACATTGCCCTGGTCAAAGGGCTAATTCCCTACTCGGTACTGAACCGATCGCTGACCCAGGACCGACCCCTGGCCTTCTTTTGGCGCGGCATTGAGTCGTTGACCAAGCGCCTTGGCCCCTGGGTGGGCCTGGTGATCAACCTGCGCAATATTTTGATTGTGGCGGTGTCTGCCGACCAGCGCTTTGGCCCCATTTACAACCAGGGAGTTGCCCAGCGGGTCTACGAAAGTCTGGTGCAGGCCGGGTACCCCACTGCGGGCGGCATTCCCCTGACGCTGATTGGCTACAGCGGCGGCGGGCAGATCGCCCTGGGTATTTTGCCCTTTCTGAAGCAGGCGCTGGGGGCCCCGATTGAGGTCATTTCGCTGGCGGGAGTGATCAGCGGCAGCGGGCGCGCCACCGAGGCCGAGCAAATCTATCACCTGGTGGGCACCAAAGACCCGGTCGAGCGCCTGGGGCCAGTCATGTTTCCCCGCCGCTGGAAGGCCGTGCCGCTCTCCTACTGGAACCGGGCCAAGCGCAAGGGCAAAATTACCTTTGTGAACCTGGGACCCGTGGGCCACCAGACGCCAGGGGGCGTACTCGACGACCAGGCGATTTTGCCCGATGGCCGCAGCCACCTGCAGCAAACCCTCGATCTCACCCTCGATATTCTGGTGGGCGATCTGCGCCAGCACCTGGATATTCAAAAAATTCAGGTGGTTAAGCTGGGCAACTACTACCACTTTCAGAGCGCGGCCTTTAATCACCCCAGCTACTACCCGGTACAGCAAGCCCTGCCCGCCCCCTGGTACCGTCCGGTAGGTGACTGGGTGGGGCGACTGGTGCTGCCCGAGTCCGAACAGCGCCCCCACCTCGATGGGGTGTGGCTGGAGCTGCTGCATACGCCGCCTGCCTACCGCGGCTGGCTGGGCCAGCGAGTGCCTCTGCGCTGGCAGAGTGAAACCGATCTGAAAAAAAGGTTCCAGGCTGTCACCCGCGATATTCACTTCAGCGCCGAGGCCGAAGAGTCTCACCGCCAGGGGCTAATTTTGCCTACCCGCCTCAACCACTGGCGGCTGGTTACCCCCCTCGAATCGCTGGCGGGGGCTCACCCCATCGACGACATCTTCGTCAAACTGCCGGGGCTTGTGATGGTGAACCAGAGCTCATCCCCTCATCCCCCCACCGCCTCATCTGCCTCACCCACTCGCCCACTCACCCTCACTATCGCCCACGAGCCAGTCCAAATCTCTGGCCCCTACACCGCTCTGGTGCAGTTTCTAGGCCCAGCCGACGATGCCCTGGAGCGCTACCGGGTGGTTCACTACAACCCGGCTACGCAGGCCTTTGACGGGCTGAGCGAAACGGTGCGGCTGCCCACGGTGGTGCCCGACGACAATGGGGTAGCCCCCTTTACCAATGCCGGGCTGGAGCGATCGCCCCAAAACAGCACCGGCTGGTATATCTACGGTGCCCAGTCCCACGCTGGCGACTTTGTGGTGAAAGCGCTGCGGCCTCGGCGGCTGTTTCAGCTTCAGCCCGATCGCCTGATTACCAACGCCCGCCAGGGCCGGCAGCACCTGCGCCGCGAGTCGTGGAGCGACTTAGAGCAGAAAAAAGGCACTACCGAATCAGTTCTCATTGACCCCAAAGCCCCTGCTGAAGCCGCCGCCATAACCCGGTGGCAGGAGGGTGACCAGGCGCTGCTGGTGCATGTCTACGGCGGCATTGGTGGCCAGAAGCGCGAGCCCGCCGCCCAGGGCCCCATCTACTTTGGCCACTTTGCCTACGGCATCGCCACCGTGGTGCGTGAACCCATTGCCGACGAGCTGCAGTTCGACATCCACTATCACCAGGTCTACACCCACAACCGGCGCGGGCTGGTGGCAGGCACCCTCGACTGGTCGCTGTACATGGGCGATCGCCAGTGGGGCTTTATGGGCACCCGGCCCGTGTCGGATATTTTGATCAAGCTGCCCGCCTACACGCAGCCCTTTGACTTTGGCGGCAGCCTCTGGTCGGCCCTCGATGACCTGCGCCTGGAGCTAGAGCTAATGACGGCCCGCTACCGCACGGGCGACGGCACGGGGGTCACCTACGTGGGCCCCGCCAACAACTGCGCCCAGGACTCTAACCAGGCCATGTACGCCAGCGCCATTCACATCGAAGCTGCGGTCATGGCCCACCGCGCCATTCTCAAAGCCTGGGAAGCCCAAAACCCCGACCAGGCCAGGCAGTTTCAGCAGCTCCTCACCCTGCGCCGCGCTATTCAGCAACGGCTGTTGCCCTTTGGCAGCGCCCGAGCCGACTGGGCCGACGAGCAAGAGTCGCTGGGTAGTAACCTGTCTGACTTTCCGCTTAAAACTCTGGGGCGAGGGCTGTTGAGCTGGCGCACCATGCTGCCTCGCAAAGCTAGTGACACCATAACTCAGCTCTGTCTAAGCCACGGAGCCGCCCTCTGGGTACTGCGCACCAACCAAATTGGCGGCCACGATCCTGACATTTCACCCCTGGCCCCGTTCACCCTGTAGGCTTTCATCAAAACAGGCGCAAGTCTTTCAGCCTCTACGACCGAAAAACACGTCCCTCTGGGCACAGCAGCGTAATCTACAGGATGATCGGTGGCGAGGGCGATCGCACAACGTCTCCGCAAGGAATGCCGGGCTGGTGATTTCAGCTAAGCCCCTGCTAGTAGAATCGCCTCTGTCAACTATCGACGGCTGATTTGCGGCTCGTCAACTCAATAAGGCTGTCCATTCGGTCTATCCTTGTAGGATGCCGTGTTCAGCCCAGCCGTAGCCATGCACAATTTCTTACCCGTCGCCTACTTTGAAGGCCAGTTTTGCGACTTTAGCGACGCCAAACTCTCCGTCGCCACCCACGCCCTGCACTACGGCACCGGGGCTTTTGGCGGGCTGCGGGGCATTCCCGACCCGGCAGGGGGCAACCGGGCCTTGCTGTTTCGCCTCGATCGCCACTGCCAGCGGCTCAGCACCAGCGCTCGCCTGCTCAACTATGACCTGCCCGCCGACAAAATTCAGGCGGTGATCGAAGATTTTGTGCGCAAAAACAGCCCCGACAAATCGTTTTACATTCGCCCCTTCGTCTACACCTCAGACCTGGGCATTTCGCCCCGGCTGCACAACGTTGAGAAAAACTTTTTTGTCTATGGGCTAGAGCTGGGCGACTACCTCTCACCTGAGGGCGTCACCTGCCGCTTTAGCTCCTGGTATCGCCAGGAAGACCGCAGCCTGCCCCTGCGCGGCAAGATTAGCGGGGCGTACATTACCTCGTCGCTGGCTAAAACTGAGGCCGTCGAGTCGGGCTTTGACGAGTCAATTTTGATGAATTCCCAGGGCAAGGTCAGCGAAGCCTCCGGCATGAACGTGTTCATCGTGCGCAACGGCAAGTTGATTACCCCCGGCTACGAGCAGGACATTCTCGAAGGCATTACCCGCGACAGCATTCTTACCGTGGCCCGCGATCTGGGTATTGAGGTGGTCGAGCGCCCGGTCGACAAGTCGGAGCTGCTGATTGCCGACGAGGTGTTCTTGAGCGGTACGGCGGCCAAAATTACGCCCGTGCGCCGGGTCGAGTCCTACAATTTGCCTACCCACCGACCCATCACCGATCGCCTGCGCGACCAGCTCACCGCCATTACCGAAGGGCGAGTCGAGGCGTACAAAGACTGGGTGTTTGCGATCGATTTGGTCTAGCTCAGACGGACTGAAGCAGTTTGCGAAAGGTTACTTTGTCGTAGCCTGTGGCGTAGAAGTCGCGAATGCGTCCTTCTTGCTCGTAGCCGCACTTGCGGTAGAACTGGCGGGTGCGCTCAAATTCGGGTGTTCCAGCGGTTTCGACTATCAACATGCGCCCGCCGCGATCGATCAGGGTTTTCTCAACGTGGTGCAGCAGGGCCTTGCCGCGCCCCTGCCCCTGGCGATCGGGGTGAATGGCGATCAGCTGCAGGTTCCAGGTCTGGTCGGTCATGCGCTCGGGTTCGCAGTAGGCGACGCCCACGGGGCCGCGATCGTCATCGGTGAGCCAGAAAGCCTGGCTGGCTTTACCGGTATCAAAGGCGCTGGCCAGCATAATGTTCAACTCCTTCAGCTCGGTTGGGCCAAATAGGCCAGTTGCCTCGGCTAGGGCCGTCAGGCCGTCGATGTCAGCCGCGATCGCTGGTCGAATCATGCTTAAAACTCAGGATTGAACAAGGGAAAGTACCGCTAAGATGCTGTGGCAGCCTCACAGGGCAGCCGCATCTTAAGACACACTACAAGATGCTACATTGACCAGCTTAAAATTCCCTGAGTCTTGACACTATGGCCTTGCAAGCGAATAAGTCCATAGGCATGGGTAGAGTCCTTAGCGATCAGCGTGATGGGCTAAGAGCGAGCTTTTGAGTCTAAAGCGCCTACATTAAATTTTTGAACAGCAGCGCTAGATGCCCCTGAACTTTTTCAAGGCGAGGACGGTTTTGCCAGTCGGCGTAGGAGAGACAGTAGCTGTTGGCCACGGTGTCGAGAAAGAACTGCTCGATTTTTTCAGCTAGCTCAGGATAGATACCTGAGATGTTGAGCTCATCGTTATGGAAGTAGCTGCGGGGGTCGAAGTTGGCGCTGCCGGTGCTGACCCAGTCATCGTCAACCAGCACAAACTTGGCGTGGAGCATACTGGGCTGGTGTTCACAAATTTTGATGCCTGCCCGCAGCAGGGGGCCATACAGCCCACGGCTGGCCAGATGCACGATACGTTTGTCGGTGGCGCTACCCATAGTGAGCACCCGCACATCGACGCCTTTCTCGCGGGCGGAGATCAGGGCTCGGACCGTGTTGCCGTCGGGCACAAAGTAGGGGCTGCCAATCCACAACCGCCGCCGGGCCGACAGCATGGCCAGCTGCATTAATAGCCGAATCGACGACTCACCCAGGCTGGAGGTGTCATCGGTAATAAACAGCGGCACGCTGCCCTCGCGCTGCACTCGATGAATGCCTTTGGCTAAGTCAAGCTCGCCGCCAGCGTACACCCAGTTCTGCAAAAACTTGCCCTGCAGCAGGCTGACCACCTCGCCCTCGTAGGCGAGTTCAAAGTCGGCCCAGGGGGCGGTGTCGTGGTCAAACGCGACGCCATCCCAGAAGTCGGAGATGCCAGCACCGCCAATCAGCACCTTTTTCCCATCGATAATCAACTGCTTGCGGTGCGATCGCGAGTTGTAGTCTAGCGGCGCACGCCAGCTGGGCTGCCGAAAAAACTGGACTTCAACGCCGATATTTCTCAGGCGTCGCCAGTACTTGGCGGGCATATCGCTGGTGCCCTGGTGGTCGAGCAGCAGCTGCACCTGAATTCCGGCCAGGGCGCGATCGGTAATGGCCTCGGCAAAGGCGTCGGCCCGGCGACCGGGCGTCATAAAGTAGGTTTCGTACTGAATCAGGTGATCGGCGCTCTGAATGGCGGCGAGGCGAGCCGCGTAGATATCGTCAACGTTGTGCCAAAATCCGATCAGCCGACCCGTGGTATCGGCAGAGTCGGCTAGCCCTTCCATACTGAGGGCAAAGCGTGGGTCGTCGGTACTGGGTACGTTGGCGATCGCGTAATCGGCCTCTGCCCGAAAAATACCGCGTAGATAGCCGTAGCCCACCAGGGCCAGCACGGCGATGACCAGCACACCGCCCAGCCACCACAGCCAGACGGGCGGAGGCTCTCCATCAGAATCGGACTCGGTTTGCGAAATGGGCATGGGCCGTGAAACCTATGGCAGGTCAACTGAAGCGCGGTAACGCTCAGCATAGTCACTGGTGACTCGCGAGGACTCTACCGTTAGAGACAAAAACCCCTGGCGCTCAGAGGCACTACGCCGCCGATCGCGATGACGGCAGCACCCGGCTCAGCAGGATATAGAGCACCAGCGCCGAGACAATGCCGTTGATGGGCACGATGCCCCAGCCCGCCTGGCCAGTAAAGTAAGCGATCGCAGAGGCGACCACGTAGGCAATTACCCCCGCCCAGTTAAACGCAGGCTGACGTTCCTCCAGCGTTGGAAACTGACTTCGACGGTTGACCCAGTAGTCGGCCATGATAATGCCGCCGATGGGCGGAATGAACGTGCCCAGCAAAATCAGGTACTGCACCAGCCCTTCGTAAATGCCGCCCCAGGCCATGAACAGCGCGATCGTCGCCCCGCCCAGCACAAACAACGTGCGACGGCTAGAGCGAAACATGTTTGAACCGGCGATCGAAAAGGCGTAGATGGTGTTGTCCTGGGTGGTCCACATGTTCAAAAAGAACAGGATCAGACCGCCCACCAGCAGCCCCTGCTGGGCCATCACCTGCACGATATCGGGTTCGCCGTAGACCTTGGCGCAAAACGCGCCTGAGAAAATCAAAAAGCCGTTGCCCAAAAAGAAGGCAATCAGCGTGGCGATAAAGCCCGCTCGACCGTTTTTGGCAAACCGGCTCCAGTTGGTGGCCTGGGTGCCCCCCGAAACAAAGGTACCGACAATGATCGTAATCGCCGCGCTCAGGGGCAGCGGATCGGCGATCGCCGCCGCCTGCAATCCCGCAAAGCCGCCCACATCGCGCGTGGCCACCGACAGACTCAGCCCCATCAGCAGCACCATAGCGGGCACCGCCAACCGGCTTAGCCAGTCCATAGCGGTGTAGCCAAAGTAGGCCGTCGAGCAAAAGGCGTAGGTAAAAAACAGAATAATCAGCCAGTTCCACGACTCCGGCACCCCGGCCAGGGTGTTGAGCAGCTGAGCCATCAGCGCCGAACCCCAGGCGTACCAGCCAATCTGCGTAAAGCCCAGAATAAAATCGACCCAGCGCGAGCCCACATTGCCAAAGCTAAAGCGCGCCATTAGCACGGTTGTGAGCCCGGTTTCGCCCGCAATGTAGCCCAGCAGGGCGGCGTACAGCCCCAAAATCAGGTTGCCGACCACAATCAGCGCCACCAGGTTGGGCCAAAACTGAAAAGAGGGACCCACTAACCCACCGGCAAACAGGGTGCCCGAGTAGAGCGTAAACCCCACCAAAATGGGGGCCAATGACAGAAGCGATCGCCGGGCCCCTAACGGCACCGCACTGAGGGGATAATCTTCGCTAACGCTGCCCTGGTTGCCCAGAGACGGTTCAGAGATGGTAGACATAGGGTATTAAAAAGCGCTTTGGCCCGCATTGTAAGGATAGGCCAAAGCGCAAAAAGTATTTCATTAAACATTCCCCTGGGTGGAAGTCAGCGGTGGCCGTAAAGTGCCCAACCCAGAATGTGGTTGACGGTTAGCGGCAAGTTGGGAAAGGTGGGCGATCGCAATAGGTCAGGTAGTTTTCAAAGGTCAGGTGTTGGGTTAGTCGCCGTCATCGTCGAAACCTCGCCCAAAGAATCGGTGAACCGCCCCCCTTGGTCTAGCCCGAAGGTGGCAGCTGGTCCTGGCTGCCGCCCTGCCCGGCCAGGCGATTTTTCATCGCCTCAAGTTCGTTGTCTACCGTGGTTGAGCCTCCCTCCAGGGCGGCAAACTGGCGCTCCAGGGGGTCGCCGCTGAGTTCTTCGAGGGCTTCAGAGTTGGCCTCTAGCTCCATCACTCGCTGCTCCATGCGCTCAAAAGCAGCGATCGAGCCGCCGGTACCCGTCTGCCCCAGCATTTCCTGAATCCGCTGGGAGGCTTCGGCGGAGCGAGCGCGGGCAATGTAGAGATCCTTTCTGGTGCGGGCGTCAGAAATTTTGGCCTCCAGCCGCCGCATGTTGTCTTTCAGGCCGCTGACCACATCGCGCTGCTGGTCGAGCTGAGCATCCATGGCCTGAGCCGACTGCAGATAGGTTTGCCGCCGGGTAAGCGCCTGACGAGCCAGTTCTTCTTCCCCCTTTTGAATTGCTAGCTCAGCCCGGTTATACCACTCCTGAGCCGTCGATTTGGCCTGGGCACTCTGGCGCTCGGTGCGTTTTTGGGTGGCGATCGCCTGGGCCACCGCCTGCCTGAGCTGAATCAGGTTGGCCTGCATATCGACCATTGCCTGCTCCAGCACTTTTTCTGGATCTTCGGCCTGGCTGACAGCGCTTGTGAGATTAGACCGCAGCAATCGCCATATCCGATCAAACAGCCCCATCGATCGTTCTCCAGCGAGGGTAACCTGCTTCAGCATAACAGTCGGTTTCAAGTCGCTGTAGGCCTACGATGCATCGTAGGCCTACAGCGACTTGTGTCTTTATGGCGAGATCACCTGGGCCGGAATCCCCTGGCTTTCTAGCTGCTGCTGCAGATTGCGGGCCGATGATTCTTGGGAAAATGCGCCCATTTGAATGCGGGTGCCGCCGGAGAAATCGCGCACGTAGGCATCGCCTACTGCCCCCCGCGCCGACTCTAGGGAGCTAGCGCCGTTGTAGTCGGTAACTACGTAATAGTTGGGTGCGGACTGGGGTGGTGCCTGGGTAATGGGGGCTGGAGGGGCCACGGCGGGCGGAGCCGCAGGTGGGGCGCTCGGAGCGCGATTGCGGGACAGCGGCTGCGGGGGCTGGGCATTGGCGGCCGGAGGGGCTACACGTACCGCTGGGGGTGGAGTCGCCGGGGCCGTCGGGGCAGGACGAGAGGGGGCCGGGGCAGAGCGAACGGCGCTAGGCTGAGTGGTAGCCGCAGGGCGAGGAGCCGCCACAATGTTGGCTCGCACTACAGCAGAGTTAGATCGGCCCCCAGCGGGGGTCAATACGCCGGGTCGAGGGGCAGAGGGCACTGCTCCGGCGGCGCGAAGGTCGGAGACTGCCCCCTCAGGGCCAACGCCTTCAGCACCAGACTCAGCGCCAGGGGTTTCGCCAAGCTGGGTTTGCACTGGCACGTTCTGCACGGGAGTTGGTGAGTTGGCCGAGGGCAAGGTGCTGATATCGTCTAGGTCAATGGAGCTAAATTCTTGTTCTGACAGGTCGGGGCCAAGGGGCTTAAAGCCGGACTCGCCCTGGCTGGCCGAGTTCGACTGGGCATCGCTGGCGGTACCATCGGCGGGAGCGCCCTTGAGTCGGCGGGCAATCGGGTTGTCGCTCAGGTGGCTGATGGCCTCCGGTGAGGTGACCAAATAGCCAAAGCTGGCGCTACCGACCAGCAGCAGCAGCAGGGCCCCCATTCCCAGCGGAGACGTCAGCTGACGAATGAGAGAGGGAGGATTTTCATCCCCGCCCTTGCCCGCTGGAGGGCGGCTGGGGTGGCTGCCTAGCAGAGCTTCGGTACTCTCTAGATACTCCTCGGGGGAGGGGCGATAGGTCGTCAGGGTACCGCCGTGGCTGAGCCGCACCTGATTAACGGTAGTTTTGGGCGGGTAGGCCTGGGTGCTGGGCACCGACGCCTGCCCGAGCAGCTCTTGCAGGCGAGCGTTGGGCGGTGGCGGTGGCGGAGTCGCCGGAGCAGCGGCAGCCGTTTTAAGGGCGATTAAATCGATCGGTTTGCGGTTGGGGCGCAGCTGCAGTCGGGCTGGCGCTGGAATTGCCCCCTGGCCAGAGCGATTTTGGCGATAGCGGTGCAGTTCGTCATCCAGGTTGAGGGCGAGGCTCTCGATCGCCCGCTGCAGGCGCAAGGTCGACTCACCTGTGGGGGCAAAACTCTCAGGCCTGGTGGATAGACCGGAGGGCAATGGCGTCATAGTCATCATCTCCTGGATGCGGCAATGATTAATACTACTGATTTCTCAAAAGTTGGCAACTAAAAACAGCGAAACGCACTCAACAAAATCGCCTGTGTGTAAAGCGATAGGACGACTGCCCCCGACCCTGCCGCGATCGCGGTGATTCTGCCCCTGAGATCGGGCTTTCTAGAGCTATTGGGTGCAGTGAAAAATATGGGTAATCTGACGGGTTTGCTGGGGGCTGGCGCATACTGCACGGGGCTGCTCTGGGTCAGTCTTTGGGTGCGTCACCTGGGGCTGGGCCTCTGGGCTGGGGTCGGGATAGCTGGTATTGGGGCGCTGGGGGCTGCCGCCCTGGCCGCGCTGGTGTTGCCGCCGCGCTGGTATAAGGGACCAACGGCGGCTCAGTGGGGGGTAGCGGGGGCGATCGCCCTGTTGGCCGCCCTCAACTACGGCCTGCGCTACCCTACCCCTGGTGTCCTTGACATCAGCCATCTGCTCACCCAGGGGGATGCTGCCGGAGCGCAGCAAATCGTCTGGGGCGAGGTGCAAACGCTGCCCCGCCTGACTCGTAATGGTCGAGGGCAGTTTTGGCTCGCCACCGACCAGGTGCGCCGGTTAGATGCCGAGAATAATCCCCTGGGAATCCCCAGTCTGGTGCGGGGCAAGCTCTACGTCACCGTGCCGCTGGAGCAAAGTGAGGGCCTGTTTCCGGGGCAGCGGGTGCAGATGCAGGGCAAGCTCTACGAACCGGCCCTGCCTAAAAATCCCAATGCGTTTAATTTTCGGCAGTATTTAGCCAGCCAGCGCTGCTTTGCGGGCTTTGCAGGCGATCGCATTCTGCCTGAGCAGGGACAGTTGCCGCCCCGGTTGGCGCTGTGGCGACTGCGGCAGCGCATTGCCCATGCCCAAGCTGAACGGTTGGGCAGCCCGGTCGGGCCTTTGGTCAGCGCCATGGCCCTGGGCCGTCAGGCGGTGAATGTGCCCTACGACATTCAAGATATGTTTATGCAGGCCGGTATGGCCCACACGCTAGCGGCCAGCGGGTTTCAGGTGTCGCTGATCTTGGGGGTGGTGCTGGCGATGGTGGGCCATCGGGCGATCGCATCCCGCCTGCCCTACCCGATCACAACCAAGGTGATTGCCGGGGGAACCGCGCTGGTGGGGTTTGTGCTATTGACCGGCGTACAGCCTAGCGTCATGCGGGCTGCGGTCATGGGCGCCGCCGTGCTGGTGGGTATTGCCCTGGAGCGCAGCATTAAACCCTTGGGCTGTCTGCTGTTGGCGGTTACCCTGCTGCTGCTGCTCAACCCGATGTGGATTGACGACATCGGCTTTCGTCTCAGCGTATTGGCCACCCTGGGGCTGATGGTGGCGGTGCAGCCGATCGCCGAAAAGCTGGAGTGGCTGCCGACCACCCTGGCGGCGGTGGCTGCCGTACCCCTGGCCGCCTACCTGTGGACGATTCCCCTGGCGCTCTATTACTTCAATACCCTCACTACCTACAGCATCTTGTTAAATATCGTAACCACGCCCCTGGTGATGGTGATCAGTCTGGGCGGCATGGCCAGCGGGCTGACGGCGGCGGTGTGGCCCTGGCTGGGTGGCCTACTCGCCTGGCCCCTGTGGCTGCCCACCCAGATTCTGATTGCGCTGGTGCGGTGGGAGGTGGGATTGCCGGGCAGCGCGCTGGCAACTGGCCATATTTCGCTGGTGCAGATGGTTGGCCTCTACGGGCTTTTCTGGATTTGGGGGTGGGGCGCGGTGCGGCGGCGAGGGCTGGTTGCCCTGCTGATTGTGGGGCTAGCCCTGGGGCCGCTGCTCTACCGAGGGGCAACACTGGCTCAGGTGACGGTGTTGGCGGCGGGCCACGACGCGGTGATGGTGGTGCAGGACGGGCGATCGCCCTTGGTCATCAATAGCGGCACCGACGATACCGCTTTCTATACCGTGGTGCCCTTTCTGCGGCAGGCGGGCATCAATCAGCTCAGCGGGGCCATTCACGGCGACGACAGCGACGGTGACAACTGGCGCACCATCGCTGAGAAAGCTCCCATTCGTCAGTTTTATGGGGCCAGCACAGCTTTGGCAGCTGTGCCTTTGGGGAGTCAGTTCCAATCGCTGACTCCCGCCCAAACCCAGAGCATTGGGCGGCAGCGGATACAGTACTTGCAGGAAGGAGCGCGGGGACTGCGGCTAGATTTGATGAATCGCCAAAGCTGGCTGCTCTTGCCCCAGCTATCCCCAGAGCAGCAGGTGCCCTGGATTCAGGCTCACCCAGGTCTGCAAAGCGAGGTGCTGTGGTGGCACGGCGAAGCGCTGAGCGAGGCGGCGATCGCGGCGTTGGCCCCCACGGTAGCGATCGCCTCTGGCCCTACTATCGATCCTGAAACCGAAGCCCGGCTCCAGCAGCAGGGAATTGAGGTATTCTGCACTGAGCGCGACGGAGCCATCACCTGGACCCGCCGCCGGGGCTACCGGGCCTATTTGGCCGCACGACAGCGCCCGGCAGCGGGGCTTGACTAGGCCTACTGCACCAGCCCCTACTGCACCAACAAGTTGAGCTGGTAGTTAATGCGCCCGGTGCCGCCGGTCTGCTGCTGCACCACCGTATTGGGGCCGTTGAAGGCGATCGCCACCGAAGCCGAGGCGGGCGAGTAGCTGCCCACAATGGTGACGCGAGTGATCGACTCGCTCAGGTAGGGGCTGATGTCGACAAATTCTGAACTGGTGCCCAGGGGCACGCGGGTGTGGTCATCGATTTCGATATAGCCTTGAAGAGAGGCCCCGCCCGGCACGCTCACCGACAGCAGATGGGGTTCATCCAGATTGGCGCGATCGAGGGTGATGGTGTTGGTTTGGCGCTGGTACGAATCCATAACATCCTTGGCGCTGGCCTTAGACAAGATGGCGCTAAGGGACTGGTAGTTGCCCCCAAAGGGTTGGTTGCCGTTGGCTGAGGAAGGCCCTACCACGGCAGTAACCGCCACCAAAATCAAGAGAGCGACCCCAAGGGTCGACGGATGTTTCATCACATTGACATCTCCAGGAAAAGGGGAAGGCCGCACTAGGGCTAGCCATAGCAGCGGTTGCTCGGCCAGGTTAGCACGGCCAAAACTAGGGCATACCGCCATGCCGGTCAAAGACTGATAACCTGATTGAGCCAGGCTACAGGACACCGTCATGGGCGAGTAGGTTCCCTTCCCACAGAGACGCTACCGCCGCAGGCGCTCGGCGGGGTTGTAGACATCGACCTGCACATTGACAGGAACCGCGACAGTAGGCCCAGAAGAACCGGAGGCCCGCTCAGAGCCGCGCAGCTGATGGCGGCTTTGGCGCGTCTGGCGCACTTCGCCAGTGCCCCCCACCTGAATTTGGCGGTTGGTGCTGACGCTGGTGTTCCCTACGCAGGCGTCTTCGGCGTCAATGGCGACATCGTTGACCTGCTCAGCGGGCTTGCTGCCACCGTGAATTGCCGCCTGGATCGACACATCGGCAACCACACATTGGGCCGAAACCCCTGGGGCAAACGACCCTAGAGCCCCAGCACAGAGGAGCCCCAGAAGGTACTGAGGTTTAATCATAGTTACGGCACGATATAGAGGGTTTGAACAGGGTTGGAGCTACTGGCACACCCGCGTGGTACTGCGGTTTTCGCTGTAGACCACATTGCCACCTGGGGTAGACCGGGTGGCGTGGGAACTGTGCGATCGCGCGATGCAGCCTGGAGTAAAGCTGGCTCGGGGCAAGGGTCGGGTTAAGTCGGCCTGGGGGGCGATCGCCGGACGCTGTAGATCTAGGGGTTGGTCGGCCAGGGTGCGAATGTAGACCTGGCCACCGTTACCCACCTGGAGCTGCACCCGGTCGGTATTGATCGATACCGAGCTGGCGATCGCGGCGGGGGTGAGGGTGGCCAGGGCGATCGCCCCCACTAGCCCCACCTTCAGGGTTGAAATCATCATAGTTGTCTCCTTGCAATGGCAAGAGGGGTGAGGGTGGGGCCGCCACCCAGCCCAGCGCTAGGCTCAGCGACGGCCCCTCAAGACTTACTTGCGGATGTCGATACGAGCACCGCCACGGCCATGGCCCCGACCGCGGTGGTCGGGACGGCTTTCGCGAATGATGTTGACCTGGCTGCTCTCCTGGTAAGCGGCGTTGTCATCACCCACTACGGTGCCGGTTTGGTAGACATCCTGCACAATACCCGTGCTTTCTACCTGACGGCCCGCGCGACCACGGGTTTCAACGCGGTTAAACTGCTCGCTGCGCTGCACCGTCGCGTTGCCATCCCCCTGAATGTAAATGTCTTGGGTGCCCTGCTGTACCACAGCGGTATCGGCGCTGGCGGGCATGGCGACAAAACCCAGAGCAGCAAAACCCAGTAGACCCAGAGTAGAGATGTGCTTCAGCATTGAAACGTCCTCAACTATATTAAGTGTGCAAATGAGTGAACTTGTGAATCAACAGTTAAGAGCTGACTCAAGAAGCAATTTT
Source organism: Nodosilinea sp. AN01ver1 (assembly GCF_050565655.1). Lineage (NCBI taxonomy): Bacteria > Bacillati > Cyanobacteriota > Cyanophyceae > Nodosilineales > Nodosilineaceae > Nodosilinea > Nodosilinea sp. AN01ver1. The sequence continues at coordinate 89,121 of NZ_JBNXVS010000017.1, read as the reverse complement.
CGTGCTTGCTAAGCAGCATCTATTCTCATCGATTCACAATCCCTAAGACCCGTAGAATTACGGAAAGGTTCCGGAAAATAAAAAATAAATTTTTGAAAATTGATGGCAATAAAAAATTCCCGAAGGCGCAAAAACCTTCAGGAATTAAAAGCAATTCCGCCAAGAAATCTATTGCTAAAACAATCGCTAATTCGTCCAAAACTTTGCTCAGACGAAGCTAAAGAAAGCGATTGAAATAATGACAGAATGAATTTGATGCCAATTTTGATGCCAACATGCCCAGCGCTGGCAAAGCCAGCGCCGTTAGCGAAGACGGGAATTAATCGTCATCGCGATCGCGGTCATGTCCCCGTCGCTGGCCTCGATTGCCCCGCTTGTCGTCATCATTGTCATCGTCGCTGTGGCGAGCGCTATTACCCCGCCCCGGCGACTGCCGCTGCTGGTTAATCTGGTTTGTCTCCTGGTAGACGCTATTGCCGTTGCCGTCAATGGTGGCGCTCTGGGAACTGTCTTGTACCGTGCCCTGTACCGTACCTCGGCGATCGTTATTTCCCAAGCCTCGTCCCAGGCCAGGATGGCTGATATTAACTTGGTTAATAACCTGAATCACTTGATTATTGCTGCCATCAATAGTTGCAGACTGTGTGCCAGTTTGCTGAGTGGCAGTGTTGGCAAAAACAGGTAGCGCCAGCGTGCTAATAGCCGCTGCTCCTAATAGACTAAACGCTCCATGTCGCTGTTTCATTGTGGTGTAATCCATAGGCAAATGAGTCACTTTAATAGACCCCTACTGATGCCGTTAAGGTTCCAAATGCTACGTGAAGCTTAGGTGAAGCCAATTATTTCTACTGTAAAATTACTGAATTGTCGAGAGAGCGGTTGTGCGTACATTCCACTTTTATGCGCGGTCTTTGTATAAACATGACCTAGCAAGCCTTTAAAACAGGGGAAATGTTTCAACAGGATCCAAGATCAGAGGTTTGCTGCAAGTCTCTCAAAGGTTTGCTATCGGTCTCAGCGAAACCGCTTCGCCAGCTGAGCCATTGGCTGAAATAAAGCAGCCGGTATCATCAAAGCCACTAGCGACGAGAACTGAAAACTGCCGCGAGTAATGCAGGCTATCAGCGCGCGTCGATGGCGACGAATTTCTGCCGCCTGGTTGCTCCACTTGCTGCCCAGCAGCAGCAGTTCGTGCGCCCGATATTCCAACCCGTTTTGGCGATAGACCTCAAAATGCTTTTGGGCCACGCGATACCACGACATGGGGGTAACCTTGCGGCTGTTGCTGCCCAGATATTTGCGCCAGATGTAAATCACCGCTGGGGTGCCGTAGTAGCCGCAGGGCAAGGCCATCGCCCGTACCCAAAATTCCAGATCGTGCAGGTCTTCGGCACCCAGTTCGGGGTCGCTGTGGCCCACCGTCTCCCACAGCGACTTGCGCAGCGGTGCGGTGCCAATTAGCGTCCAGTTGGTGCTGAGCGAAAACCGCCTGGCCCGCAGCAGCGAATTGAGCGAAATCGGCGCTGCTTTAACCACGCGGGTATCGCCAGGGTGGCGCTGGCACAGGTAGCTGCCGTAGATAAACCCGGCATCGGGATGAGCTGTAAACGCTTGCTGAATATGGCTCAGGGCATCGGGGGGCAGCAGGTCATCGGCATCGAGGGGCACCAAAATTTCGCTTTGGGCGGCGGCGAACCCGGCGTTGCGGGCCACCGAAGGGCCGCCGTTGACGGCTTGCCACACCAGGGCAATGTCAGGCTCGGCCTCTAATTGGCGGCAGATCTGGTTGGTGTGCTCATCGGGGGAGGCATCGTTGACAATGACGATCTCCTGGGGCGGTTGGGTCTGCTGGCGCACGCTCTCCACCGCCTCTAGCAGCAGGTCGCCTTCGCGGTAGCAGGTGATGACAACGCTTAGGGTGGGTAAATTAGCCATTGATCGCCCCTAGGTTAGCGGGTTAGAGGAAACTTGCCCTGGCCGAAACAGCCGCTGGCGAGTGGCGACGGGCAGCAGCCGCAGCAGGGTTAGCGGGAAAAGGGAGAGGTATTTTTTGAGGAACATCACCACACCCCAGGGGCCGTAGGCCAACCAGTTGAGCCGCCACCACAGCTGCCAGCTCAGCCCGGAGTAGGGGTTAAAGGCCAGCCGCACCAGCTGCCACGGGTCGCCGGGGGTCATTAGCCAGTCGCTGGGGCACAGGCGCGACTCGGCAGCGTGGTTGGTGACGCTGTAGCGGCTATCGATCCAGAGCCGAAACCCGGCCTTTTGGGCGCGCAGCAGATACAGCGAGTCGCCGCCGTAGTGGGGGCCAGTGTGCGGATTGGGGTAGCCGATCGCATCCACCACCGCCCTGGGCATGCAGACCAAGTTGCCGCTGAGCAGATCGCAGGACACCGTTTGACCGGGAGACAGCGTGAGAAAGCGGTAGCCCTGCCAGGTCTTGCGCTTGCCGCCAAAGGAGAGGCGATCGCGATCGTCCTGCTCAAACCCCTGGGCACCGACAATAGCGGTGGGATGGTCGCCGCAAAACTGCACTAGCCCGTCTAGAGTGCCGGGGGCCAGGCGGCAGTCGTCGTTGAGCCAGATGAGGTATTGTGCGCCCTGGGCGATCGCATATTCCATCCCCAGGCGCATTGCCCCCGTCCACCACAGGTTGCCGTCGCCCGCCAGCACCGTAACCGTGGGAAAGCTGGCTTGAATCGCGGCCCCAGTGCCATCGGTAGAGCCGTCGTCGATCACCACTACCCGGTGGTGGGTGAGGTCGCCGTTGCGATTGAGATCCTGCAAGCAGCCCAATGTGATCGCCCTGCGGTTGTGCACCGGAATCAGAATGTAAATGCTGTCATTCATGGGAGATTAAGAAATTTATCCACCTAAAGACGGGCCTCGTAGTTTGGGTGAAACGGAGTGTAACCCAACAGTGATAGATAACAACCTAAAACGTCAGGCCAGAAACCCGGTTTCTCAGCCAAAGTCCAGCGATATCGGTCGAGAAACAGTAAAGAAACCGGGTTTTTAGCCATACTGAACCCTTCCCTTAGGTATTGCCTGATCGAACAGTGCTGTTTGGCCAGCAGTGGCGAATGCGCTCAAACTCATCCAAAAGCGCAATCAGCCGCTTCGCATAGTCTTGGGGTTGCCAGCTTTTTGCCCTCGTCAAGCCATTTTGAATCAGCTCATGGCGCAGGGTTTCGTCCTCGTAAACAGCTTTCATCGCCAGGGCTAGCTGAGTCGCATCGCGCTGATCGACCAGCAGGGCTGCATCGCCTAGCTGTTCTGCTGCCCCCGGCACCTGGGAGGCAATCACCGGACAGCCGAGGGAAAATGCTTCCAGGGGCGGCAGGTTGTCTGGCCCAAAATGGGTGGGAAACACCAGCGCCAGGGCGTGCTTATAGAGGTTAGCCAGGTCTTCCTTAGCAACAAACCCCAAAATATGAACCCTGGCGGCAAGGTCTAAATCCTGAATCAGCTGCTTGATGTAGCCTGCGTTGCCCTTGTCAGAGCCCGTCAGCACCAGAGCAGTATCCACACCCTGCTCGTCAACCAGGGTTTTGAATGCCTTGAGCAGGGTGTAGTGATTTTTGTGGGGCCAGAACTGAGCCGGGTAAAAGAAGTACTGGCTGGGCAGACCGTGCTGGGCTAAGAAATCTTCTTTTGCGGAAGTGTGATTGGCAAGTGCCTCCGCCAGTCGCGGCGTCGGGAAGGGGATTACCTGAACCCGCTCCGGGGCGATCTGGTAGAAGCGCTCGATCTCAGCTTTGCCTCGCTCGGTGCCAGTAATGAGATAAGTAGCCCGAGGCAGGTTAACTCGGTAAAACCGCTCCCGCTTGCCCCACTCGCGCCCCTGGCTCACCTCAGGGAAGTAGGGCTGCAAACGGTGCTGCAAATCCCAAATCGTTAGGGCATAGGGAATTTGCCGGGTGGGGCACTGGATCAGCGCGGCGGGGGCCAGCACCCAGGCAAAGTCGAAGCGATTTTGCAGAATAAAGCGTCGCACAAAGGCGGCCTGAACTTTGTCGGCCTGGTTAGCCAGCTTGGCACTGCCGCTGGCGTAGGCCAGCCCCATCCCCTGCCGCAGCACCCTAGCCCCAGCGCCTGCCATCAACTGGCTGGGCGGATGCAGGATGGTGAGATTGGGGTGCGGTGTCTTCGGCCCATCCCCTTTGGCTCCACTAAAAATTGTGATCTGATGGCGCATTGTTGGGGCCAGGTCGATCAGCGCCGCCACAATTTCTGACTCGAAGGTGTAACCACCCCCGGCTGACGGAAACGCTGAGGAAACCGGAATAGCGACCTTCATGACTTGACGGCGACAAAGTAGACACCCCAGGTGTCGAGCCCGGCGGGGCGATCGCTCATCCATTCACCGCAGGTTACCAGATCCATCCCCGCCTGGTGGAGCAGCAGCTCCAGCTCGGGCTTAAACAGATAGCGCATGCGGTGCAGCTCGCGCAGCTCTTGCCAGGTGTCGGTGCCCAACGGCTGGAGCAAAACCTGGTAGTTTACATCCACAATGTTGTCGTTGGGGTGCAGCACCGGCTCGGCTATGCGGGTAATGGCCAGGGCCTCGTTTTGCAGGCGCTTGACCCGCACCTGGGGCTGGTCGTGCAGCACCGCAGGCCCGTACCAGACATCAAAGATAAACACGCCCCCCGGCTTGAGGTGCTGGGCTACGGTGGTAAACGCCGCCGTCAAATCGGCGTTGCTGGTCTGGTAGCTGATTACGTGAAACAGCGACAGCACGCAGTCAAAGGTTTGTTCTAGCCGCACCTGCCGCAGATCGCCCTGGAAAAAGTTGAGCCGCTGGGCAATCTGGCTCGATTGTGCGTCCTGCCGTTCGCTGCAGCGGGCCAGCATTTCTTCGCTGCGCTCGACCCCGGTGACCTGGTAGCCCCGTTCGGCTAAATATTCGGCATGGCGACCGGTGCCGCTGCCCAGCTCTAGCAAATGCTGGGCAGCCGGGGCGTGGGTCTTGAGCAATTGGTGAATAAAGTCGGCCTCTTGGGCGTAGTCTTTGTCCTGGTACAGCAGGTCGTAGTACTGGGCATAGGCATTGAACACGCTCACGCCATCACCTCCTGCACGGCGACAATTACCTGGTCGATCTGCGCGTCGGTGAGGGCCAGACCGCTGGGTACATAAAAGCCGCGCCGGGCGATGCGCTCGGCCACCGGGTGCTTTTCGCCTTCAAGTAGCCCCATTTTGCGGAACACGGGCTGCTCGTGCATGGGCCAGAAAAAGGGCCGGGTGCCAATGCCCTTGGCTTTGAGGCGCTGCATGGCCTCAGCGGCATCGAAGGGTACCTCGTCGTCGAGCACCAGGCCGTAGACCCAGTAGACATTCTCGGCGTAGTCGGTGGTGGGCAGGGGCAGCTGCAACCCCGGCACTCCCGCAAGACCCTCGGTGTAGCGCCGCCCGATCGCGCGTTTGCGGGCAATAAAGTTGTCGAGCTGCTCGAGCTGGGCTACCCCCAGGGCCGCTTGCAGGTTGCCCAAACGAAAGTTCCAGCCCAGCTCGTCGTGGACAAAGCGCTGCTGGGGCTGAAAGCAGAGGTTACGCAGGGAGCGACAGCGCTCAGCCAGGGCCGCATCGTCGGTGAGCACCATGCCGCCTTCGCCCGTGGTGATGTGCTTGTTGGCGTAAAAGCTAAAGGTGCTGATATCGCCAAAGCTGCCGCAGGGCTGCCCTCGGTAGGTCTGGCCGTGCATTTCGGCGGCGTCTTCGATGATGGCTAGGTTGTGGCGCTGGGCGATCGCCAGCAGCGGCTCCATATCTACCGGCAGTCCGTAGATGTGCACCACCATAATCGCCCGCGTCTGGGGGGTAATCGCCGCCTCAACCTGGCTCACGTCCATGTTCCAGGTGGTGGGGTCGACATCCACGACGACGGGCTTGGCCCCCGCCCGCACAATCGCCGCCGCGCAGGAAATAATCGTAAACGTCGGCAAAATCACCTCATCCCCCGGCCCCAGCCCCAGGGCGGCCACCGCCACATCGAGGGCGGCAGACCCGTTGGCCACCGCCACGCCGTGCTGGCGACCCACCCGCTGGGCAAACTCGGTCTCAAAGCGATCGACAAAGGGACCTTCCGACGAAATCCAGCCCGTCTCCAGGCATTCCAGCAGATACTTTTTTTCGTTGCCGCCCAGGGCGGGCTCGTTGACCGGAATAAACGCCATAGCTGCCTAGCCCGTAATGGTGGCCTGGCTAGACGATATCCCAGAAAAGCGGGTTTTGTCCTGATCGCCCATGTAGGGGCCTTGCTTGACCTCGACCATCTCCAGGTCTTCGATCACCTCAAAGCCGTGACCGCCAGTAATGAGCAGAATCACGTCGCCACCCTCTAGCACGCGGCTCTCCAGGTACTCCTGCTCCTGGCTGTAGAAATCGACCCGCAGTTTGCCCTTTTTAATGAACAGCACTTCCTGGGTGTGAAACACGTCGCGGTGTACGGGGTTGTGGACGTGGGCGGGAATGGTTTTGCCCGCGTCGTACTTCATGTAGGCGAGCTGCTGCGAGAGCTCGTTGGGGGTAAAGAAGTGAATGCCCGGCTCGGCAAAGCGGTGGGAGAGAATCAGCGCCAGCATTTCGCTGTTGTGGACGATCTGCTGCACGGGAAGCTGTAGGGCGGTAGTGGAGGACGATGGCATGGGGGCAGAGCCTTTGGGTAAAAGGACAGTAGGCAGCGCCTGCGGAAGAGCAATGCAGCCTGCTGGTTCTAGTCTGCCCAGGATGGTTGCGATCGCGTAGCCTGTTTAACTAAATCAACAGATGTGTGCTGTTGTCGACCAATTAGCACCCGCAGCGATTTCAGCCTGATCCACACTATCTCAAAGGCAAAAATCTCACTTGTCCGGCCCACTCGCCCTCAAGGCTGCACTCTGCAATCAACAGAATTTCCTCGATTGCTAATCCGACAGGCACCCGGCGACTGACTTCAAACAGTCCAGGCATTGCCAGTCCAGCTTGTATGCGCTGGTAGGCAAAGGTGATCATGGTCGCAACATCGTGGGTGAGGACAATTCGATTTTCTTGCGCCGCCCAGGCCAAAACGTCAGGATCCTCAACTCCTGACAGCCCTACATCTTGAACCCGCAAAATGTCTACCCGCGAGTTTTGGCGGAGAATGCCCCGCACAATTTGATTATTGAAGTTTTCGTCGGACAGGAAGCGAACCATCGCGGTTTAGAGACCCTGAGCTTTCCTGGCCATTAACCTGGCGCGAATACCCACAGGGTTGAACCGCTGCTCTGCTTCCTGCTGCATTGCATTTGACTGACGCTGCCGTTCTGTTAGATAAGTATCAACCTCATCGTGATGTCGAAGGTAGTAGCCGATAACGAGGTAAATATCGGATAGCTGAAGTGATGGATACTGTTCGGCAATTTCCTCGGGGGTACAGCCTTCGAGAAAGGCCGTCACAACCGTATCTAACGTGACACGGGTTTTGGCTACTCGTACAGCGCCGGAAGCATCCGTCTCTAGGGGTACAGGCTCAAGGGCACTTGCCAGAGTCATAGGGTTTTTGAGGTTTATTTCGCATGGTAGCAAAGGCGCGTGGTTAGCAGAGAACTTACCGCAGGATGTGAACACATGCAACAGCTCGCGCTGCTGCGGCTCCGTCACTGGGCCTAGGTTTTCCTGGTATTTGAGTCAACCATTCGTCGGGCTGAACGTATTCACAATCAGCGCAGTCGGCTTCTGTTGCTACTTGCCAACCATCGGTAGAGTACTTAAAATAGGCTTTCTCTACCATCTGGGCAGGGCCAAAGGCCGCGATCGCATCTGCCAATAGTGCCGCATCAAATTGTTGAAAATCACCAAAGTTTTGATACTTCCCAAAAGGGACACTTAGGAATAAAGAGCCACCAGGCTTAAGAATGCGGCGAAGTTCTGTAACAGCTAGCCTATAGTCATTTGAGCGATTTTCGCTGTAGCGTTTATCTTGAGCATATTGTGTATTATCTAATCCCACATGTTCAAGAGTAGATAGACAGACAATTGAATCATAAAACTCATCTCTGATCGGCAATTGTCGCAGGTCTTCAAAAAAGTAAGAAATGCCTTTTTGCCAAAAACACTTATACTCTGGAGCTAGGGTGGTAATGTGCAAGTGCTTGTTGACAAAATAGGGTTGATCAAGCAAATACTCATAGTTCAGTACAGAGCCAGCGTCTAAAATATACTGGGCCGCATCGGGCAATTTTGAAAAAAGCCACGGATACTCTACGCAGCGCTCATCTAGATAAAGACCGTAGCCTTTGGGTAACGATTTGGATTTACCAAAAACTTCAAGTAAATTTTGGTCTTGAAGCGTCGCTTGAATAGTTTGTTGCTTAAAGGGTTCGTAGCCAGGCGACCAGGGAGTGCGATCGCTACTTAAGTAGCGATTAATCTTTTGCTGTGATGTTTTGCCTGCAACTAATCTACCCACTGCGATCAAACTCGGCGGCACCCAAAACTCTATGGACTCTTTTAATTTCATGACCTGATTGACTGCGGTTTATTTGCTTCTGGAGATGCGTCTGCCCAATAGTATTCCTTATGAACCCATTTTCTCAAGTTAGGATCAAGTAAAATGCGAATTTTATATAAGGCTGAAATCAGATGATGAATCCCTTGAATGTCGTATTTCAGCCAGTGTTCAATCCCTCTAAATGAGGCAAGCAATCGCCTTAGTCCTGAAAATAAGGCTTTCAAGATATGCTTTGCAATTTGAAGTGGCAGCGCCAACTTATTGGGCAAAAAATATTTGATTTCGCTATAGGCACTGCTGATAGCTCCTTTGATGGCTCGACGACGAACAAACTCTACGGTTTGACGCTTGGCCGGAATGCGGTGATAGAGCCAGGCTTCGGGGCTATATACAATCTTATAGCCTTCATCGTAGACACGCTTGGCAAATCCAGTTTCGCCATCACCGCGCCGCCACTCAATCCAACCACCACCTACGCCGTCGGGAGGAAAACCGCCTAGGGTGAGCACTAACTCGCGACGAAAGGCCATGTTGCAACCGTAGGGTGTTTCTGGCCACTGCATTTCACGGGAAACGTTTCCTAAGTCGAGCAGGCTAAAGTAGTCGTCTGGTACTTGCTTTAGCCAATCGGGAGGTGGGGCGTCCCACTGCGGAATTGTTTTACCACCCACAGCACCCACTTGAGGATCGCTAAATGGAGCACAAATAGCTTCTAACCAACCTGGCGGAGCAACTATATCATCATCAGTAAAGACTACAATATTGCCTCTAGCTGTGATAGCAGCTTGATTTCGCCCGTTGTGTAATCCCAAATCAGCTACGGGAACGTATCGAATTTTGTCCCCTAATTTGGCAAAGCGGCTAGCTAAAACCTCGTCCAATTTGGCGTCGCAGTCGTTGTCGAGCACTAATACTTCAAAGTCATAACTATATTCTTGATTAATAATGCTTTCCACAGCATTGATCAACAAATCTGGTCGACGATAGGTTGGAATCGCAATCGAAGCATGAACAATCGACCTGGGATCTTGTCTATGTTGAATCTGCGTCCAGTACAAACCGTCTAAGGTGCGACCAGCATCTATTTGAATCGGTGCTAACAATTCTCGAATAGCTCTTCTAACTCCTTTGGCCCAAGTGTAGTCATGACAAACAACTACACCAAAATCTTTTACCTTTGGCAACCAGTCCTTTAAATCCGTATATGCGCCTTCGTAGGAATGATCGCCATCGACAAAAAGCAAATCAATTGTCAAGTCAAAATCTTTTACAACCTCCTGGGACATACCCCTTAGAGGGTGAATGATATCCTTATAAAGCTTGGTATTTTCTGTAAACTGGTTGTAGGTATCCCGTTCTCCCTCACTCATTGTGAGATTAGTCCAGGTATCAATTGCATACACCTTCCCACTCTTATCCTTCACGCCCTCTGAAAGGGCGCAGGTGCTTGCGCCAAGGTAACTGCCTATTTCAACAATATTAGGATTGGACCCAAGGCTTTGAGCTAAATCTAAAAGAAGAGAAAGTTCGGCCCTAGTCATGTGAGTTTGAATTGGCATAAGCTTATACTCTTCCTTCCCTACCTCGTTCAAGTGTTTTATTTGATTTGGGTCTTACTCAAATACTATTGCTATGGAAATGACGCCAACTTTATGGTTCAGTCTTTTGGCAGGTAAAGAAGTCTATCATTGCTAAAGAAGGTAATACTCTGGCACCAGGTTCAAGCAAATCATGAAGCCATCGCAATTGCTTTGCCCTTCTGCAAATTAATCGACGGTATAGAAAGGGAACCGTTAACGTAACGCCAATACATTGATTAATTTTGAATCCAGCCTCTTGAAGAAGGGCTTTATTCTCCCTGTAGGGCCTTTCGCCAGGATGATCAAGCTCATGATCCGTGCGATCCAAAGCCCCTTTGAACGCAAGTGAAAACCGAGAGTTGAGGTGGGCAAGATTAGGAATAGACGTGAAAAATAGGCCGTCTTTTTTCAAAACCCTATAGATCTCGGAAAGGGCAGGCATTTGATCTTTGAAGGCTAGGTGTTCAAAGACATCTAGCAACATTACTGCATCTAGGCTTAAATCTTCGTAGGGCAAATTAAGCACACTGCCTCGGCGGACATATTGACTTTCATAATTCAGGTCTAACCCCTGAATATTCCATCCGTTTTTAGCAAAGTCTTCAACGAAAACCCCTTCGCCGCAGCCAATATCAAGTATTTTTTTCTTTTGGCCTAAATTTTCCAAGAAATTTCTGACTAAACTATCTTTTTGCAAATAGGTGGGCGCATACGACCAGTTCAAATCGAGATTTCTATGATAATCTCCTAGTTTTTTATATTCCCAGCCTATGCTTTCTTTCTCCATCTCGGCCATAATTACTAACTCTACTGTCGTAAATTTGTTAATTGAATTGACTCAGATGGTTTTACTGAGATTTCACCATCCAGAAATATCAAGCCATGAGATGAATCAGGAATTTTGCCTGATCCGAAGACATCCTTTGGGATGATCTCAAATCCAATCGCTCTCTCTATGAAGTCTACCCATTCACTCTGATTTTCGACAATAGAGATGTTGATGTAATACTTTCCTGGCATTAGCGGTAGTTTATCTACTTTGAGAACTGCTATACCTTCCTTGGATGAACTAATGTTATTTGATGAATTGGGAGCCATATAGTTGTTTATGGAAAATATTCTTCTTCCAGACTCATCTTCGAAGCCGAAACCAAATCCTGGTGAAGAAATCGAGCGATCGCAACTGAAACGAAAAGATACGTTGATAGCATCCCCCATCCCAAATTCAGTTTGCCTTTCGTTTTCATGGTTTGACAGCCAAACTGCTCTCAAAGCTTTCTCGCGAGAGTGTCTTCTCCCTGGATGTACTAACAAGTCGGCTTCGCTCGATGTTAATTGTGTTCCTAGCGAAAAGTATTGCTTGATGATAAAGTTTGTCTCTCCCTGTTCTTTAATCAAGCCTTTATCTAATAAAATTGCTTTTTGGCAAAGTGTTTGGATTGTCGGCATGTTATGACTGACAAAAAAGACAGTTTTACCTCCAGTAGTTGCTGCATCTTGCAATTTGCCCAAACATTTCTTTTGAAATGCAGCATCTCCAACAGCAAGAACTTCATCTACTAGTAAGATTTCTGGCTCCAGGTGGGCCGCTACCGCAAAGGCCAGTCGCACGTACATGCCGCTGCTGTAGCGCTTTACGGGCGTATCTAAAAACCGCGAAACCTCGGCAAACTCGACAATTTCGTCAAACCGGCGGTTAATCTCCGCGCGACTCATGCCCAAAATTGCGCCGTTGAGAAAAATGTTCTCGCGCCCGGTCAGCTCTGGGTGAAAGCCCGTGCCCACCTCTAACAGACTCGCCACCCGTCCCCGCAGGCGCACTCGGCCTGTGGTTGGTTCGGTAATGCGGCTCAGCACCTTCAGCAGCGTCGATTTGCCTGCCCCGTTGCGGCCAATGATGCCCACCACCTCACCCTGCTTCACCTCAAACGAGACATCCTTCAGCGCCCAAAACTCGTCTTGCCTGGAGTTGGCCTGGGGCTTGAGGGGGTGGCGCAGACGACGACTTAGAGATTTAGCGCGATCGCTCAGCACATCGCGCAGGGCCACATAGCGGGAGCTACCCTGCTGCTGGTGGCCAAGAACATACTTCTTGCCGAGATTTTCGACCTGAATAACGGTGTCAGACATGGGGCCAGTGGAACGGGGGCTGTTCACTTAGCGGTTGCATCCGCCATTGTGCTCATTGTGCCCCCTGGATTTATGAAAGTTGCATGTCCTCACACTTAGTTACCCAGTCCCACAACCCAGTTTGACTGCAACCCAAAGAAGCGGGATTATGAGTATCTACCATCCGTTAGTAGGGGTAATGTGCGATCGCCCTAAGCAGAGTTTCTGGCTACCTAACCTTCTGTAGCCTCTTCTGGCGCGATCGCCGCAGGGGGCACAGAATGGCTTGCCAACCATCTGTTCAGGTTAACCAAATCAGCTAAATCAAAAAACTCATCCGGCAGTTGGTCTAACTGCCCCAAAGACAATTCTCCGATCTGCTTTGTTTGTGCCTCTGAGAGCACGCCCAATCGACGACTCAGCAACCGAACCAGGAGCGCTACCTCAGCCTCTCTGCGGCCTTCCTCGCGGCCTTCCTCGCGGCCTTCGGCCAAGACCTCTTGGTAGAAGCGAGTTTGCCGGATGTCAGCCATTTTGATGTCTAACATCGCTAGAAGCTCCTGAGTGGTCAGCTGCGGGAATTTATTGATTAGTATAGCTTCCACCAGATTGAGCATCTGCTGAAACGCCTCTTCCCTTTGGGGTTTGACGGTGCGCAGCAGGCTTTGGGCCGCCTGGGCGGTGGCGGATTGGGCAAGACAATCAGCTGGAGCAGGGCCAGGGCTGAGGCGTTCTCACGCGATCGCGCCCCCGCTAAATCACATCAGCGAAGGTGCGCTCCATGCGGCGGAAATACAGTATCCCGGTGACCAGCAGCACCACCACCAGCAGCAGCGACAGCAAAAAGCCCGGCCAGTAGAGCGCCACATCGCCACCAATAATCGCCCAGCGAAAGCCGTCAATTACCCCCACCATAGGGTTTAGCGAGTACAGCAGCCGCCAGCGATCGGGAATAATGCTGCTGCTAAAGCCCACGGGCGAAATGTAAAGGCCAAACTGCACCAAGAACGGCACTACGTAGCGAAAGTCGCGGTACTGCACGTTGAGGGCAGCCAGCCACAGGCCCGCGCCCATGGCAGCAGCGAAGGCGATCGCAATAAACACAGGCAGCGTCACCACTCGCCATGAGGGCATTTCCTGGTACCAGGCCATCAGCCCCAGCAGAATAATGCCCGAGATCAAAAAGTCCACAAAGCTGACAATGACGGCGCTGGTCGGCACCACCAACCGAGGAAAGTACACCTTAGAGATCAAGTTGGCGTTGGTAATTAGGCTGTTGCTGCACTCGCTGAGGGCATTGGAAAAAAACTGCCAGGGCAGCATCGCTGAAAATACGAGAATGGGGTAAGGCGCACCGCCCTCACTGGGCAGGTTGGCCAGGCGGCCAAACACCACCGTAAATACCACCATGGTCAAAAACGGGCGAATCAGCGCCCAGGCTACCCCGATTGCGGTCTGCTTGTAGCGCACCAAAATATCGCGCCAGGCCAAAAAGTAAAACAGCTCGCGGTAGCGCCACAGGTCGCGAAAATATTGAGCTTCGGTGCGACCCGCTTCAATGATCAGTTCGGGCGGGGCGGCAGGGGCGGGGCGGCGAGGACGTTTTAGGCGGGGCATAGGCATAGGTTACTCTATGGGCCAAGGTGCCCATCCTAAAGCCAAAGTCGATCAGATGAACACCTGATACGAAATCTTGAATGAATACCCCTTAGAGGTTTCCTAATTCACGATCGGCTCCCCTCAATCTTTCAACCTTCACTCTGACCCACTATCCGGCCACCACAAAGTTGACCAGCTTGCCCGGCACCACAATCACCTTTTTGATCTCCTTGCCAGTCAGGTAGCGCTGGGCCGCTTCCGACTCGCGGGCGTACTTTTCGAGCGCGGCTTTGTCAGAGTCAGCGGGTACCTCCAGAGTGCCGCGCGTTTTGCCCATAATTTGAATTACCAGGGTGATTTCATCCACCACCAGGGCGCTGGGGTCGAACACAGGCCAGGGGGATCGATGGACCGACCCGCTATGGCCCAGCTGGTGCCAGAGTTCGTCGGCCAGGTGGGGGGCAAAGGGGGCCAACAGCTGCACCAGGGCGCGAATGCCCTCGCTGTAGACCGGGGAGGTTTTCGCAGGAGAATCAGTCAGGGCGTTGCTGAGCTTCATCAGCTCGGAGACGGCGGTGTTGAACTGGTAGTCGCCGTCGATGTCTTCGGTGATCGCCTGAATCGCGGTGTGGATGGCGCGGCGCAGGGTTTTCTCGTCTTTGGAGAGATCGGCTGTGGCAACATCTTCGGCGGGCGAGCCAACCTTCGCCCCTGCGGTGGCGATGTATTCTGTGACCAGTCGCCAGACCCGATTGAGGAAGCGGAACTGACCTTCAACGTCAGCGTCATCCCACTCCAGGTCTTTCTCAGGCGGAGCCTTGAAGAGAATGAACATGCGGGCGGTGTCGGCCCCGTACTTGGCCAGCACCGCTTTAGGGTCAACGCCGTTGTACTTCGACTTCGACATTTTTTCGTAGAACACTTCCAGAGCATCGCCCGTGTCGGGATCGACAGGGTTTTGTGGATTGGCGACGTTCTCGGGCGCAACGTACTTGCCCGTTTTGGGGTTTTTGTAGGCGGTGTTCTGCACCATGCCCTGGGTCAGCAGCCGCTCAAAGGGTTCATCGCAGGAGATCAAGCCGCGATCGCGCAATACCTTAGTAATGAACCGCGAGTACAGCAGGTGCAGAATGGCGTGCTCAATGCCGCCCACGTACTGATCGACGGGCATCCAGCCGTTGGCCTTAGCGGTCTCGAAGGCCGACTCAGGATTCTTCGCGTCGGTGTAGCGCAAGAAGTACCACGACGAGTCGATAAAGGTGTCCATGGTATCGGTCTCGCGCCGGGCCGGGCGATCGCAGGTGGGGCAGGTCACATTCACCCAGCTCTCCAGCTGTGCCAGGGGCGAGGCACCCCGGCCTGAAAACTCCACATCTTCCGGCAGCGTGACGGGCAGCTGCTCGTCGGGCACGGGCACAATGCCGCATTCGGGGCAGTGCACCACCGGAATCGGCACGCCCCAGTAGCGCTGGCGCGAGATCAGCCAGTCGCGCAGGCGGTAGTTCGACTCGCCCTGGCCCTTTTCGTTGGCTTCGAGCCAGGCGATCGCGGCAGCGACACTCTGCCCTTCGCCCTTGCCTGCGGGAATGTCGTTGAGCGGGCCAGAGTTCACCATTACCCCTTCGCCTGCCCAGGCGGCAGTCATGGTGTCGCCGTCCAGAATCTCCCCCTCGGACTGCACCACCACCTTGACGGGCAGATCAAACTTGCGGGCAAACTCAAAGTCGCGCTGGTCGTGGGCGGGCACCGCCATAATCGCCCCGGTGCCGTAGCCCATCAGCACATAGTCGGCAATCCAGATCGGAATTTTGGCGTTGTTGACCGGGTTTAGGGCGTAGCTGCCCGTCCACACCCCGGTTTTCTCGCGGTCTTCGGCGGTGCGATCGATCTCGCTTTTGGCGGCGGCAGCCTTGCGGTAGTCGTCTACGGCAGCGACGCGATCGGGGGCGGTCAGCTTTTCGACTAAGGGATGCTCGGGAGATAGCACCATAAATGTCGCCCCCCACAGGGTATCGGGGCGGGTGGTAAACACCGGCAGCGCATCGCCAGCCTCAGATTTAAACACCACCTGAGCCCCGGTCGATTTGCCGATCCAGTTGGCCTGCATGGTGCGCACCCGCTCGGGCCAGCCGGGCAGCTTGTCCAGGTCTTGCAGCAATTCTTCGGCGTAGTCGGTGATTTTGAGAAACCACTGGCGCAGCAGCTTTTTCTCCACCAGTGCCCCCGATCGCCAGGACTTGCCCTCGCTATCCACCTGCTCGTTGGCCAGCACCGTCTGGTCGATGGGGTCCCAGTTGACCGCAGCCTCTTTCTGGTAGGCCAGCCCCATCTTCAACATTTGAATGAAAATCCACTGGGTCCAGTGGTAGTAGTTGGGGGCACAGGTGGCCACCTCGCGCTCCCAGTCGTAGGAGAGGCCCAGCTCTTGCAGCTGCGATCGCATCTGGTCAATGTTTTGGTACGTCCACTGAGCCGGGTGCACCCCGCGATCGATCGCCGCATTTTCCGCCGGTAGACCAAAAGCATCCCAACCCATCGGGTGCAGCACCCGGTAGCCCTGCATTCGCCGCACCCGCGCCACCACGTCGGTAATGGTGTAGTTGCGCACGTGGCCCATGTGCAGGTTCCCCGACGGGTACGGAAACATCGACAGCGCGTAGAACTTCGGCTGATCGGGGTTCTCTATGGCTTTGTCTAGCCCCTGCTCAGCCCACACCTGCTGCCACTTTTTCTCGATCTCTGCGGGGTTGTATTTGGACTCCACCGTCCCTGGCTCCTACTGCTGCACTGTTGCGATGTTCCCCATGATAGACGGGAGTGGAGTTACAGCGTTTAGTAAGTTTGCGCCATAGCGCAAACTTACTAAACGTTCACCTCATCGGCAAAGCTGGCCTTGCGCTTAAACATGAACGGCCCTGCCAGCGACCCCCACAGGTGCTCGTTAGTCTCTGGGTCGCGGCCTCGGTCCCAGCTGATGAACTGGTCGGCGTCAATTTCAAACTCGCTATCTAAATAAGTGAGCTTGCCGTTGCGGGTCACCATACAGGCGTTGCCGGGTTCCACTGCCCCTTTGAATTTGGTGCCCGTCCAGTGGACGATCATGTTGCAGCCGGGGGTTTTCTCAAAGTGGTCGGCGGTGAGCTGGGCGAGGCGATCGCGATCGCGGGACGCTCCGTAGAAGGCTTCGCCATCCTTGACCATGTAGTTCTCAATTAAAATATGGTCGCCCTGGGCGCTGAGCTTCATGCCGCGAGCCCGGTAGGGCTGGTTGAGCTGAAAGTCGTAGGCCTGCTCGATGTAAAAGCCCAACCCCCCCAGGGTGGCGGTGGGCAGGGGGCGCATGCAGACGCGAATGTGGGCAAACAGAGGCGGGTTGTCGAAGGCCTGCTGCTGATTGCTAAAGTCTGCCGCCATCCAGCGGGCCAGGGTGTGAGTATCGGTAGCGTGGGTCATGGATGGGTGTAGAAAGCGTCGTGATAAGGTTCTAGTTTACAGGTTTGGCGGTGCTGACTTTGAGGAAATGCCGTGGTGAAGAAGCTCCATATCGCTCTGTCTACTGAGGATATTGCCGCCTCTGTGGCCGATTATTCAGCCCGTTTGGGCTGTCGCCCCGATCTGGTGATTGAGGGAATATATGCCCTTTGGCGTACCGACCAGCTCAACCTCTCGATTCGTCAGGCTGCCGGAGTGCCGCCGGGGCAGCTGCGCCACCTGGGCTGGGAAGATGACGAGGCCGAGTCATTCTCAATGGATAAAGACGTCAACGGCATTACCTGGGAGCGCTTTGCCGCCCACCACCAGGCCGACGAGATCAACGAAATCTGGCCGGGCGCAAACTACCGAGTTGACGCTGGAGCAGGGGAATGACTCTGGGGCGATGCGCCGCTTTTCTCTGCCCTTAGCTTGCAACTGCCACGCGCCTTTATCTCACCCCACGGTTGTCGGGTCAGGCAATGTCGAAATTCAGCTCTCACCAATCACCCCACAGAACCCTTGCGATGACGACTCACTCCACCGTTGAAACCTTTTGCCTGCACATCGAACTGCTCGACAGCGACCCGCCGATCTGGCGGCGAGTCTGCCTTCAAGGTGATGCCTCTTTGGAAGCGCTGCACCAGGTGCTGACGGCCGCGATGGGCTGGTCGGGGGAGGCCGACTACGTGGTTAAGGGGCAGGGGCAGAGTTTAAAGAGCGGCGAAGAAAGAACGCTCTCTACCCTGCTGAATGAACCGGGCGACAGCCTGATCTATACCTATGCCCCGGCCCAGGGCTGGCTGCATAAGGTCACCCTCGAATCCATTGACGCGGCTCAAGATTCTCTACCGCGCTGCACCGCTGGCGAATACCAGTGCCCGCCCGAATTTTGCCAGGGCGTGTGGGACTACGTTGACCTGCTCGATCGCCTCAGCGATGGCGGTGACCCCGACGAAGTCGATGCCCTCTGGCAAAAAGTTGGCTACGACTTCGACCCCGAATACTTTGACTTAGCTGCCGCCAACCAGCGCTTGCAGGCGCGATCGCTGTAGAGCATAGCAGGGTCACATGGTCAGCACCGCCCGATAGCGCACCTTATTATCCTTCACCCGCTGCAGTACCTCGTTCACCTGCTCCAGCGGAAACGTTTCCACCAGGGGCTGAATGCCGAATTTCTCCACAATCTGCAGCATTTCGACGATCGTGGCCGGGCTGCCGATCTCAGACCCCATAATGCGGCGCTGTTTAGATGTCAGGGGCGTAATTGAAATTGTCAGCGGCTCGTTGGGAATGCCCACAAACATGAAGGTGCCGTTGGAGTCGAGATAGTTCACGTAGCCCAACCAGTCGAGGGCCTGATTAGCCGTATTGATGATGATATTTAGCTTGTTGACGGGCAGAGGTGGGGAACCTCCGGGCGGCACCAGAATGGCCTCATGGGCACCGAGCTGGGTGGCAAAGTCGGCTTTGTCAGCGGAGGTGGTAAACACCGTTACCCGGTTGCCCAGGCGGCTGGCAAACTGCACGGCCAGGTGGCCCAGTCCGCCGATGCCAATTACGCCGATCTCCTGCCCCGAGGTCATGCCCGCATTGCGTAACCCGGCGTAGACGGTGACCCCGCCACAGAGAATTGGTCCGGCAGCTTCCGTTGAGACCTCCGCTGGCAGCTTGAACGCGAAGCGCGAATCGACCACCATATAGTCGGCAAAGCCGCCGTAGCCGCTGACGATCAGCCCTTCCGCCTGGTCGCAGAGGTTGTGGTCGCCCCGCAAACAGTCCAGGCAGTGCATACAGGCGGCCTGCTGCCAGCCCACCCCGACGCGATCGCCCTTCTGCATGTGAGTAACCTGGGAGCCAACCTCAACCACCGTTCCAATCACCTCGTGGCCCGGCACCAGCGGGTAGCGCGATTGGCCCCAGTCGTCGTGGATCATGTGCAGGTCAGAATGGCAGATGCCGCAGGCCAGCACTTTGATGGCGCAGTCGAAGGGTTTCAGCGGTGGCGCGGCAAAGCTAAAGGGTTGGAGAGCGGCACCTTTTTCTAGCGCGGCGAAGGCGTTAATTTGCATCGGGTTTCTTCGGAGTAATGCCAGATATTGGCACTATTCCCTGGGTCGCTGGTGTAGCACAGACAGCGATCGCGCCCCCTACTTACCGCAACATTAAACCGCCTCTCGAATATCGGCCACCAGTGCGTCTATAGCCTCGGCGGTCGTATTCCAGGCGCACATCAGCCGCACGCCGCCGCTGCCAATGAAGGTATAAAACTTCCAGCCCCGCCGATGCAGCTCATCGATTAGCGGCTGGGGCATGTGCACAAACACCCCATTCGCCTGGCGCGGAAACAGCATTTTCAGCCCAGGAATGTCCTGTAGTTGCTGCTCCAGGTAGGCGGCCATGCGATTGGCGTGCTCGGCATTGCGCAGCCAGGCCCCGGTTTCCAGCAGCCCCAGCCACGGGGCCGAAATAAACCGCATCTTGGAGCACAGCTGCCCCGCCTGCTTGCAGCGGTAGGCAAAATCTTCGGCCAGCGACTTGTCAAAAAATAGAATCGCCTCGCCAATGCCCATGCCGTTTTTGGTGCCGCAGCAGCAGAGCACGTCGATACCCGCCTTCCAGGTCAGCTCGGCTGGGGTATGGCCCGAAGCCACCAGGGCGTTGGCAAAGCGGGCTCCATCCATATGAACTTTGAGCCCGTAGCGGCGGGCCAGATCGCTCAGGGCAGCCAGCTCATCGACGGTGTAGAGGGTGCCGACCTCCGTGACCTGGGTGAGGCTGATCACCTTGGGCTTGGGATAGTGAATGTCGGTGCGCTTGGTAATTAGCTGCTCGACGTGGGCTGGGTCAAGCTTGCCGTTTTCGCCCTGGGCCAGCAGCAGCTTTGAACCGTTGCTGGCAAACTCGGGCGCGCCGCACTCGTCGGTTTCGACATGGGCCAGCTCGTGGCAGATGACGCTGTGGTACGACTGGCACAGCGAGGCCAGGGTCAGCGAGTTGGCCGCCGTGCCGTTGAAGACAAAAAAGACCTCGCAGTCGGTTTCAAACAGCGATCGAAAGCGGTCAGAGGCCCGCTGAGTCCACTCGTCGTCGCCGTAGGCGGGTACGTCGCCATCGTTGGCCTTGAGCAGATAGTCGATCGCCTCGGGGCACATGCCGGAGTAGTTGTCGCTGGCAAACTGGAGCGGGCGCGGGGTCGGTGGAGCAGAAATCATAGCGATGAGGAGGTAGGCGTGTTTTGAGGATAGCTTGGGGTGCAGTTCCCGGATGTCTTTAGCAGACCTATCGCCGCGCAGCGACTCCAGATCAGTAGCGGCGTTAGGAAAGCGAGGCGGCAGGGTGGACAGAATTGATCGGTGGGTCAGGGCCGAGGGTAGCGACGGAGGGATGGAGTAAGATTGGACTAGAGAAGCGTTAGACCACAACGGGATTAGGGATTGGGCTATGGCGGATGGATGGCGCTGGGGTTGGTTGACGGCGGCAGCGGCGGGAATGTTGGTAGCCCTCGATGGCAGCAACCTGGCCCAGCTGGGGAGCGCGCCCGCCCAGGCCCAGGACGGCGGCACGATTACGCTGCGATCGGATATTCAAGAGGCTAACGCGGCGACAGGCATCATTACCGCTCGCGGCAACGTGCAGATTGACTACCCCAGCCGCAGCATTCAGGCCACCTCAGCCCAGGCCGACTATTTCAGCAACGAGCAGCGCATCGTGCTCAGCGGCGGCGTTGTCGTTACCCAGCGGGGAAACACGCTGCGAGCCGAAGTGGTTACCTACCTGATCGAAGAAGATCGCTTTGTGGCCACCCCTCGCCCCAACGACCAGGTTGAGGCCGTGTATACGCTGCCTGAGTCAGCGCCCAGTTCGGTTCAGGGTGAAGCGTCGGGGAACAGCCGCCCGCCTGCGCCTCGTCCACCCACGGTGCTAGACGTCAGCCCCATTGAGCCCGAACCTCAGCCTTCGCCCTCCTTAGAAGAAAATTAGTCCCGGCACGGCCCGTGACCTGGCTGCAACATGTGGCTCCAAACAACAAGACTGATGAGCCACTAGTGACCAGCTCTAGCGACTCTGTGTTTATAAGATTGCTCAATCCGGCCTCGGGGCGGCCTGGGAACTGCTCTCGGTACCGTTGTGAGGCTAAAGCGCACTGCAGGTGAGGGGTCTGAGCCACTTGACTCCAATAACCAGGGTGCTAGGCTTCAATGGTTGTCTGGACAGTTTTGCATGGATGTTCATCCCCCTAAAGGTAGATTTTGTTTACCTGGGCTTTATTAATCTGCCGCTAATAAAAAAAATTGTAAAAAGGGTTCTCTCTACATTGGCGATCGCAATAGCAAGCATAGATATGATGAGCTAAGCACACGTCACGGCAAAAAAGATCATTCAGGTCTGCTGTATGTTTGGTGTTTTCCTGGCTCAGTTGAAATCTACCGCATTGTTAATGGGCTAAATGGTTTCTTCCAAAGTCACCCTCTAATTTAGAGCACATGCACGTAAAGAAAACGATACTCAGGCTTTTGGGTCTGCGGTTCTAGGGTGCCAGCTTATTTTTAAGCAGACTTAGCCCTGGTGTGCAGAGGACCTTTTTTACTTTTGTAGTTAATGCAGAGCTGAACCTGAGGTTTTGCAGATGTGTTTAGCATCTGCACGTTCTCTTGCGTCTAGAACGCAATCTACCTGTTCCTGTAAAGCGTTGCTGAATAATGCATTTTCTATTCAGGCCAACATGCTTACTTATTTTCTATCCTCAAATTTACTGAAAGAGATTTCTGCCGTTGGCTTATTAAAACAGTTGATCAAAAAAGTGCAGGCAATCTTGCGGCTGCTGCGGGGCGATCCGCGATTTTTGGTAATGAGCTGGCTGGCGCGCTTTATTGCGGTGCGAGAGTGGGTGGCCAATCGCGGCAGCTATACGCCTCCAGCCACCGTTGGTCAAGGAGTCATACAGGCAACAGCAGGGGCCCGCTTCCTAGATAGCTCAGGCCAGGTCGCTAAACTTATCAAGGCCCACGGCTACTACGTCGGCTTTTCTCTCCAGAGCAGCATTTTGCAGGATTTGCGCACCTTTGCTGAAACAATGCCTTGCTATGCCAACCGCGATCCGACGCTGCCGTTTTACGTCAAAAATAAGGTTCAGTTTGAGCAAGAGCTTGGTGCCCCGCTGCTGGTGGCAGGTTATTTAGACAGCCACGAAACCTGCGATGCCTATCAAAAGCTCAAGACCGATCCATACCTTTTAGATGTGGCTAGCCAGTACCTTAACCATTCAGCCGTTTACATGCGAGGCGAATTAGCCTGGGGGTTTCCGGCTCCCAATACCTTAGCCGAAAGGGTTAGCACAGCACGGGTTTACCACTGCGATATCAATGACTTTAAGACGATTAAATTTTTCTTTTACCTCACCGATGTGGGAGAGGGTGAAGGCCCCCATGCCTATATCAAAGGCAGCCATCGCCATCGACAGTTTGGCCACCAGTGGATCGGCCAGGGCTGTGCGGCTATTGATGACGATATCCTAGTGGAACTCTATGGCCGCGATCGCGTTCATGTGGTTACCGGCCCAGCCGGGCTGGGTTTCGCAGGGGATCCTTACTGTTTGCATAAAGGTAGCGTACCTGACCAGCAACCGCGGCTGCTGCTGCAGCTTGAATACGGCATTTACCCCTATCGCATTTGGTACTTTTAGAGTTTGCTATGCTTGAGCAGATTAACTCTTATAGACAAGATGGTGCGGTCCGGGGTCTTTAAAACAGCTGTTGCCAGCCCTGGGCTAAGGCACCCTATTTTTGGCTCCAAGCCGTCAAAATATACCAGCTGGGATATAGATAATGTCGATCGCTCAACCGAATGCGCCTGCCCAGACGACTCCAAAAGTTGCCTACCTGGTCAACCAGTACCCTAAGGTCAGCCACAGCTTTATTCGGCGCGAAATTGCGGCCCTCGAAGCCCAGGGGCAAACTGTAGCCCGGTTTTCAATTCGCTCCTGCGCCGACGAACTGGTAGACCCCGATGATATTAAAGAGCTAGATAAAACTCAGATTCTGCTAGATCAGCCCCGGTCTGAGCTATTGCTCACCATCGCCAGAGTTGTGCTACAGCGACCGATGGCGTTTGTAACCGCCCTTGGCTTAGCCTTTCAGTGCGGCCTGAAGGACGAGTCGGGGCCGCTGTATCACCTGGCCTACCTGGCCGAAGCCTGCGTGCTGCTGGCCTGGTTTGAGGCGGCCAAGATCGACCACGTGCACGCCCATTTCGGCACCAACTCCACGACCGTCGCCATGCTGTGCCACGCCCTGGGCGGGCCACCCTACAGCTTTACGGTGCACGGGCCAGAGGAGTTTGACAAGGTGAGGGCAATTTCACTGCCCGAAAAAATCAGGCGCGCGGCCTTTGTGGTGGCGATTAGCTCCTTTGGCAAGAGCCAGCTGTACCGCTGGAGCGCGCTGGAGGACTGGCCCAAAATCCATGTGGTGCACTGTGGACTCGACCAAACCTTTCTAGCCCAGGCGTTTACGCCCATTTCAGAGCAGCGCCACCTGGTCTGTGTGGGGCGACTCAGCGGGCAAAAGGGCCACCTGCTGCTGCTGGAGGCGATTAAGCAGCTGGTGGATGAGGGCTATCGGTTTACGGTGGCGCTGGTGGGCGATGGCGAAATGCGATCGCAGGTCGAAGCCCTCATAACCACCTATAACCTGCAAGACTGCGTCTCGATTACGGGTTGGGCCGCCAGCCAGGTGGTCAAAGATCAGCTGCTCAAGGCGCAGGCGCTGGTGTTGCCCAGCTTTGCCGAAGGCTTGCCCGTTGTCATTATGGAAGCCCTAGCCCTGGGTCGCCCGGTCATCACCACGTCTATTGCCGGTATTCCTGAGCTGGTTGAAACCGGCATCAACGGCTGGCTGGTCGTCCCCGGATCGGTTGAGTCACTGGTTGATGCCATGCGCGCCGCCCTCAATACCTCCCCGGCAGAGCTAGAGACCATGGGTAAAGCCGGAATGACGAAAGTCGCGCAGCAGCATGACATCGACCACGAGGCCGCTCACCTGGCACGGCTCTTTGGGGAGAGCGGCCCTAGCTAGATAGGGGCTGGGACGTTAGCACTGGTTCTGGGCATATTCCATGACAATAGCTATCCGTTTGCTCACAGCAGGGCCCTCAGATCCCTGGGGGTTGAGGGCTACCCGGTCGTCAGGTGTTGACTGCGCTCAACCCTCACTATTTCAATCATCCAGAACTGAGCGCAGTTGTTTGTTCTCTGGGCGGGCATTGTCAACGCGCAGCGTCTCCCAACGGTAAAACGTCCGATCAGCGGGTACCTTCTCTTGTCAGCTCCTCAAGCTCAGCCGTGGGGCAGAAGCGTCCTGACCTGGTCCATCAAGGCCATCACCTAGAGTAGGGAAGAGCTTTGATACAATTTACGAAGCTCACTCAAACCCTACTGGCCCCAGCGCGCCCTTGAAAATCGTACTTGACAACGTGCAAAAGACCTACGGCAAGCGCCAGGTGGTCAACCGGGTTAGCCTTTCGGTGGCCCAGGGGGAGATTGTCGGCCTGCTGGGGCCGAATGGGGCGGGCAAGACCACCACGTTCTACATGGCAACTGGGCTAGAGCGGCCCGACGGCGGCAAGGTCTGCCTCGACCAGATCGACATCACCGACCTGCCCATGCACCAGCGGGCGCGGCTGGGCATTGGCTACCTGGCCCAGGAGCCGAGCATTTTTCGCAACCTATCGGTGGCCGACAACATTTTGCTGGTCATGCAGCAGACGCGGGTGCCCCCCGATGAGTACGGCGATCGCCTGCAGGACCTGCTAAAAGAATTTCGCCTGGAGAAAGTGGCCAACTCCCTGGGCATTCAGGTGTCGGGGGGGGAGCGCCGCCGCACCGAGCTGGCCCGCTCGCTGGCCTCTGGCCCAGAGGGGCCGAGGTTTTTGTTTTTGGATGAACCCTTTGCCGGGGTAGACCCGATCGCCGTCAACGAGATTCAGGAAATTGTGGCTAAACTGCGCGATCGCGACATGGGCATTTTGATTACCGACCACAACGTGCGCGAAACGCTCCGCATCATCGATCGCGCTTACATTATGAGCGACGGACAAATCCTGGCCTCCGGCAGTGCCGACGACCTCTCCAGCAATCCTCTAGTGCGCGAGCACTACCTCGGCAAAGACTTCGAAATTTAGCCCGTCCTCAGCCCCCTCTCCTCAGGGTTCAGGCCCGTGGGCTATCCTGCAAGGGGTTCCAGACTCATGCGATCGCCACGCCATCTCCCCATCCTTCTCATCACCTCACCTCCTCACCCCTTTCAGCGCCCTGCCCGTCCTCTACCGCCCCACCTATGACCACCGCTCCCTACAGCCCCCCTCGCCCCCGCCCTCGGCCACCCTTGCTAACGGTGATGGATCGCTACATCGCCAGAGAGCTAACCATGCCCTTTTTGTTTGGGGTGGGTGCGTTTTCCTCGATTGGCATTTCGATTGGGGCACTGTTTGAGCTGATTCGCCGCATCACCGAGTCGGGGCTGGCGATTACGCTGGCGGTGCAGATTTTTGTGCTCAAGCTGCCCGAGTTCATTGTGCTGGCCTTTCCCATGTCCACGCTGCTGGCCACCATGATGACCTACAGCCGCTTCTCCAGCGACAGCGAGCTGATTGCCCTGCGGGGGGTGGGGGTGAGCATTCGCCGCATTATTGCCCCGGCGGTGGTGCTGAGCCTGCTGGTGACGGGCCTCACCTTTATATTCAACGAGCTAATCACCCCGGCGGCCAACTACCGGGCCGCTATCACCCTGGAGCAGGCGCTCAAGTCAGAGCGCCCCCCCTTTCAGGAGCGCAATATTTTCTATCAAGAATTTCAGCCCGCCAGAGATAACCCAGAGGCCCAGGAGCTCAAGCGCCAGTTCTACGCCCGCCGCTTCGATGGCACCACCATGCACGGGCTAACCATTATCGACTTTTCCCAGGCGGGGCTAAACCAGGTGGTCAGTGCCGAGTCGGCCAACTGGGATGTGGAGAGCAACGCCTGGACGTTCTATAATGGCACTATTTACGTGGTCGCGCCCGACGGCTCTTTCCGCAACATTATTACCTTTGAAACCCAGGAATTGCAGCTGCCCCGCACGCCCCTGGATCTGGCCAGCCGCACCAAAAACGACACCGAGATGAACATTGCCGAGGCCACTCAGCAGCTGGAGCTGGTGCGCCAGAGCGGCGACGAAAAAATGATTCGCCGCTGGCAAATTCGAATTATGCAAAAGTACGCTCTGCCCTTTGTCTGCGTCGTGTTTGGCCTGGTGGGGGCCTCGATTGGGGTGCTGCCCCAGCGCACCAGCCGCGCCACCAGCTTTGGCATCAGCATTGTGATCATTTTTGGCTACTACCTGCTGTCGTTCATTACCAACGCCATGGGCGAGGTGGGGGTGCTGTCGCCGTTTTTGTCGGCCTGGCTGCCGACCCTACTGGGGCTGGGAATTGGCCTGTATCTGCTGTTTCGCGCCTCCAAGTAGCACGCTACGCCCCTACGGAGGTTCTGAGGCGAAGTTTCCCCGTCGAACTTCACCATAGACGGGAAGGAAGCGAACAAGGGGCAAGATTTTACAAGACAGTCCCTGGCCCAAAGCCTATGCTTGGGGCTGATGTTGCCACGGGGCTCGGCCATGAGAGAAGAGGCAAAAGCGTGGCGATCGCCGCTATTCACCAATCTAGAAGTGCTCCACGCCACCTATCGCACCCATGCGTTTGCTCGGCATGTCCATGAAGATTTCTGCGTCGGCATTATTGTTGACGGGGTAGAGGCGGTTAACTATCGAGGCGCTACGCATACGGCCCCCAAGGGCAGCATTGTTGTGCTGCAGCCGGGCGAGGGCCACAGCAACTGGGCCGCCGTCGAGGCTGGCTGGAGTTTTCACGTCATCTACCCTGCCGCCAGTTTGGTTCAGGGGCTGCTGGTTGAAGAGGCCGACCAGCAGACAGGGCTGCCTTTTTTTGCCGAACCTGTGATCTGCGATCGCCCCCTGTTTCGGCAGTTAGCCCTGGCCCACGCGCGGCTGGCTGCGCCAGCGGCAGAAGACCGCCTATCGCTAGAGACGCACTTGCTGACGCTGCTGCGCACCCTGGTTCGCCGTCATGCTGTTCACGGCAGTAAAAGACCACAACGCTACCAGCCCGACCACCCGATGGTGCAGTCGATTAAGCACCATTTAGAAGCGCACTACGACCAGCACTTTACCCTAAACGATCTGTCGCAGCGGTTTGGGCTCAGCCCCTACTACCTAACCCGGGTGTTTCGCGACGCAGTAGGGTTACCGCCCCACGGCTACCTCACCCATCTCCGCATCGCCCAGGCCAAGCAGCAGCTGCGCCAGGAGACCGCTTTGACCCAGCTGGCGTTAGAGCTGGGCTTTGTCGATCAGAGTCACTTCACCAAGACCTTCAAAGCCTGGGTCGGGGTTACCCCTGGGCAATACCGCAGGCAGCTGACTCGTTAGCCGTCACGCCCGTGCTCGTCCCGTCCTCGCTCCAGTCGTTGCGAAGCCCAGAGATGTCTGATTCCCCTCGTCTCCTTCCCCTCGGTTCAGGCTGCCTGGCGGCGCTGGGCTGGGGGCTCACCGGTACGTTTATTAAACTGATGCCTCAGTTCAGCACCCTGGAGGTGCTGTCAATGCGGTTAGGAATCGCCGGACTGGTCATGCTGCCGATTCTAGTCGTGCGCCGCCCCCTCTGGTCAGACCTGCGGATGCTGCTGAAAGACCCCCTAACGGTTTTGCTGTCGAGCCTGATGGTGCTCTATTACCTGTTTGCGGTTCGAGCGTTTCAGCTGGCTCCGGTGGGCGATGTCGTTTTGGTGGTCGGGCTGTCGCCGCTGCTGGGGCTAGCCGCCAAAGCCTGTCTCAGGCAGCCGCTAACGGCAGCCGAAGGCATTGGTGGAGCGATCGCGTTTGGCGGACTGGTTTTATTTGTGCTGCCCAAACTCCAGGGCAACAGTGATGATCGTTTGGCCTACCTGACGGGGCTGGGGTTTGCTCTGCTGTCTGCGGTCACTACCCTGGCCTATGCCTCACTGTTTAAATCTCACGGGGCCAAACAGCCCCGGCTGACCCCGGTGCTGGTAGCGTTTATCACCTTCGCGATCGGAGCAATCTGGAGCATCCCCCTGGCTTGCCTATCGACCTCCCTGCGGCTAAACGACCTGGTGCAGCCACCTGTAGGGATGATAATTCTGGGGTTGGGGGTGATCTCAACGGTGATGCCGACCCTGTGCTACAGCTATGCCGCTCAGCATCTCTCGCCCATTCTGACCACAGCCCTCAACCTGATGACGCCCATCTTTGCCGCCGCCATTGCCGCCGTCTGGTTGGGGGAGCAGCTATCCGGGTGGAACATCGTCGGCGCCCTGTTGATCCTCACTGGCATTCTGACCCTGTCTGTGCCTCATTCCAGCGGCAAAGCCCAAGCGCATTGAGACAGCCAGCGTCGAGACGCTCTACAGAAGAGACTCGGCTGGGGTTGAACTTCAATTGATGCACAATTCAATACCTTCAAGCCAGCGATTCAAAAGAAAAACCCGTCCTGCTCAATTTCTTCAATGGTTTGCAGCCCTCGGGTGTCGCCCACTTTGAGCAGAGCGGTGCGGGCGTCTTCGCGCACCCCCAGGTCATCTTCTTCGGCAAAGCTCTCGATCAGGGCATCGATCGCGGTGTGATAGACCACATTCGAGGGCAGTTCACGGCAGAGCTGGCCCACGGCCCAGGCGCAGTTGCTGCGCACCGCCGGTACCGGGTCGCGACGCAGGCCCTCAATCAGGGGGGGAATGGCGGCGATCACCGACTCGTAGCTGACCTGCGCCATCTGAGCCAGGGCGCTGGCGGCCCACAGCCGCACCGCCGAGATATCGGTGCGCAGCGCTTCGATCAAAGGCAGCAGCGATCGCGCGTCGTGGGCATTGCCTAGAGCCCACACCAGCCCCTTGCGCACGTAGCCGTTCCAGTCGGTCGCCAGCTGGGCAATCAGTGCCTCTACCGCCGACGGGTGGGGGTTACGGCCCAGGGCGTAGGCCGCACTCACCCGCACCAGGGGGCAGAGATCGGTGAGCAGGGCGATCAAGGGGGCCACGGCGCGACTGTCTTCCACCTCGCAAAAGGCCCGCGCCGCCAGCATCCGCTGCTGCGGATCGGTCGCCGTTAGCAGCGGCAGCATCGCCTCGGGGTCGTACTGGGGGGCCTGCTCCTCGTCTACGGGGCCAAGCGCATCGAGGGGGTCGGCAAACTCCAGATCGGGGTTTAGGGTTGTCAGATCGTCGTCATACATAGGGCTACTTTATCTGGTTGTGCCGCACTTTTAGCGGTAGCGGCAAACCCCTGCAAACTTTCGTTAAGCAAAGCCACAGACCCTACCTTTGAGGCGGCTAAGCGTCCCGGTTGATGAGCTGCACCACGCCGATTGCCCAGGTTCCAGCGGTACACAGCCTGGCCTTCGCCCGAGCCAGTCGCAAAGAGATAGCCTCGCTGAAATAGCCGTCTCGGCTGTCTACCAGCGGGCAGAATGCTTAACCTAGAGGCCCAGCGATTACGGAATTTCTACGCCTCAGCGAGCTGTCAGCGCTGTAGAAGCGGTGGCAAGGGGTAGTATCCTCCATTAGATTGGCGAAATAACCAAATCGAGGCAGGTGCAGCGGTCCCAAACTTTCCGAAGAATATCCGTAGTTCTCCATAGCCCACCCAGACAGCCTTTAGGATGAAGGCATAGACCGGGTCAGACTTTCTCCAATTACCAAGGCAACGCCTCACCAATGCTGTCCGCTAGCCTGACTGATCAAATTGGGAATCGGTCAACTGACGCCTTGCTGAACCCAAAGACAACCCCGGCGACGTAACCAGGAGTATGGTATCGATGGCTTCCCAAGATCAAGTTAGAAACTTTTTGGCCCACTGGTTTCAGCTGGGCAAGCCCGTAGTGCTGGCCGAAAACCGGGGCGAATATCTGCCCGATCCTATCTTTCAAAACGGTCGCTACAGCCAGTCGTTTGAAGACTGCTGGCACAAAGTTATGGTGACCAGCGGTCGAGACTGCTATCTCAAGGGCACCACCCAGAGCATTGCAGAGATGCTGTCGCCCGTGTGGGATATAACGCCCTGCGCTCGCTGCGAGATGCCCGTTGCGATGCCTACCGCTGGCACGATGACCTCTCTCTGCCCCTGCGATGACTTACCCACCTGGCCCAATACCGACGTGCCCATGCCCCGCACCGCCGTCGATAACCAGCAGCAGCTGACTGCTCTGCGGCAGCGGCTGGGCAACGCGAAGCGGTAGTCAGGTCAGAATCGCCAGAAATCTGGCCCGAATCTTGGCGGATGGTGCAGCGCCTATGCCGACGACGAAGCCAGCACCTTCTCGTCCTGGCGGGGAATGTCGTAGATCATGAAGTCGTGGGCCATAACCGTATTGGGGAAAATGGCCCGAGCTTCGGCCAGTAAGTCGGGCAGCTGAATGTCGTTGCCGGGGGCATAGCGGGGGCTGAAGTGGGTCATAATCAGCTGCTTGGCCTGGGCGCTGAGCGCTACCTGGGCCGCCATCGTTGATGTAGAGTGCAGCCGCTGGTAGGCCAGATCAGCGTCGCGGTGGGAGAAGGTGGCTTCGTGGATCAGCACGTCGGCGCTGTGGGCCAGGTCAACGGCGCGATCGCAGTAGATCGTATCGGTGCAGTACACCAGCTTGCGCCCCACCAAATCTGGCCCACAGAGGTCGGCTCCATTGATGGTGCGGCCATCGGCTAGCTTGACCCGCTGCCCCTGCTTCAGCTGCCCGTAGATGGGTCCAGCGGGAATTCCCATTGCCTGGGCGCGCTTGACGTCGAAGTGACCGGGGCGATCGCGCTCTTCGATCCGATAGCCGTAGGCGGGCACCCGGTGCTCCAGCAGGTCGCACACCACCCGAAACTCCTCATCCTCAAACACCAGCCCCGGCTCTACAGTGTGAATTTTGATCGGCAGCGAAAAGTGGGTTTGGGAATAGCGGCGGCTGGCCTGCAGGTAGTCGTTCAGCGGTTTAGGGCCATAGATATCGATGCGCTGCTGACGGTTGCCCGCCAGTCCGCAGCTGGCCAGCAGCCCCATGAGGCCAAAAATGTGGTCGCCGTGCATGTGGGTGATAAAAATGCGGCGAATTTGGCTCGACTTAAACTCGCTGCGCAAAAACTGGTGCTGGGTGCCCTCACCGCAGTCAAACAGCCACACCTCGGCCCGCTGGGGCAGCCGCAGGGCCACACTCGACACATTGCGGGCGCGGGTTGGCACGCCAGAACTGGTACCCAAAAATGTAATCTGCAACGGAACGGCCTCTAGGAGATAACGGGTGCAAAGTGTCGGATGTCAGGTGTCGGATGTTGCCGGATATAGAGGGTCGGATATCAGATGCGGGTGCCATGCAGCCTCAGAACCATAAACCGTATACCTAAAACCTAATACCCAGCACCTGAAACCTGGCACCCATCTTCCTACCCACCTATCTTGCCACGACCCAGAGCCAATGGCCGGAGCCAGCGGAATCTAACCCTACGAAGTATCATCGACACAGGTCCGTTCTGCCCAGAGCCCCCAACTAAAGCCGCAGCGCTAAGGAACCACCGATGATTTCAATGACCTATTTACTGACAGCGCTGCTGACCGGGCTGGGTTTGGCTGCCAATATGCCCGCGACCCAGGCGGCTCCGCCAGGTATGCACTACGCCTGGCAGGTGTTGGGCATTGATACCGCCCAATGCCTGAGCCAGGCCAGCCAGGCGCTAGAGTCTCAGGGGCTAGAGCCGATGCAAAACGATGCCACCAGCGTGGCCGGGCGTTCTGACACCGTGACGGCCATGTTTGTGTGTATCGAGAGCCAACCCGCCATCACTACGGTAATGGTGGTCGTCGCCAGCGACAGCGATGAACAGGCTCTGGCCCTGCGTGAGGCGCTGAAGCAGGCGTTTTAGGTCATGCGCATCGTCGCCTACTGCTATCGAGAGGCCGATGCCTCAGGGTTTCCTGCCCTTGCAGCCCTCGGGGAGGAGACCCTGGCCTCGATTGAACGGGTCTACACCGATCTAGCGTTGCCAACAGAGCCACAGTACCGACCTGAGCGCGATCGCCTGCTCGCCGACATCCAAAGCAATCCGCCCGATCTGGTGCTAGTCGATCATTTGGCCAGCCTGGGCAGCAATGCCGACGACACCTGCCACTGGGTTCAGCAGCTCGAAGCAGCGGGGGCCGAAGTAATCTCGCTTCAGGATAGCTCGGTGGATGTGTTCAGCCTGCTGCAGGGGGTCGATCTGGCGAGCCAGCAGCGTCGTCGCCGTCTGCGCGAGGGGCACGCCCGCAGCCGCCTTCAGGCCCTGCCACCCCCCGGCAAACCGCCCTACGGCTACCGTCGCGGCCAGGGCCGCTACCTGATCGATCGCGCCACCGCTCCGGTCGTCACCGCCTTTGTGAACGAATTTTTGCTCTACGGTTCGCTGCGGGGGGCGGTGCGGTTCATTGAGAGCAAGTACGGCAAGCGCATTTCGGTGTCTACCGGGCGGCGCTGGCTCACTCACCCGGTGTATCGGGGCGACCTGCAATACCAGGATGGCAACACCCTGCGCGACACCCACGCCGCCATCATTAGCCGCGACGAGGCCGCCCAGATCGATCGCCTGCTGCGCCGCAACCGACCGCTGCCGCCCAGAACGGCGGGAGCCGCGCGATCGCTGGCTGGCCTCGTCACCTGCCAGGAGTGCCGCCAGCCTTTGACCATTTCCAAAACCGCCCCCAAAACCACGCCCAGGGGTCAGGCCAAGCCCTACCTCTATCTGCGGCCCAGCGGCTGCCCCAAAACTCCCCGCTGCAAAGCCATCCCTTACGATGAGGCCCTAGACCGCATCGTCGCCGAAATTTGCCAAGTGCTGCCCCAGGCCGTAGCTCAGTTTACCGCTAAAATTCCGGCTGGAACGCCTGCCCCCGGCACCCGCTTACAGGGCCAAATCGAGGCTAAAGAAGCCGTTTTGGCCCAGCTGCCCGCCCTGGAAGACTCTGGCGTTCTCGATGCCGAAACCGCCGCTCTGCGCCGCTACAAGCTGCGGGGCGAAGTGGCTACCCTGCACCAGCAGCTCGCCCAGCTTCCCCCAGTCAACCTACAAGAGCTGTCTCAGTCGGTATCGATTCCCCAGTTTTGGCTCGACCTATCAGAGGCCGAGCGCCGCTTCTTCTTCCGCGAATTCATCCGCGACATTCAGATCGTGCGCGAGGGCGACAAATGGCGGGTGGAATTGGTGCTGGTATTTTGAAGAAGAATGTTGATGCGCCAGTTTTTCACCCTTTGATAGAGCTACCTTGGTCGCGATAAACTCCGTTACAGCGGCAAGTAAAGCACGATGTCTTTCCACTCGGCTTGATCACTGTAGTCAATCAGCAGCAGTAGCTCATCAATAGCTTGACGCATTGGCATACGATCATTCACGACAAACATGCCAGCCATGGGTTCTGCTTTGGTCAATCGGGCATAGGCGAAATCTGGCATAGTGGCGCGGTCGTAGGTCAGAAGAATGCGGTCATTCACCGCTGCCCAAGCCAGAATTGCTGCATCGTCAACCATTCGCAGGCCAGCATCTTGAACTCGAATCAGATCCAGGCTGGGTCTGCGCAAAAACAGCCCTCGAACAACATCTCCACTAAAGTTTTCATCGCTGAGCAACCTGAGCATAGCTACTGATTTTGCTGAGCTAGCAAGCGACTGCGAATTGAGCTTAAATCTGGTTGAACGCTGTCAAGCCGTTGCTGAACCGCTTCAGCAAGCTGCTCTCTCTGCGTTAGGTAAGTTTCTACCGCATTCTGGTGCCTAAGGTAGTAGCCGATTGTGTTGTAGACATCGGAGAGCGATAGGGTCGGGTAGCGCTGAACAATAGTTTCTGGTGATGCCCCATCCTGAAACGCTCGAATCACAGTTTCTAGCAACACTCTGGTATGGCCAACGCGCACTACCCCGGTTACATCGGCGTGGAGAGGTGGTGTTTCCTGTTCTAGAACAAGGGTCATGGCTAAGTTACGCTCCTAGAATACGCTCCTAAAACTCGATGCTGTCGGGGGTGCGGGGAAAGGGGATGACATCGCGGATGTTGCCCATGCCGGTCATAAACTGCACCAGGCGCTCAAAGCCAAGGCCAAAGCCCGCGTGGGGCACGGTGCCAAAGCGGCGCAGGTCGAGGTACCACCAGTAGTCGTCGATCGGTAGCCCCGCCTCGATAATGCGGCGCTCCAGCACGTCGAGCCGCTCTTCCCGTTGGGAGCCGCCGATAATTTCGCCCACCTTGGGGGCCAGCACGTCCATCGCCGCTACGGTTTCGCCGCCGTCGTTGAGGCGCATGTAGAAGGCCTTGATGCCGGTGGGGTAGTCGGTGACGATGGTGGGCTTTTTGAACAGCTCTTCCGCTAAATAGCGCTCGTGCTCCGACTGCAGGTCAATGCCCCACTCCACGGGGAATTCAAAGGTTTTGTCGGCTTTCTCCAGCAGCTTGACCGCCTCGGTGTAGGTGATGCGCTCAAAAGTGTTGTTGATAATGTTGTCGGCAGTAGCCAGCACCGAATTGTCGATGCGCTGGTTGAAAAATTCCATATCCTCCGGGCATTGCTCCAGCACCGAGCGGAAGATGTACTTGAGGAATTCTTCGGCCAGATCCATGTTGCCGACCAGGTCGCAGAAAGCTTTTTCGGGCTCCACCATCCAAAACTCGGCCAGGTGGCGGGAGGTGTTGGAGTTTTCGGCCCGGAAGGTGGGGCCAAAGGTATAGACATCGGTAAAGGCCATTGCCATGATCTCGGCCTCGAGCTGACCACTGACGGTGAGATAGGCGCGCTTACCAAAGAAATCCTGGCTGTAGTCCACGTCCCCCTCTTTCGTTTTGGGGGGATTGGCCAGGTCTAGCCCCGTAACGGCAAACATTTCCCCTGCCCCTTCGCAGTCGCTGGCGGTAATGATTGGGGTGTGGATCCAGAGAAAACCGCGCTCATTGAAAAACTGATGAATCGCCTGGGCGCAGGCGTTGCGCACGCGAAATACCGCCCCTAGAGTATTGGTGCGCGACCTGAGGTGACCTAGAGTGCGCAGGTACTCAAACGAGTGGCGCTTTTTCTGCAGCGGGTAGGTCTCCCCGTCGGCGGTGCCGTAGACGGTGATGGAGCTGGCCTGCAGCTCGACCCGCTGGCCCTTGCCGGGCGACTCTACCAGCTGCCCGGCCATCTCGACCGAGGAGCCGGTGGTGAGATCTTTGACCACGGTGTCGTAGCCGGGCATATCGGCGCTGAGCACAACCTGCAGCCCGGCCATCGACGAGCCATCGTTCACCTCCACAAAGGTGATGCCCTTGGCCTCGCGCTTGGTGCGAACCCAGCCCTGAACGGTAGCGGTCTGGCCCGGTTCGCCAGCGTGCAGAATGTCTCGAATGCGCGGCATAGTCGTACTTGTCGTAGGGGGTCTGTAAACGGTTGACACAGGTTGTTACCTATTTTGACCCACAGCGGCTCGTCCGGGCAGGGCCAGCGGCAACAAACCTCGGGCGGCGATCGCCGGTTTTTAGCCCCAGCCTCCCCGGCAATCAATCTTTAAGGAAGTTGAAGGAACAGGCAAAAGTATTAGCAGCTACAAAAGCCCCTATTCTTTGCCCTTACTATCCAAAGTGCAAATTTCCCTAGGTTTTAACCGCTGGTTGTCGCCAGGGCCTAGAGATTTAGACAGCTTCTAGGAGCGAAAAACGATCGGCGACAACCCTTGCAGCGCCAGCGTTTTTCTACAGATTGTTTGCGCGGGCTTTTAGGTTCCGATTTTTTTAGGTTTTGTCAGTCTTGATATTAATTTGGCCTAGGGTGCTGGGTGGGCCTCAAACCTGGCCAACCCTTATAGATGGCAGCCCTGAGCAGCCGTATCAGCGACGTTGGAGTTTGTCTGAGAGATTCTTTTAGGCCACTGAGACGATAAGCATGACAGCCAGAAATTTCCCGTTCAGGGGTTGCCGATTTCTGTCGTTGTGGTGTGGTTTCTCTGAGACTGTTTAAGGGTAATCTTCTCAGGCTTTTCTAGTGTAAAAAGCAGGGGCGATCGCTCTGCTGTAGAAGCGTTAGTGATCCTATTTCAGTGACGGAGGCGGGCCTTGCCTATGGATGTCAGCTAGCGCCCATTCGCTTTTTCACGATCTGAGGCAGGAGGTGGGCCTGCCCAGGTTGACCAAAACGTTACGTCCCATGGCCATAATTGCATTCAAGTATTAGGAGACTGCTATGAGTGGAAACGAGCTGCGCGCCCAGGCCATTGCCAGCATTGCCTGCCGTCCCAAAGTGCCGGTCAGCACGCCAGGGCGGCTCGAAGACCTGTGGGCCAAGGACGTGTTTAGCCTCAGCAAAATGCAGGAGTGCCTGCCCAAGTCAGTATTCAAATCGCTGCAAAAGACCATCACCACCGGAGCTACCCTGGACATGTCGGTGGCCGATGTGGTGGCGGTCGCGATGAAAGACTGGGCGATCGCCAAGGGGGCGCTCTACTACTCCCACATGTTCTACCCGCTCACCAACGCCACCGCCGAAAAGCACGACGGCTTTATTTCGGTACAGGGCGATGGGTCGGTAATCTCAGAATTTTCGGGCAAGGTGCTGGTGCAGGGCGAGCCGGATGGGTCGAGCTTTCCCAACGGCGGTATTCGCTCCACCTTTGAGGCCCGGGGCTACACCGCCTGGGATGTCACCAGCCCCGCCTTTGTGATGGAAACCGAAAACGGCGTCACCCTGTTTATTCCCACGGTGTTTGTGTCGTGGACCGGCGAGGCGCTGGATAAAAAAACGCCGCTGCTGCGCTCCAACGCGGCCATGAGCAAGGCCGCCACTCGGGTGCTCAAGCTGCTGGGCCACAGCGAAGTGGCCCCGGTCAACTCCAGCTGCGGCGCGGAGCAGGAATATTTTCTGGTCGATGCCAGCTTTGCCAGCGTGCGCCCCGACCTGCTGCTGGCGGGCCGCACCCTGTTTGGCAAGTCGCCCGCCAAGGGACAGCAGTTTGACGACCACTACTTTGGCGTCATTCCCGAGCGGGTGCAGGTGTTCATGCAGGATGTGGAAGAAAAGCTCTACCGCCTGGGCATTCCAGCCAAGACCCGCCACAACGAGGTGGCCCCTGGTCAGTTTGAAATCGCTCCCTTCTTTGAAGCGGCCAACGTGGCCAGCGACCACCAACAGCTGATCATGACCGTGCTGCGCACCACCGCCAAAAAGCACGGTTTTGTCTGCCTGCTGCACGAAAAACCCTTTGCGGGCATCAACGGCTCGGGCAAGCACGTCAACTGGTCGGTGGGCAACGCCACCCAGGGCAACCTGCTCGACCCCGGCGATACGCCCCACGCCAACGCCCAGTTTCTGGTGTTCTGCGGCGCGGTCATTCGCGGGGTACACAAGTACGGCCCGCTGCTGCGGGCGGTGATTGCCAGCGCCAGCAACGACCACCGGCTGGGGGCCAACGAGGCTCCTCCGGCGATTATCTCGATCTACCTGGGCAGTCAGCTGCAGGATGTGTTTGACCAGATTGCCTCAGGCGAGGTCACCGGATCCCAGGCGAAAGGGGAGATGGATCTCGGGGTCGATACCCTGCCGGTGTTTCCAAAGGATGCAGGCGATCGCAACCGCACCTCTCCCTTTGCCTTTACCGGCAACCGCTTCGAGTTTCGTGCCGTGGGCTCGGGCCAGTCGGTCTCGGGGCCGCTGGTGGCGATGAACACCATTCTGGCCGACTCGCTCGACTGGATGGCTGACCAGCTAGAGACCAAGCTGGGGGCTGGCGTTGAACTCAACGTCGCTATTCACGACATTCTGCGCGACGTGATGCGCGACCACGGGGCCGTGGTGTTTAATGGCAACGGCTACTCTGCTGAGTGGCACGAAATGGCCGTCAACGAGCGGGGATTACTCAACCTGCGCACTACCGCCGACGCCCTGCCCGTGCTGCGCGAACAGTACATCGAAGACCTGTTTACCAAAGAGAAGGTGCTCACCCCAGTGGAACTGGGCAGCCGCTTTGAGGCCTACTCAGAGCAGTACATCCAGCACATTGAGGTCGAGGCCAAGCTGGTGATCAGCATGGCCAAAACCATCATCTATCCCGCTGCCATGCGGCACATGGGCGAATTGGCCAAAACCATCGACAGCCTCGATGAGATCGGCATTGAGTTTGGCAAAGACAGCGTGGTCAAGGTAGCCGAGCTGACCAAGTCGATGATGGCCTCGGTGGGCGAGCTGAGCGACATGATGACCAAGCACTTCATGTCGGTGGAAGAGCACATGCAGTTCTGCGCCCAAACCATTCGCCCCCTGATGGACCAGGTGCGGGAGTACGCCGACGCTCTAGAGGGCGAAGTGGCCGACGATCTCTGGCCCCTGCCCACCTACCAGGAGATGCTGTTTATCAAGTAGGGGCAAACGGCCGTTTGCCCCCGCCAGGACTTTGAAATGCCTGGTTCGCCCCTGTATTCAAGCATTCCAGGTTTTCCCAAGGGAGCAATCATCTAGTTGATGCAAAGCCCTCCGTCGTTTCTTGGTTGGGAAATGACGGAGGGCTTTATATTGGCGTAAGCAGAGTTTTGTCTGAATTACCTCGGTTTGGCAGGGCAAATGCCATTTGCCCCTACAGGATATCTTGTCGAATTGGGGGTTATTGAAGACTAAACGTTCGATGACATTTCCGATATTTAGCGCTGCCCCGTGAGCAAACCCGTTAAAACCAACGCCGCCCGTATTCTCGATCGCCTCAAGCTGCCCTACGACATTCTGGAGTACGAGGTTGACCCCGACGATCTGGCCGCCGAGAGCACGGCTGAAAAGCTGGGCCTACCGCCTGAGCAGGTGTTCAAGACCCTGGTGGCCAAAGGCGATCGCACGGGCGTGTGCCTAGCCGTCATCCCCGGCAGCGCCCAGCTCGATCTCAAGGCGCTGGCGGCGCTGGCGGGCGATCGCAAAACCGACACCGTACCGCTCAAAGATGTGCAGCCCCTCACCGGCTACATTCGCGGCGGCGTCACCGCATTGGGCACCAAAAAAGCCTACCCAGTCTATGTGGATGACTCGATTTTAGCCTTTGAAACCGTGGCCGTATCGGCGGGCAAGCGGGGGCTAATGCTGTGGCTGACCCCGCAGGATTACCTGGCGGCAACCCAGGCAACCACAGGCGCGATCGCCCAAGATCGGCCCCTAAAGTAGCGACGGCCATTGTGCCCAGGACATCAACCCCGGTCACGGCTAAAATCTGGGACGGCGCAACGGCTTATAGCCATCACGCCAAGAATATTGGTCATGTCCTAACATTCTGGCGACGGCTATACCAATCGTCCACTGGGCTAGAACAGGTTTAGCGTAGGGGCATGGCAGTCCATAATGTCCCTACCAGAGACTTTCGCCTGCTGAACTGTCCTAACTAAATCGGCTGCTGCGATCTGAGATCACCCGTTCCAGGCGCTAGCTGCTACACCTAAAAAAAGGGCACCCCATGAGGTGCCCCTTACTGCTCCAGCTACAGCACAAAGCTGAATCAATGGCGCAAATATTGAGTGAGTTAAGCTAGCTGATGCAGCTCATCCTCAAGCTGCTGCAGCAGCTGGTCGTTGCCCTGGGCCCGTGCCACTTCAATGCGATGCTGAATCGATCGCTGAATATTGACGCGATGGGCTTCTGCGGCTTCCCGCAGCAGATGCCGTCGGGCTTGCAAACCCCGCCCAGCCACCACACGCCCAGCCTGAAACACAGGCTGACGCTCGGGAGTCGCTGCCGGAGGCTGTACTTGCCCATGGCAGTTGGTGCTGTAGGCAACCCCACGGTAGGTATAGTTGCCAATATGCTGAGTCACGGGCAAATGGCTGACGTAAGAGAACTTCAGGGGACGACCCCGGTATTGCCCAGTTAGCTCACTTTCACGCACTTCGAGGGACGGCGGATTGTAGTCGTATTCCACGCCGCGATAGCAGAGTTTCATGTCATGTCTCCTGTTGACCAAGGATTTAACAAACTGCGTAAGCAGGGTGCGTTCCTTCAGGAGTCAGTCTCCTTACTTCCGTCTAGGGCCAGTGGAGCAACTACCCCACACCTGCCAACAAGATGAACGTCAACGTATTTCTGTATTCAATTTTACCGATTATTTTCGATGTCAGCAAGTCATGGCATTTGATTTTGGGGCAATATCTATCCCCAGAAAGAGCTTGCTGGGCAAGGGTTTAGGGCAAAAGTCAGGCGATCGCTCGGCTGCAATTCTTTACGTAGCCGCACCAGTCTTTACCGCCCGTTGTTCAACCTTCAAAGAACAGCAATTTACACTATGCTGAAGATGTAACAGTTGCTTAACAACTGTTGGCACACCTCACGGGGTTTCCCCTTCTATGAAATGCATCATTAACCGCCGGGCGCAGTTTTCTGCCAGCCACCGCTACTGGCTGAGCGAGCTTAGCGCCGCCGAAAACAGCCAGCGATTTGGGCCCTGCGTCAACGCCCCTGGCCACGGCCACAACTACGTGCTCTACGTATCGATGGAGGGCGACCTCGACGAGTATGGCATGGTGCTCAATCTGTCAGACGTCAAGCACGTGATCAAAAAAGAGGTCACCGCCCAGCTCGACTTTGCCTACCTCAACGAGGTCTGGCCCGAGTTTGAGCGCACCCTGCCCACCACCGAGTACCTGGCTAAGGTGATTTGGGATCGCCTCGCCCCTCACCTGCCCCTCGTCAATATTCAGCTTTTTGAACACCCCGAACTCTGGTCCGACTACTCAGGTAACGCTATGGAAGCTTTTCTCACCGTCAGCACCCACTTCAGCGCCGCCCACCGCCTGGCCTCGCCGCGCCTCAGCTACGAAGAAAACTGCGAAATCTACGGCAAGTGCGCTCGCCCCCACGGCCACGGCCACAACTATCACTTAGAGGTCACCGTCAAGGGCCAAATCGACCCCCGCACCGGCATGCTGGTAGACCTGGCCGCCCTGCAGGCCGCCATTGATGAGCACGTCGTCGAGCCCTTTGACCACACCTTTCTCAACAAAGACATTCCCTACTTCGCCGAAGTAGTGCCCACCGCCGAAAATATTGCCGTCCACATTCGCGATTTGCTGCACAGCCCGATCGCCGCCCTTGGGGCCAGCCTGCACAAGGTGAAGCTGATCGAAAGCCCTAACAACTCCGCCGAAGTTTACGCGCCCGTGTCAGACGATCAAACAATCCCCACCACCGCCCCCGAATTAGCCGCTGTGTAACCTCAGTACCTGAAGCCCCTAACCCACGCTCAATCTATCGGCTAGGGTCTTCCGCCTCGGCGGGGGGCACTGCTGCCTTCGTAGTTTTCGTAGGCGGCGACAATGCGCTGCACCAGCGGGTGGCGCACCACATCCGCCTGGTTAAGCTGGCAAAAGGCAATACCGTCGACCCCTTGGAGAATTTTTTGGGCGATCGCTAGACCCGAGGTTTGATCACTGGGCAGGTCGGTTTGGGTGACATCGCCCGTGACCACCATGCGCGACTTGAACCCCAGCCGGGTCAGCACCATTTTCATCTGGCCCGGAGTGGTATTTTGGGCCTCATCCATGATTACAAAGG
This sequence comes from Nodosilinea sp. AN01ver1, assembly GCF_050565655.1. Taxonomy (NCBI): domain Bacteria; kingdom Bacillati; phylum Cyanobacteriota; class Cyanophyceae; order Nodosilineales; family Nodosilineaceae; genus Nodosilinea; species Nodosilinea sp. AN01ver1. The sequence continues at coordinate 47,278 of NZ_JBNXVS010000017.1, read as the reverse complement.
CGTTGTTGAGGGTGCGGCCCCGCATGTAGGCCAGCGGCGCCACCTCAATAATGCCCCGCTCCATCAGGTTGGCAATTTTTTCGGGGTCAACCAGCTCGTGGAGCGCGTCGTAGAGGGGGCGCAGGTAGGGGTTGACCTTTTGCTGCAAATCGCCGGGCAAAAAGCCCAGCCGTTCGCCAGCTTCCACCGCCGGACGGGTGAGAATGAGCCGCTCAAACTCATTGTTGAGCAGAGCCTGTACCCCCACCAGGGTGGCCAAAAAGGTTTTGCCGGTGCCCGCTGGGCCAACGCAGAACACCATATCGGTGTTGCGCAGCGCCTTGACGTAGCGCTTTTGGCGAAAGGTTTTGGCCCGAATCACCTCGCCCCGGCGGGTGCGGGCTACCACATCCTGGTGAATGGCCTGGAGTTCGTCAATGCGATCGGTGTCGAGCGCCTGGCGGGCGGTCATAATGTCGGCACTGGTGACCGGTTGCCCCTGGCTCCACAGCGGCTCTAGGGCCTGCACCAACCGCTGGGCCAGGGCAACGCCATTGTCTGTGCCCGTAACAAACAACTCCTGACCGCGCAGCACTAGAGATGCTCCAGTTTGGCTAGCCAGGAGTTTGAGGTTTTCGTCGCGGTAGCCAGCCAGAGCAAGGGCACCCTCCAGGCTGGGCAATTCGATCTGAAGGGGAGAAGACATCTAAACCAGTTGCCTAACCTTTAGGCTTGCATGTAACCATTCTAGGGTTTTGGCCGCAGCTGGGGCTTTGGCTTACCGGACGATCGCTGCGGTGTTCTGGAAGGCTTACGGTCAGAGCCGCTATCGGCCTCCGAAGCACCATAGACATCCACATAGGCCGACCATCCCGATAGGGCAGCTGTCGCCCGCACGATGGTGCGAATGGCCTGAATATTGCGCCCGCCCCGACCAAACACCTTGCCTCGCTCATCACCCTTGAAGGCAATTCTGATCCAGACCTTAGCCTGGGCTGCATTTTCTTCGCAGTCAATGCGCAGCGAATCGGGCGAGTCTAAAAAAGGCTCTACCAGAAACCGAACCAGACCTGGGAAATCCGGGCTATCCATGTCGGGGGTGGGGGCTAAAGACAGTAACTGATCTAGGCTTCAGCCTTAGCTTCGACTTTAGGCTCAACCTTGGCTGCAACCTTATGCCGCTCCAGCAGGTTGGCTTTTTCGAGGATGTGCCGCACGGTCTTGGTGGGCTCTGCACCCTGCTCTAGACGGCGCGTGATCGCGGGAACGTCTAGCCGAGTTTCGTCAGTGCGGGGGTTGTAGAAACCAACTTCTTCTAGAGGGCGACCATCGCGACGGGCCTCGCTGTTGATGACCACGATGCGGTAGCTGACTTCCCGCTTTTTACCGAAACGCTTGAGTCGAAGCTTAATCATAGGGTTTAGAGCAACAATCGTAAGGGTGAAAGAGTTCTCAAATGGATGATGACGAGACAGCCAAACTGAATCCACAGGTTTCTAATCCTAACATCAGAAACCCCCGACAGCAATGGCTTGACTGAATAAGTCTAGAACTCTGGTGCAGCGACCTGGGCGTGGCGCTGCACCTCGCAGAATACCCCAAAATCTTGGATCCAATTCGCCGAACTGGAATTTGGGGGGTCTAATGACTATCTTTAGTCTTCGTGATCATCGAAGGGGTCGGCCAGCTGCTTGGAGGGCGGCCCAAAGGACATGTAAACTGAGTAACCCGTGACGGCAACGAGCACGGTCGCGACGGAAATGATAAGAACTGTTGCAGGTTCCATGGAGTTTATGAGAATAAGAAACCACTCCATCCTATAATATTACGAACTATAAAGTGTTGATTGTGGAAGGATCCATGGCACAACGGACTTGGCTAGGAGACGTGTTGAAGCCCCTTAATTCTGAGTACGGTAAGGTTGCTCCCGGTTGGGGCACTACCCCTCTGATGGCGGTTTTCATCGGTCTGTTCTTCGTGTTTTTGCTGATTATTTTGCAGCTTTACAATTCTTCCATCGTGCTAGACAGCTTTGATGTTGACTGGCGCAGCGTAGGTCTCTAGGGAATTGAAGGGCTGAGCCTCAGCGGTTTGGCACTGACCTTTGCGATCAAATTTGGGTTTAGATCAAGTCCAGTTCAGGATCTGAAGTTGTCTTACCGGCAAAGCTCTATTTCTGGACTTGGATTTGGTAGATATCCAGAATTCACCTGTCTGAGGCTGGCGTAGACCCTTGACTACCCAGCCTCTTTTGCCATTTCATGCATAACAGCAGTAGTTCACGCAGATTGCCCCTGGGGGTTGGCCTATGAACGTTTTTGGTGTGGGTTTGCCAGAGATGGCGCTGATTTTGGTGCTAGCCCTGCTGGTGTTTGGTCCCAAAAAATTGCCCGAGATTGGTCGCAGCTTGGGTAAAGCCATTAAGGGCTTTCAGGATGCCTCGAAGGAGTTTGAAGAGGAGTTTAAGAAGGAAGCTCAGCAGATCGAAAAAGCGGTCACTACGCCCATGAAGGCGACGCTAGAGCCCGATTCGCAAAAGGTGCTAACCCCTCCAGACGCTGCTGCTGACGCTGCGCCTGCGCCCGCCGTGGCCGAGCCCCCGCTAGAGGTAAGCGACATCAACGGCAGCAGCCCGGTGGCTGAGTCGGCTGAGACCGATCCTGCCTAAGTTGCTTGAGGACCGTTGCGCTATGGCTGAAACATTACCTCCCCCGCCCCCCGGCCTGATTGTTGGGCTGGGGAATCCGGGGGACAAGTACGCGGGCACCCGCCACAATATTGGTTTTGAGGTAGTCGATCGCCTGTCTAAAACCTGGGCCATCCCGCTCAAGCAGGAGCGGCGGTTTCAGGCCGAATACGGGGCTGGCTTTGGCCCCCGCCGTGACAAGGTGTACTTGCTCAAGCCCCTCACCTACATGAATCGATCGGGCCAGTCGATGCGAGCTGCGCTGGACTGGCTGAAGCTGTCGCCGGCCCAGGTGCTGGTGGTCTATGACGATATGGATTTGCCGGTGGGACGGCTGCGGCTGCGACTGTCGGGGTCGGCGGGTGGACACAACGGCATGAAGTCGGCGATCGCGCATTTGGGCACCCAGGACTTTCCTCGCCTGCGGATTGGGATTGGGGCCAGTGATCGCGCCAGCGACGGAGCCGTTATCTCCCACGTGTTGGGTAACTTTTCAAAAGCTGAGCGCACCACCATGGATGCCGTTGTCGATACGGCCCTGCGCGCCCTGGAAAAGGCTATCGTTGACGGGGTTGAAAAGGCAATGAGCCTCTACAATCCTGTTGATTTAAGCGATTCTTGAGCGATGTAGGCCGTTCAAACTGTGAGGGATCCCGCTAGTTGTAGGCCAGTAGAGTGCTTTAGAACAGAATGATCCAGCGATCGGGCCTCATGGCAATAGTTCAGCAGCAAGCTGATCCCAGGCTGAGGCGATCGCTGGCATTGAGCCCGAGCAAGTTGCCCTAGGGTGCCGGAGGCGAGCCGTACTGGGCAAACCAGTTCTGATAGGTTTGCAGCATTGTACTATCCTTCAAAAACAGCTCTAGGCGAACGTTGCTGCACTGCTTTAACAACGTCATTTCTAAACCTAAGAGCACCTGAACGGCCGTTTCAGATGCTTCAAACTGGTGAACGGTAGCTTTTAGCCCAGTCTTTTGCTTGAGAAAGATATAAATTCTAATTTTTTCGCAGTGATCATCTAGAGTTTTGGCCGTTTCCAAAAAGTTCACGGCATCTCGAATAGTATTTAAATGGCCGATCGCGGTTAGTTCGTGAGTATTAGACTCTATGCCAAAGTCGGAGTCAGCATCAGAGGCGATCGCATTTCCCAGCAGGCGGGGTTCCCCTAACTTAACCTCGACTAGAGGTTCGCCCTCACCGATTCTTTCAACGACTAGCTTTTCTCGCCGAATCGGCACCTCTATTATTTCTGTCTCGATTATACGGCGCACGCTGACTTCGCCGACCTTAACCCGCCTGCGATTGACGACTAACCGTTCTTCAACTAGCTGAATAGTTTGACCAGCGTTAGCCATAAGCTGCTGACGATCAACATCGAGAGTGACCGTTTTTCGTTCCGCATCGATACCCTTAATTTGGGTATTGTCGATGGTGACCTCGGCCCCAGCCTGTCCCCCATTGACCGGCTGTACAATCAGGGAAAAATCACCTCCTGCGAGGGGATTCACTCTGGTCACCGTTCCGATTAAAGATCCAGAGCGATCGAGTACAGAACCGTTAATCAATTGATGTTCAGGCATAGCAGCTACAGAGAGAATTAAACAGCTTAAGGATGGGGCATTGCTGTGACAACGCCCCATTGAGTTTAGACAGAAAGACCAGGCCAGATTTTCTGGCCCAAATCTTTCTAAGGTGTCAGCACTTCAGTGCTATCGCTTGACTCTGGGGTTACCGTCAGTGTCAATGTCTAGCTCTTCACGGCGCACCTGATCCCGCAGCCGCACAGTTTCCTGCTCGGTTTCTTTGCGAACGTTGACTTCTTCGCGGACGAAAGCCTGCTTTTCAGCGGTGACTTCATCCTCGTAGACGTCCATACGCGCTACCTCTTGGTTCTCAAAGGCGTGATCAGCACCGACCGCAGGCTGACCAGTAACGTCGTGGCGTTCAATCACAACTCGCTCTTTGGTGATCGGTTCGGTAACTTCGGCGGTCTCAGTTTTGACTTGCTTGCCAACCCGCACTTCACCAACTTTGTTGTGCTCGCGGTGAGCAATCAAGCGCTCCTCGTACAACCGCAGCGGGCCCTGGTTGTCCTGATCGCTCAGGCCATAAAAATGAGGTTCGCGATCGTAGTCGTAACGATTGGCATTGGTCTGAGTGGTGCGCGCACCTGCGTTGCTTTCCAAAGGACGCATGGCCTGCTTGTCGGTGTTTAAGGCGTTCATGCGATCGGCGTCGTTAGGGGTAGCGTAGTTACTACCTAAAAATTGGCGGTTAGAACGACCCTGGGCAATCGGTTGATACTGCCCCCGCACTCGGTCTTCGTAGCGCTCATCGACAACGGTCTTATCGTCGTACTCAGGCAGATTCTCTACTTGAGACTTAGATAGCCCGTTTACATAAACGCGCTTTTTGTTGTAGTCAAAGTTGGCCAAACCGATGGGCAGCAAAACATTTTTCCCGAAGATCCACGGGCCCGTATCGACCACAACGTAGCGGAAACGGCCTGAATCATCTACTAGCAAATCTTTGACAGTACCTACTCGCTCGTCTCCCTGAGTGTGAATGGAGTAAGAATCGAGATCACCCATCTGCCCATCGGCCAGAGTTTCGCGATAGTTGGGGTAGTAGTCTTTAAGTCGATGTAAAGGCATATGAAGCCTCCTTTAATTCGTCTTTATAGAGCATAGGAAGATAGCCTCAGTGCCTCATCGTCCAATGGAAAGGCAGTGGCAACCTCAATAGGCATAGCTTTTTAGTCATTTCTATATCAATCAAAAATCTAAAGATTTGTAAATATTGTAATTAGTCTATGTTCACCATTGGGCCTATCTCCACATTGGTAAAGATGCCAGATAGAGACCTGCAAACCTAATATTTCTGAGCGATCGCCTATGCGCTTTTTATATAGACAGAGAGCTGAACAAACACCATGAATTTCAATTGGGCAGGGGCACCAAAATGCGCTCTTCGGCCCTTAGGCAAGGTTGAGGGCGCAATCTCTCGCCAAACGCACCATGCTTGGCCAATCATGGAGATTTCAAATAAAAAACCGGGCTGTTGAGTTCAAGTCCCCCTAACTGGGGTTTGACGCCTCAACAGCCCGGTTTTTAGAGCGATGCTAGGCTGCGGCTAGGCCACGATGGCGCAGCAGCGCCTGGGTACTGGGCTCGCGACCGCGAAAGGCTTTGAACACCTCCATCGGGTGACGGCTGCCGCCCAGGGCCAGCACGGTATCGCGGAAGCGATGCCCGGTTTCTGCGATCGCCGCCTCGTCATTTAGCCCCGCTTCTTCAAAGGCCGCAAAGGCATCGGCACTCAAGACCTCAGCCCAGAAGTAGCTGTAGTAGCCCGCCGCGTAGCCCCCGGCAAAAATGTGGGTGAAGGCACACAGAAAAGCATCCTCCGGCAGGGGCTTGAGAATAGACGACTGTTCGGCAATGCGCTGGCTCACCTCCCGCACCGTTTCATCGCTGCCCGGACGGTAGCGGTGGTGAAGCTCAATGTCGGTCCAGCCAAAGCGAACCTGCCGCAGAATGGCGCTGCCGGTCATAAAGGTGCGAGCGGCAACAATCTTTTGGTACAGATCCTCGGGCAAAAGTTCGCCGGTATCGACGTGGCGAGCCAGGGTGAGCAGGGTGTCACGGTGGTAGCACCAGTTCTCCATAAACTGGCTGGGCAGTTCAACCGCGTCCCACTCAACATTGCTAATGCCTGCGGCACCCACGTAGTCCACTTTGGTTAGCATGTGCTGGAGGCCGTGGCCAAACTCGTGGAACAGGGTTTCGACATCGCGGAAGGTCATCAGGCTGGGTTTGCCGTCAACCGGGGGGGCCTGATTGCACACCAGGTAGGCCACTGGCAGCCGCACCTGCCCGTTGATTTTGCCCCGGTTGATGCAGTCATCCATCCAGGCTCCGCCGCGCTTTTCGGCGGGGCGGCTGTAGGGGTCGAGGTAGAAGTGAGCGATGGGGTCGCCGCTGCCGTTGAGCACCTGAAAGTAGCGCACGTCGGGGTGCCAGATCGGCGCTTCGCCATCGGCGGGGGCAATGGTGACATCGAAGATGCGGTGGGCCAGGGCAAACAGGCCGTCTAGCACCTGGGGCAGCGGAAAGTAGGGCCGCAGTTCTTCGTCGTTGAGGCCGTACTTTTCTTCGCGGATGCGCTCGGCCCAAAAGGCCGTATCCCAGTGGGTGAGGCTGTCGGCTTCGGCGGCACCTTTGGCTTGGGCAAAGGCTTTGAGTTCGTCCAGTTCCTTGACGGCGGTGTCGTAGCTGGCGACCCGCAGCTCACCCATCAGCTTCTCGATCGCCTCGACAGAAGGAGCCATCTTGCGGGCCAGGCTGAGCTCAGCGTAGGTGGCGTAGCCGAGCAGGTTGGCCATCTCATGGCGCAGCTCCAAAATTTTCTCGATGTTGGGGCTGTTGTCGAGGTCGCCTGCGGACGCGCGGGTGACAAAGGCGCGGTAGAGCTGCTCGCGCAGGTCGCGGCGGCGGCTGTGCTGCATAAACGGCCCAAAGCTGGGGTAGTCGAGGGTAATGCGCCAGGGGCCAGCGGCTGGGGTCGCACCCTCTTCGCCAGCATCGCGGGCCAGCTGGGCGGCCAGGGCCAGCAGACTGGGCGGCAGACCGTCAATCTCGTCGGCAGTGGTGAGGGTGAGGCTAAAGGCCTTGGTGGCATCGAGCACGTTGTTGCCAAACTTGGTGGTGAGCTCGGCCAGGGCCTGCTGAATGTCGTTAAAGCGCTCTTTTTCTGCCCCCTCCAGGCCGACCCCGGACAGCTCAGCTTCGCGAATAGACGACTCGACAATGCGCTGCTGGGCTGGGTCAAAGCTGGCCCACTGGTCACTGGCGCGCAGCTGCTTAAAGGCTTCGTAGATGGGCTTGCTCTGGCCCAGGCGGGTGGCAAACTGCACCAGGGTGGGCTGCACTTCCTCATAGGCGGCGCGCAGCTCGGGGCTATTTTTCACCCCCATTAAATGGCCAACAATGCCCCAGCTCCACCTCAGACGCTCTTCGATGCGGGTGAGGGGCTCGACCAGCCCCTCCCAGGTGGGCACAACGTTGGTTTCTAGAGCCTCTAGAGCTGTACTGAGGTCGTCGATGAGAGCCGTAATGCCGGGCACGATGTGGGCAGTTTCAATGCTGTCAAAGGGAGGCAGACCGGCACCAATGAGTAGAGGATTTTGCAGAGTGGTAGCTGTCATAGTCGAAGAATCAATCGTGGTGGAGGGACAAAAACCGATAAAACTGACCGGACTAGGGCAGTTCTCCTTCGGAGACGCTGGCTCTGAAAGAGAGCGTTGCAAACGCAAACGCGATCGCCCCCAGCCCTTAGACTCGCCGATTGAACGGCAGATTTTTAGTAAGTAGTGGATTTAGTCGAAGTCATTATGAGTTTACTTTATAGTGTATCGTAATTTGCTATGTGCCGCACTCTTTGATGGGCAGGCTGTCAATTACCATAGCCTTTATTTGAAAACTGATCCGATTTCTGTCGAGGCCTGGGCGCTGTCTGAGGTGTAGATGCTGAATAGCTCATTTCAGCGGATTATTACGGGGGTCGTCTTTTTCTCGCTGACGGTGCTGGCTGCGGTGATTGGCTATATGGTGGCGGGCTGGAATTTTCTCGATGCCATCTATATGGTGGTGATCACCATCTTTGGGGTGGGCTATGGCGAGGTACAGCCCCTGTCCTCGCCCACCCTGAAGGTGTTTACAATTTTTGTCATCATTGCCGGGGCGCTGTCGGTGGCCTACACCGTGTCGGGCTTTGTACAGATGATTACGGAAGGGGAAATTCGTCGTGCCCTCAACCTTAAACGTATGACTAAGGATATTGAACGCCTGGAAGACCACGTTATTATCTGCGGCTTTGGCCGGATTGGTCAGCTGGTGGCCCGCAAGCTCAAGCGCGATCGCGATCGCTTCATCATTCTCGACAGCGACCCCGAGCGGGTGGCGCTGGCCCAGGAGCAGGGCTACCTCGTCTACCAGGGCAACGCCACCGACGAAACGGCCCTCGAAGCGGTGGGCATTCACCGGGCCAAGTCGCTGGCGACGGTGCTGCCCAACGACGCCGCCAACGTGTTTATCACCCTGACGGCGCGAGAGATGAATCCCAATTTAATGATTCTGGCGCGGGGCGAAATGCCGTCTACCGAGAAAAAGCTAAGGCTGGCCGGGGCCAACCACGTGGTGCTGCCCGCCAGCATCAGCGCCATGCGCATGGCTCACCTGATCTCGCACCCCTCAGCGGTAGATTTTTTGTCGCAAACCAACGGTCACCAGGGGCTGAACGAATTTTTGGCAGAGCTAGATATTCAGCTTAACGAGCTGGTGATCGAAGCCAGTTCGCCGCTGATTGGCGGCACCATTGGCGACATTGAGCTCAAGGGGCAGGGCACCTTCATTACCGTGGCCTTGCGGCGGGCCGATGGCGAGGTGGTGATTCACCCCAGCCGAGCGACCTATTTGGCCCTGGGCGACTCGGTGATTTTGATGGGCCACCAGGGGGATATGCCCAGCTTTGCCCAGCAGAACGCGCTGAAGAAGGAGATGCGGTATCGGGGAGCGAGGCTGCGATAGAGGGATTTGGATTTTAGGTTTTGAATTGGCGATTTTGGAGGCGGGTCTGAATCCAAAATCCAAAATCGCTAATCCAAAATTACTTTGTCGGGGATGAGAACGGTGACGGCGGCGATCGCCACATACATGTCGTCGTTTTTGTCGTCGAGTTCAGGGATGGCGCGACCGGCTACCACCATACCGCCCTCCTTCAGCACCAGAGTCTTTTGGCCAAAGGGCAAGACCGCTAGCACCTCATCCTGTCGCACCTGGTCGGGAAAGGGGACAGCTACCTGCACCTCGACCAGCATCTCGTTGGGGTGGCTGAGGCCCGCGACCTCCCACACGCCGGGTAGAGCATTGTGGGCGATCGCATTTCGCACCGCTCGCGCTGCCGCCACGGTGGGGTCTTGACCGTGCTGGTCTACTCCCATGCCCATTTCGATGATGAGTCGCTTATCAGCCACAGTCAGTCCTTTCTAGCAAGAATTTGCAGGTAAACCTTTAGCCCGTGAACTATTGTTCAATCTGGTCCTGCTCAGCTAAAAGCATATCAAGATTTTGGCCACTTCTACATCGGCAAAAACTGAGGCCAACATTATTCCCACAGTAGTCTTTCCCTGCGCGGAGCCGCAGGCTTTGCCACCCCAAAGGGGCCAGGAGATGTATCAAGTAAGTTTTGGCTTTCTCCCTGTGGGAGACATTTCGCGTTGGCGCAGCCTATCCAAAGGACAATAGCTTCGCTCAGCCAGCCTGGTTATTGAAGACACTTACTTCCTATGACTTTCCTATAGTGTTGCTTTACTGTAGCTGCCATGGTCGTCACAACAGCCCTGTTTTTGAAGCTTAACTCGCTTCAGAATGGGACGTTCCCCTGAGAAATTTCAAGGGGCGTCGTAATGCCCAACCGCTCTATTCTTTTGATTGAATATGAGGCCAGTCTTCGAGCTGTTTTAGGTGCCTGCCTAAGCGAGTTGGGCGACTGGGATGTTGTACTGTCTAACTCTATTCAGGAGGCCATCAAGCTCTGCAAAACGAGCCGACCAGACGTTATTTTGATGGATGCGTCTGCTCCAGAAGACGATGCCTTGATCTTGATCGAGCAGCTAAAACAGTATTCCATTCGTCAGGCAGTACCTATTTTATTGATTAGCTCAAGGGCTGATTGGTTCACACGAAAAGAGTTTCACGGCATGGGCTTCTCAGGCGCTATTGGTAAACCTTTTAATCCATCGACGCTATCTTCTCAAGTTGTGCGCCTGGCCAAACTCAGTGAAGCCGAAAGCTAACGGGTTTCGGCTCAGGCGGGTTTGGCTTGGGCTGAGATAGTAGCCTGTGCCGACGAATAGCTGCCTGGTAAAGACTGATTTTTCTGTCTGTTTGGGCAGCTGTGGGGCTGTTGAATAAATTGACAAAACTATCTGCAGGAAAACAATATGTCTACGCTGACCGTTTGGAAGTTTAATACCGTAGATGGGGCTGAAAACGCTCTGACTAAGCTAGGCGATCTGCAAAAGCAGGAGATTGTTAAAGTGCTTGATGCTGCGATCGTATCCTGGCCCCAGGGACGCAGCAAGCCTAAAACCTATCAGGCTGTCAGTACCGTTGGCATTGGTGCTCTGGGCGGGGCCTTTTGGGGTATGTTGTTTGGTCTGATCTTTTTAGTACCGCTGTTTGGTCTATTGGTTGGTGCGGCGGCGGGGGCGGTGTCGGGAAAATTTACCGACTACGGCATCAACGACGACTTTATTAAAAACCTGCGCGACAAGGTAACCGAAGGCACTTCGGCCCTATTTTTGCTCACCGGCCAAGTGACAGTTGATAAGGTGAGCGAAGCCTTTGCCCCCGAGGAAGTGGGCGAACTGATTCAGTCAAACCTGAGTGCTGAGCAAGAGGCCAAACTGCGTGAAGACTTTGGCGCTGAGCTATAGATTGAGCTTCGCTTCACCAAGTTGGTTCATACTAATACTTGATAGGGATATTGCTATGCAGAATTCCTATCAAGTATTAGCACTGAGTCGAGTTTTTGCAGGCCAAGTTCAACTGGGTTCGCTTGATAGTTCAGTCATTTTGAATAGTGCTCCTAAATCCTGCATCTTACTCATCAAATAACTCGTTCGTCTCGACAATTTAATGGCCGCCCGACGGCACATCCCGGCACCGCTACCTGCGAGGGCGGCGACGTAATGCCCATCGGCAAAGGCATTGTGCTGGTGGGCATGAGCGAGCGCAACTCCTGGGGACTGGCGATGCGGTTGAATAGATGCCGGTTTTCTCTGCCTACCTATTCTGGGCTGGTGCCAGAGGTCATCCATGTCAGCATTTGCCCTCAGGTCTCAGCCGGTGGATATAGCACGACCAGCTCATGGATCTGGGATGCTGAGATTCTGTAACAACAGACACCTTAAGGAGTCACCACCATGGGTACCGAACAACAACAGCCCGGCTCGCTTGTGATCATCGGCGGCGCGGAAGATAAAGAAGGCGACTGCCTGGTCCTGCGAGAATTTGTCCGGGCCGCTGGCGGCGTGGAAGCACAGATTGCCGTGATGACGGCAGCCACCAGCCTGCCTGGCGAAGTGGGCGACGAGTACATTCGCGTGTTTGAGCGGCTGGGGGCCAAGCGCGTCGATGTGGTTCACACCGAGCGCCGCGAAGACTCTGAACGCAGCGACAACCTGGAAAGAATTGAAGGGGCGACCGGCATCTTCTTTACCGGCGGCGACCAGTCGCGGATTGTCGACTGCATCAAAGGCACCCCCCTGGACGATGTTATTCACAGACGCCACCACGAAGGAGCCGTAATCGGCGGTACCAGCGCCGGGGCCGCCATGATGCCCGACGAAATGATTGTAGGTGGGTCCTCGGTATCGAACCCCAGCGTTGATGCGGTGGAGATGGGACCAGGCATGGGCTTTTTGCCCGGGATTGTGGTCGACCAGCATTTTGCTCAGCGGGGGCGGCTGGGGCGACTGCTGGCGGCGCTGGTGCTGCAGCCAGCCGTAATTGGCTTAGGGATTGACGAGAACACGGCCATTATTGTCACGGGCGATGAGTTTGAGGTAGTGGGGGCCGGGGCCATCACCGTGGTCGATGAAACCACCGCCACCCATAACAACCTGGAAGGGCTGCTCAAGGATGAACCCATTGCCCTGTGTGGGGTAAAGCTGCACATTTTGCCCCAGGGCTACCGCTTCAACCTCAAGACCCATACCCCCATCGTGTAAAACAGGAGATGCTCTATGGTTCAGCCCTTTGACGAATCGCGATCGCCGCGCCCCCCTCCCCCAAGGATGCCTCGTTACTCGGGTGGTACTGATTGAACTGATTGAGGGGGTGGTTACTGGCTTTGGGCTGGTGGCCACCGATGCTTCTGTAGGGGTGAGGCTAGGCTCATTCTGCACCTTTGCGTCCTTTTTTAACTGGTGTAATCTGGCGCTAATGTCTACCCACCCGCTAACCACCATGACTACGCTGATCAACCCAGGTGCCATTCCCGATATTGCTAAAACGGTTTACACCGGCGACATTCTGCAGGGGGTGCCGGTGATCAGCCACCTGGGGGTGGGCGACCTGCCCCCAGGGCAGAAGCATCGCTTCTTTTTTCAGGGTGTGGAGATGGGTACGGGCCAGCACTGGTACGTGCCGGTGGTGGTGGCGGTGGGCCATCGCCCCGGCCCCTGCGTGGGTTTGGTGGCGGGCATTCACGGCGACGAGGTGAGCGGCATTGATGCGGTGCAGCGGGTGATGGCTCAGCTCGACCCGCAGGCGATGGCGGGCAGCGTGGTGGCGGTGCTGGGGGTATCGCGCCCGGCGGTGGAATACACGCGATCGCACTGGTTGACGGCCCAGGGCGGCGGCTCCCAGGTGGATATGAACCGGGTGTGGCCAGGGGATGAGACCGGGGCCAATGCCGCCACCCGCCACGCCGGGCTGCTGTGGAACCGCCTGCTGATCACCAACGTGGAGCTGGTGATTGATTACCACACCGTCACTACCGGTAACGACTTCACCCTGTTTATGTTTGCCGATCTGCGCCAGCCCACGGTACGACAGATGGCCGAGCTGTTTCCGGTCGAGCAAATTCAAAACGACCCCGGCCTGGCAGGCACCCTCGAAACGGCCCTAGTGGAGGCGGGAATTCCGGCGCTGACGGTGGAAATTGGCGGCCCTCGCCGGTTTGATGCGGCCAAAATTGCCGGGGCGGTGGAGGGCAGCCTCAATGTGCTAAAGCACTACGGCCTGGTGAGCGGGCCGCTGGGTCGCACCGCCGCCACCGTCGGTACGGTCTACGGCGACGCCCTGGAAACCATTCGCGCCACCACGGGCGGGTTTCTGGAGCTGCTGGTGGATCTGCGCGATCGCGTCACCCCCGAGCAGCCCGTTGCCCTGCAGCGCAATGCCTTTGGCGATGTGGTAGCCGAGTACCGGGCTGGCGTCACAGGCGAAGTCGCGGTGGTAGCCCGCGACGCTGTCTGCGAACCCGGCTCACGGGTGATGCAGATTCTCTACAGTCGGGGGGCAGAGTCTATTTAAACGAGCCGGGGGGCGGTTCGCGATCGATTGTCATTCTTGAAGTACCGCGATGGGTTTTGAATGGCGCAGGCGCGGTTTACATCTATTAATTTCACGGGCTTTGGCCACCGCCTACAATTTTCACAGTCGTTTCATGTCACGCTTGCTAACTTTCGGCCTCCCTAAACAACCCTTTAGTAACAGAACGCGAGGAAACGATTATGACAACCAATCTTCTCTCCAGCGAAGAGATCAAAAAGGCAACAAACTGGGTCATTTTTCTGAGTATTGCGCTGATTGTGCTCGGCATTGTGGCGATTATTTCGCCGATGGTGGCCTCGGCTTTCTTCACCGCCATGATGGGATGGATTGCCCTGATCAGCGGTATTTTGATGGTAATTCAGTCCTTTCGATCGCACCCTGTGCGGGGCTTTTGGCTCAACCTAATAGTGGGTCTTCTCTACGCCATTTCTGGCCTTTATATTCTGTTTAACCTTGGTGCGGCGCTGCTCGCCCTCACCCTGGCCTTCGGCATTTTATTTATTGTTGAAGGTATTTACACCATCATCATGGGGTTCACCCAAAAGGTAGGCCGCAGCATGTCGTGGCTGGTGGTGCTCAACGGGGTTGTCACCCTAGTTTTGGGCATTATGGTGCTCAACCGCTGGCCCGTCAGCGCCCTCTGGCTGATTGGTCTCTACGTGGGCATCAGCCTGCTGCTGACGGGCATTAGCCTGCTGGCCGCCGCCCTGGCCGCCCGCAAAATCGGCAACGACAACCCAATGACCGATACCTCAGTCACCGATGTCTAATCCCACACCCTACCGGATACCAAATCGCGAATGAACACCCCCGATTTGTAGGGGCGTAGGGGCGTAGCATGCTACGCCCCTACGGATTTCCCGATTATGAATCGAGGTTTACTAAATCGAATTGTGTTGTGACTAACCTGCTGATCCAGAAATCGGGCTTCTGCACTGGCATCTAGAACTGACGGCGCGAGAAAACTAGAATGGCTACCGCCAGCAGCAGCGCAGTGTAGAGCAGGCCGTAGAGGGCGTGCCCTCCCAGGGCGGCAGCTGAGGGCAGCAGTTCCATACCGTAGGCGGCGGCGTTGCGCAGGTTGAGGCGCTCCAGGTCGGGCAGCACCAGGTAGAGGGCGTTGGTCAGGCGCTGCACCGCCGGGTTTTCGCTCAGTTCGCCAAAGGCCACCATGTCCTGGCTGAGGTGGCCCATCAGGTAGACAGCGAAGGTCAGCAGGGTGGCCAGCAGCGAGCTGGTAAATACCCCAAATACAATCGCCACCGCCACCAGCAGCGCCGCCTCCAGCGCCATGAACAACAGGGCGAGCCCAATGCTGCTCAGCGAAAAGGGTACGCCGCTAACCCCCAGCACCACTACAAAAATGAGCCCCAGCGCGGCAATCAGCACAGCCAGTACCGCCGTCAGGCCGAGGTGCTTGCCGACAATAAACTCGGCTCGGCTGACGGGCTTGGCAATTAGCACCAGCACCGTGCGCTTTTCAATTTCTTTGTTGATGAGCCCCGTGCCCACAAATACGGCCACGACCACGCTGAGCAGGTGAATGGCGGCCAGCCCCAGGTCGAGCAGGATCTTATTTTCGGCCCCGGCAGAAATATCGGGCAGCAGCACTCGCGCGATCACCATGACCAGGGCGAACAGGGCGACCAGGTACAGAATGCGATCGCGAATCACCTCTAAAAACACCGTGCGGGCAATTACCCCCACCCGAGATAGCACCATTGGTTTCAACTCCCCTGCTAACCGCATAACTAGCCTCTTGCGCCTGCCCCTCTAGGGTGCCCAGCCAAACGCGGCGTTTCCAAATCGCAGGTCAGACTGGCCCACTGAGTCGTGCTGTAGCCCGGTGGCGCATTCTCGGGTACCAGACCGCCGCGATTGACGGGCATCAGCAGACAGGTTTTTTCTAGGTAATAGCCGCTGGGGCTGGCCGCTGGCCCCGACCAAATCGCCCACAGCTTGAGGGTATAGCCATCGCCGTTAGACATCGGTTGAAAATCGAGCTGCCAGAGCGAGTTTTCGAGGGGTGTAGCGCGCCCCGTTTGGCTGCGCACCCGCTGCCGCATGACCTGGCGCTGGCCGTCGAGGTTGAGCAGCCACCGCTCGACCGAGGGCCAGGGCTTGTTGTCTACCTGTTCGCGCAGCAGCTCTTCGGCCACGGTCAGGTGGGTGACCCCGGCGGGTAGGGCAACGGTCTGCCCCGGTATGCGGTAGACAAAGGCGCTGTTCTCAACGCTGTCGGCCACCAGGCTGGGGTAGTCGCGCACCCAGGTTTGAATGCGAAAATAAAACTGAAACCAGCTGCTAAACAGCAGGCTGAGGCAAAACAGCAGCGCCAGCCGCTGCCGCTCGACGGGGGGCGGATTTTTGAACGAAAAATCCCAGCTGACCAGGGTCGGTACCGCGATGACCGCAAACGACACCAGAGGCCAGGTCACCAGGGCCGGCTGTAGCCACCGCCCGCCCCAGGAGCCAAACAAAAACAGGCATAGAATAGCCCCCGATACCCAGGGGGCGATGGGGACGCCAAAAATCCGGGCTTTGTTGGCCTCGAGCGCCCAGCCGACCCCGATCGCCAGAAAGATCCAGCTCATGGTCGCCAGTAGCCCGATGGTGAAAGCCGTGGTGTCGAGCAGGCGGGCCAGCAGCGACAACAGCCACGAAAACAGACTCAGGTAAATGACGGTCTGCCAGGAAAAGTAGCGCGGCGGCACCAGATTGCCCAGCAGGTTGCCCACCTCGATCAGCGTTTGACGCAGAAAACTTAATAGCCCTCCTACCATCCCAGTACCTCGGTCTGATTGACGACCAGCAACAGCACCAAAATAACGGTAAAGCTAAGGGCGTTGGCCTGTAGTACCGCCAGGGCCCGAGGTGAGCTGCTCCGCTGTCCTTCGACCTGGGCGCGGCGAGCCCGCGCGTAGAGCTGGCGGCGGTTGCTTTCGATCGCCTCTGGGGTGGTATCGACGGGCTTTTGCCCCAGCAGCTGCAGCAGCCAGAGCAGACCCTGAAGCTTGATCCAGTAGGTGACAAAGAAGGCGGCGATCGCCACCACCACGACCACTACCGGCAGCACGTCGAGCCAGCTGTTGGCGTAAAAGCGGTTGAACAACACGTAGCTAATAATTTGGCTGCGCAGGGCCAGGGGCAGCACTGCTTCGATCGCTAGAAACGCGACCCAGCCCAGGCTGGTGGCCAGCAGGTTGAGGGTGGCGGCGTACTGCATGCTGGTGCGGTAGCCCAGGCGCAGCTGCTGGCGCAGCACCATGGCTTCGAGCACAATCGCCACCATCAGCAGCAGACTCTGAAAGGCGATCGCCCGCAGCGGCATCATGCCGAGTTCTGACAATACATCGTTGAGGGGCATAGGGCGGGCGACAAACGCCGGGGTTTAACCGGGGTTTCTTGGTGCACTATCAAGGGTATAACCTCGACCCAGCTTTCGCTAAGATTTTGTAGCGGCCCCATCAACAAACTACGCAATACGCAACACCCATGGTTAGAACCGGCATTGGCATTCGCACCGCTCAGCAGGGCAACGAGCGGCTGACGGGGCAAATTCACGTCTACGACGGTGAGGGCAAGGGCAAGTCGCAGGTAGCCCTGGGGGTGGTGCTGCGATCGATCGGCCTGGGCATTCAGAATTTTTTGGAGAGCCGGGTGCTGCTGCTGCGGTTTCTCAAGGGGCCGGGCCGCACCTACGACGAAGATGCCGCCATTGAGGCCCTGCAGCGGGGCTTTCCCCACCTGATCGACCAGGTGCGTACCGGGCGGGCCGAGTTTTTTGGCCCTGAAGACATCACCAAGTTCGACAAACAGGAGGCGCAGCGGGGCTGGGATGTGGCCAAGGGCGCGATCGCCTCAGGCCTCTATTCCGTAGTCGTGCTCGACGAAATCAATCCGGTGCTCGACCTGGGCCTGCTCGACGTGGATGAAGTGGCCAAAACCCTGCGCAACAAGCCCGACCACCTGGAAATTATCGCCACCGGGCGCGGTGCCCCCCAGCCCCTGCTCGACGTCGCCAATCTGCACTCCGAAATGAAGCCCCAGCCCAAACCCGAGGGCATCGAGGGCATCGAGGGCATCGAGATCTACACGGGCTCTGGCAAAGGCAAATCGACCAGCGCCCTGGGCAAAGCGCTGCAGGCGATCGGTCGCGGCATCAGCCAGGATTTTTCTCACCGGGTGCTGATTATTCAGTGGCTCAAAGGGGGCAACGGCTATACCGAAGACGCGGCGATCGCGGCCCTGCGCAAGATCTACCCCAACCTGGTCGACCACCAGCGCTGCGGTCGCGATGCCATTGTCTGGCGCGGTCAGCAGCAGGAAATCGACTACGTCGAGGCCGAGCGGGGCTGGGAAATTGCCCGCACGGCGATCGCCTCCGGCCTCTACAAAACCATTATTCTCGACGAGCTCAACCCCACCGTTGATCTGGAGCTTTTGCCCGAAGAGCCCATTGTGCAGGCGCTGCTACGCAAGCCGCGCGGCACCGAGGTGATTATCACCGGGCGCTGCAAAAATCGCCCCGCCTACTTTGAGCTGGCCAGCACCCACTCCGAGGTGTTTAACCACAAACACTACGCCGAAAAAGGCATCGACCTCAAGCGGGGCGTCGACTTCTAGCCGTATAGCCTGCGGCCTGGTTTAAGCGATCTCCAGACTGGGCTAGTCTTGCTGATAGCGACGCGCGATCAAACGCTCCTCGTAGGAGCGCAAGAGGCCGTGGTTCTCCTCTTCGCTGAGGCCGTAGTAGCCCATTTCCTGGTCGTAGAGGCTGGGGCTGTGCCGGGGCAAATCCTGTTGACGAATAGCGGTTTGGCGGTCGGCTACGGTGGTGAGATCGCCGCCCGTTAGAGGCCCCATTCGCCGCAGGTCGCCCTCGTCTGCACTAGCGGACCCAGTATTACCGAGCGGCGGCATCCGGCGCAGATCGCCCACGGTTTCGCTGGGTCGATCGGTAGAGCCGTAGTTATTGCCAAAAAATTGACGGTTGGAGCGGCCCTGGGCAATCGGCTGGTACACCTTTCTCACCTGCTCTTCGTGGTGCTCATCCACTACCATGTCATCGCTGTAAGTAGGCAGATGCTCAACCTGAGACTTGGTTAAATCATCCACGTAAATGCGGGTGCTGTCGTAGTCAAAACGGGCCAGCCCAATGGGCAGCAAAACAGTCTTGCCAAAAATCCAGGGGCCAGTATCCACAACTAAGTAGCGAAAACGACCGGAGTCATCGACCAGTACATCTTTGGCTGAACCCACCTTGTCTTCACCCTGTGCGTAGACCGAATAGGAGCCGATTCTATCCATTTGCCCATCGGCCAGGGTTTCGCGATAGTCAGGATAGTAATCTTCAAGTCGATGTAAAGGCATACTAGCCCCCCCTAAATTCATCTCAAATCACCAGCTTATCGAGTCAGTTTTGCTCCTCCATCGCTCGAGCGGCAGGCAAGTTCGGCCTCAGTAGGCATACATTAGGGCAATAGAGCGCAGTGAACAGATAACGACAGGCCGTGATGCAGACTGAACCGATTACAACCGACGTGCTGCTGGTGGGCGGCGGCCACACCCACGCCCTGGTGCTGCGGCGCTGGGGCATGGCTCCTCTGCCGGGGGTGCGGCTCACGCTGCTCAGCGATCTGGTCGATACGCCCTACTCGGGCATGCTGCCTAGCTACGTGGCCGGGCGCTACAGCTTTGACGAGGCCCACATCGACCTGCGCCCCCTCACCCGCTTTGCCCAGTGCCGTCTAATGGTCGATCGCGCCGTCGGGCTCGACCTGGCCCAGCAGCGGGTGCTGTGCGCCAATCATCCACCCCTCGCCTACGATGTACTGTCGATCGACACCGGCAGCACCCCGGCGACGGTGACGGTACCCGGAGCCGCTGACTATGCCATTGCTGCCAAGCCCGTGCCCGAGCTGCTGCGCCAGTGGCAGGAACTGGTGGAAAGCGTCGAAGCGAATCCGCAGCGGCCGCTGACCCTGGCCGTGGTGGGCGGTGGCGTGGGCGGGGTAGAGCTCACCATTGCCCTGCACGAACGGCTGGTGGGCCTGCTGAACGATTTGGGAGCATCACCGGCCAATCTCACCCTGCACCTGTTTCACCGAGGCCAGGAGCTGGCCGCCGAGCGCAACCGCTGGACCCGCCGCCGCCTGGAGCGAGTGCTGAGGTCGCGCGGCATTCACCTCCACCTCAGCGAAGCGGTGGTCGAGGTGGCACTGGACGAAACCACCGGGCAGCGCCTGGTGCAGGGGGCATCTGGGCTGACGGTAGCCTGCGATCGCCTCTTTTGGGTCACCAGCGCCGCCGCCCCCGCCTGGCTCCGGCAGTCCGGCCTCTCCCTCACCGATGAGGGCTTCATTCAGATAGGGGATACCCTGCAAACCCTCTCCCACCCCAACGTGTTTGCCGTGGGCGATGTGGCTACCATGGTGCACCACCCTCGCCCCAAAGCCGGAGTGTTTGCCGTGCGCCAGGGGCCGCCTTTGACCAACAACCTGCGCCGCTACATTCAGGGTCAGTCGCTCAAACCCTTTCGCCCCCAGCGGCAGTTTCTCAGCCTGATCGAAACCGGCAACGGCAGCGCGATCGCCGATCGCGGCCCCCTTTCAATTCAGTCGCCTCTGGCCCACCGCTGGAAAGACCACATCGATCGCAAGTTCATGGCCCGCTTCCAGGATCTCCCTATCGGCCAGATGTCCTCCCCTCCTCCTTCCTCCCCCCCCTCATCTCCCCCATCCTCCTCACCTCCCCCCCCTTCCTCCCCCCCCTGCGCCGGCTGTGGCTCAAAAGTCGGCAGCACCGCCCTCTCCGAGGCCCTGCGTCGGGTGCAGCAAGACTTTCCCGCGCTGCCCAGCGACGCCGTGCTGATTGGGCTAGATGCTCCAGACGATGCCGCCGTCGTTACCGTGCCCCCCGGTCAGGTGATGGTGCACACCGTCGACTATTTCACTGCCCTGATCGACGACCCGTTTATCTTTGCCCAGATCTGCCTTAAGCACTGCCTCAGCGACCTGTACGCCATGGGCGCAACACCCCACACCGTGCTGGCCACCGTGCAGGTTCCCTACGCTACCCCGGCCAAACAGGCCGAGATGCTGTACCAAATCCTGGCGGGCACCCAAAAAGGGCTTCTCGCCAGCGGCACGCCCCTGGTCGGTGGCCATACTGTCGTTGGCCCTCAGCTTGCCCTGGGCTTTGCCTGCAACGGTGTGGCCGACCCCACCCAGCTGCTGCGCAAGGGCGGCATGCGGCCTGGGGACGTGCTGATTTTGACCCAGCCCCTGGGCACCGGTACCCTATTTGCGGCTGAGATGCAGGGCAAAGCGAAGGGGAGATGGATCGAGGCGGCGATCGCCCATATGCTCACCCCCAACCAGGCCGCCGCCGAGATCTTTCGCGCCCACGGAGCCACTGCCTGCACCGATGTCACCGGCTTTGGCCTGGCCGGTCACCTGCTCGAAATGGGGCGCGCCTCCGGGGTCACCGCTACCCTCTACCTCGACGCGCTGCCTGTCCTGGCCGGGGCCGCTGAAACCTTGGCTGCAGGCATAGTCAGCACCCTTCAGCCCCAAAACCTGCAGGCGGCTGAATTTATCGATCCCACTACTACCCGCCATCCCCTCTACCCGCTGCTGTTTGACCCCCAGACCGCCGGAGGGCTGCTGGCCGCTATACCGGCGGCGTTGGCTCAACCCTGCCTGACGGTACTCCATCATCAGGGCTATACGGCTGCGGCCTTGATTGGGGAGGTTGCGGCCAGCGACAAAACCTGGCCTTTGACCCTGACAGACATCAACCCTTAACGCTGCAGGTCTTGGGTAATGGTCGCGCTATCGATCGCCCTGGCAAACAGGTAGCCTTGGCCATACTCACAGCCCAGATCCAGCAAAATGTCGCGCTGCTGAGGGGTTTCAATGCCTTCGGCGGTGACGGCCATACCCAGGGTATGGCACAGATTGAGGATGGCGCGCACGATTTCAAGCTTTTCTGTGTCGGTGTCCATGCCTTGAACGAAGGAGCGATCGATTTTGACAATATCAATGGGAAACTGATGCAGATAGCTGAGAGACGAATAACCAGTGCCAAAATCGTCGAGGCAGATCTGAACGTTGAGCTGCTTTAGATCCGCCAGCATGGCTGCCGCTTCTTTGGCATTTTCAATAAATACGCTTTCGGTAATTTCTAGCTTCAAGTGGTGACCGTCTATGTCGGTCTCTTGCAAAACGTCGGCAAAGGTTTCGACCAGGTTCTTCTGCCCAAAATGATAGGTGGACAGGTTGACGTTGATCGACAGGGCCGGAGGCAAACTGGTGCTATCGGGTTGCCTGGTGAGCTGCCCACCGACGAGAACCCAGGCCCCTAGGCCCATTCGCTGCCAGGCCCGTAGCTGTTGGCAGGCCTGCCGCAGCACCCACTGGTCGATGGTGGTGACAATACCCATCTCTTCGGCCAGGGCAATGAACTGGTCTGGATAAATCAGCTCGCCATCGGGCTTTTGCCAGCGCACCAGGGCTTCTAGGCTGGTGATTTCGTGGGTGGCTAGCGCAACAATGGGCTGGTAGTGCACCGTTAGCTGGTTGTAGGCGATCGCCTGGCGTAGGGCATGCTCTCGCTGCATCAGGTCTCGCGCCTGGCTGTGCATGGCCGTATCGAAGAGTTCGTAGTCACCCCGCCCTCGCTTCTTGGCGCGATACATGGCGATATCGGCATGGCGCAGCAGATCGGTGGCCTGCTCGTAGGGGATGGAGTTCATGACGATGCCAATGCTGGCCGTAATCAGCAGCTCATGGTTTTCAATGGTAAACGGCTGCTTAATTTCGCCTAAGATGCGCTCCGCCGCGCGGCAGGCCACAGCCACATCGCTGATGTCTTCTAGCAGCACCGCAAACTCATCGCCGCCAAAGCGGGCCACGGTATCGACGGCCCGCAGGTGGGTCTTGAGCCGGGGGGCAACCTCAACCAACAGCTGGTCGCCCAGCAGGTGCCCCAGGGTATCGTTGATGCTCTTAAAGCGATCGAGGTCGAGCACCATGACCGCAAAGCTAAACCCGGGCGATCGCCGCGATCGATCGATCGCCTGCTGCAGGCGGTCTAAAAACAGCCCCCGATTGGGCAGCTGAGTCAGAGCATCGTGCAGGGCGTTGTGCTGAAGCTGGGCCTCTATGCGGCGCTGCTCAGTGCTGTCGCGCACCACCATTACCGCTCCCTCCAGCTGGCCCCGATCGCTGTAGATCGGAGCCGCGCTGTCGGACACCGGAATTTCATGCCCCTGTTTGGAGAGCAGCAGCGCGTTTTCTGGCAAATATACCGTTTGGTCTTCGTGCAGCGACTTGAGCAGGGGATTGTCGATCAGGCGGCGCGTCATCTCATCCATAAAGTGAAACACTTCGGCGGGCGATCGCCCCACGGCCTCCGCCTGCGACCAGCCGCTCAAGGCTTCAGCCACCGGATTCATAAACTTGATCAGGCCAGTGGGGTCGCTGGCGGCAACGCCTTCGCTGATGCTGTTTAAGACGGCCAACAGCCACTGACGGTGTTCTTTAATAGTTTTTTCGAGGCTGTGTTTGTAGAAGGCAATTTCAATATTGGCCCGCAGTTCTCTGACCTCAAAAGGTTTGAGAATATAGCCAAAGGGAGCCGTAAGGCTGGCCCGCTGAAGCGTTTTTTCGTCGGCGTAGGCGGTCAGGTAAACGACTGGAATATCTAAGACTTGAGTAATAGCCGCCGCCGCGTCAATTCCATCGAGGTCAGCGCTGAGGTGAATATCCATCAAAACCAAATCGGGGCGCAGCTCGAGGGCTTTTTGAATAGCCGCCTCGCCGGAAATGACAATTTCAGGCACCTCATGACCTAAATCAATCAGTGTCGCCTGTAGGTCCATAGCGACTACAATTTCATCTTCAACGACCAGAATGGTCTTTTTATCCATAGAATGCTTACGCCGGAAACACAATTTCAAAAGCAGAGCCAACGGTTTGAGGCGCGATCGCCACCTCTCCCCCGATCTGGTGGGCCAGGTTGCGCACCAGGCTCAGGCCTAGCGAAGACACCTGCCGCAGATCAAAATTGCTTGGTAGACCCATTCCATTGTCTCCCACCCTCAGAAAAACTTGACGATCGGGGTCAAGAGATAGAGTAATGGTAACTTCACCCGCTCGGCCATCCGGAAACGCATATTTAAGCGAGTTGGATATTAGCTCGGTGAGCAGCAGGCCGCAGGGTAGAGCGGTTTCGATATCTAAACTGCAGGGCTCAATCTCTAGGTGTAGAGAAATATGATTGCGGCTCGAACGATAGGTTTCAAGCAGGCTGTAGGCCAGACTGTGAATATAGTCAGCCAGATCAATGCGGGTCAAATCGGAGGATTTGTAAAGCTTTTCATGCACTAGCGCCATGGCCCGAATGCGGCTTTGGCTATCTCGCAGCACCGACAAAGCTACCGAGTCAGGCACGCTACGAGACTGCAGGTTGAGCAGGCTGTAAACCACCTGAAGATTATTTTTAACCCGATGGTAAATTTCCTTGAGCAGCAGTTCTTTTTCTTTTAAAGAGGCCTGGAGCTTTTCCTGAAATTCCTTGCGATCGCTGATATCCTGCTGCACCGCCACCAGCACAGTGCCATACTCGGGGTGCTCAAAGACAGAGGTAGTAGCGCTACACCAAAATGGCGTGCCATCTTTTTTCACATTGTGAACTTCGTAGGTAGCCTCCTGACTGGCTAAAACCATCTGGCGAATGGCCTGGTTGACATCCTCAGCGCTAAATTCATCGGTTTCGTAGTTGACGATAGAGACGTGCTGCCCATTTAGCTCACCGGGGTCATAGCCAAACATCTGCTCAAATTTGCGGTTGGCATAGGCAATTTTGCCGTTGTCGGCCCTGACCACGCAGACGCCCCCAGCCATATTGCGGGTAATAACGGCCTGAAATTCTTGCAGCTGCTCGGCCTGCTTGCGATCGCTGATGTCAATAATCACCCCCAGCATGCGCACCGGGTTCTGGTCGGCGTCGTAAAGGCCCCGGCCCTTGCCCAATAGCCAGTGCAGACGGCCATCGGGGTGGGTCACACGGTACTCAGCCTCGTAGTCGGTGTGCTGATGCAGGGCATTTTGCAGTGCCTGCTCAACGCGATCCAGGTCGTCGGGGTGAATAGCCCTGCGCCAGCACTGATACGGATCGTCTGTATCTCTGGGATCTAACCCGAGCAGCTTAAAGTGATTGTCATTCCAAACCACCACATTCTGCTGCACGTCCCAGTCCCAGCTGCCGATGTGGGTAAATTCCAGGGTCAGCCGCAGCTGCTCTTCGCTACGGGCCAGGGTGGCTTCGGCCTGTTTGCGCTCGGTAATGTCTTCGACAATGTACGAAAATCGAGGATACCCCCTGGAGTTGTTGGCAATCGGGCAAACGCTGCCAGCCAGCCAGCGTTGTGCGCCCTCAGCGGTCCTGTGGCCGTATTCAAACCTGACGGGAGCCTGGGTGCGCTCAGCCTCACGGTAGTAGCCAATCCAGCGCTGAATGGTAGCCACAGGCACGCCCAGCTCGCTGGCAAACCGATTTTCCATCGCCGTTGGGGTTGTGCCAAAAAACTCGGCGGCGGCCCAGTTATCTGAAATGTGTAAAATATCATCGCTATAGAGTTCTATCACCCCCATGGGCATAGCGGCGCTGTTGAAAAAGCTGCGCAGAACAGACTTACGCTGGCGCAGGTCATCGTTCATCTGCTGCAGATCGGCGGTGCGTTCGGCCACCCGCTGTTCCAGTTCGGCCTTGGCCTGGTGCAGGTCGCTCAGAGCCTGCTGGCGCTCCGCCTCCATCCGTTTGCGATCGGTGATTTCCTGACAGACGGTGCTAATGCCAATCACGCGATCGCCGTCTTTGAGCGGCCAAAAGCTTTCTACCCAGGTGCGCTGCACCCCCGGTTGAGCTGGAGTTTCGCCGCTAATTTCAATATTGAGCAGCGGCTCACCGGTATCTAAAATCGTGTTCAGCATAGCCTCGGCCTGCTCAGCTAAATTGGGCAATAGCTCCCGTACCGTATGGCCCAGGTGGGCCTCTACCGGCAGCCCGTTGATCTCGGCCAGCTGCTCGTTGACGCGCACAAAGCGCAGCTCGCGATCGAGCACATTGAGGCCAATGGGGGCCGACCGATAGATAGTTTCAATTTCAGCCAGCTGCTGCTGCAACTGCACCTGCTGCGCCTGCAGGCTGGCCTCAATCCGTTTGCGTTCGGCTTCTAGGCGTTTGCGCTCGGTAATGTCGCGATAGAAAATATTCAGCCCCTCAGGGGTCGGATAGGCATGCACTTCCAGCCAGAGGTCGTGGTTGGGAGTCTCAACGTAGTGATGTTCGACGGCAATCGACCTCTGCTCTGCCATCGCCCGACGATAGTAAACCTCCAGCTCAGAGCCTACCAGCCCTGGCCATACCTGCCAGCAGGTTTTGCCCAGTACCGCTGCTCGCGACTGGTTGTTGATCCTCTCGCTGGCGGCGTTTTGGTAGGTGATGCGCCAGTCGCGATCGAGGGCAATAAACGCATCCCCCATGCTTTCTAAAATTTGGGTTAGCCGGGCCGCCGCCGCCTCAGCCAACTGCTGAGCCGCCTCAGCCATAGTACGGAGCTGATACTCCCGCTGGGCCGATTCGCGCCGCATGTTGGCCAGCTTGAGGCAGGTTTCCACCTGCACCAGCAGTTCTCGATGGGAAAAAGGCTTGGTCAGGTAGGCATCGGCCCCGGCCTCCAGTCCCTCAATCCGGTCGTCTTCCCTCGCCCGCGCCGAGATCAAAATGATCGGCAGCTCACAAGTTTGGGCATCGGCCCGCAGCGATCGCAGCAGCTCCAGCCCATCCAGGTGCGGCATCATCACATCTAGCAAAATTAGATCGGGACGGCGACGGCGAATAGCCCCTAGGGCCGCCCTACCATCGGTCACTCCCTCAACGGTATACCCGTGCTCCTGCAGCAGCAGCGTCACTAAGACCTGTGTGTCATCGTTGTCATCGGCCAGCAGAATATAGGGCGATAACCGATCTACACCCGTTGTCTCAGCCATTGTTATCTCCTTGCACAACCACCAAACGGACGTCTTGCCCAAAATCGGCGAAAGCGACCAACAGCGCCCCCAGAGCTAAGCCTTTGAGATAACCAACAACAGCGATCGTGCACCCTCTACACAGCGCCAATTGGGCAGAGCTGCCCCGGCCAGGGGGCAGTCCCCAGGGGCGTTGGCTTGCTCCCGTCCAGAGCCGCTGCATCAGCACCCCCCGCTCAGCGAATTGAGTACCAGGGGCTGTTACAGATCTAGCCAGTCTTTTAGTAAAAATTCCCGAAATAAAAAAAAGCTATTTTTCTCTAGCGTAAAATTTACAGTAGTCCATATAGCTATTCTGCCTGAGCCGCAGAAATGTGCGAAACCTGCCTCTCATCAGCATAGGTAAGGTACTCATACTAACGAAGTCAAGCTACTCAGATAACAGTGCAAAGCAAAGTTTTTTGAGAGACTATCACAGCCGTATAGCTTTAGTCCGTCTGGCTAGGGTAGTTCCCCTAAAAGCATTTGGACGTTTAGACGTTCCTAAAACTCTTGATTGTTCTAACCCAGGGACTCTGGCTACACGAAAGCTGTGGCCAGGGCTCAAAGCAGCGACAAAAAAAATGTCTAATCAGCTAAATAAGCCGATTAGACACAGGTTAAAAGACGACTATGGAGCCGTTTAAACATGTCGTACTGCTCAGCGTCTACGCCGTGGCCGCTTTGTAGGCGGCCCAACCACCGTAGGTCGAAATATCTGGCCAGCCATGCTTATCAATCAGCTCTTTGGGGTAGAGAAACGCGATCGCGGTTCCCCCATCCGCCAGCTTTACCTCGTGGGGATACATGTGCGGCGGCTCGTTATCCTTCAGGTAGGCATACTGCTCCGCCGTCATCATGTATAGCTCTCCCGGAATAGCAATCCCATCCGACTCAACCTCGTAAATACCCGGGTGCCAGCCATCCTTCACCGCGTGCAAGCGGTAAATAGGAGCCGTTGCTGTGGCTCCTGCAAACTCGGCATCCTGCAGATTTTGGTTGTCGGGCTGACCACGCAGGGCCGAACCACAAATAAAGACGGTGATAGTTTCCGTAGCGTCAGTCATGGCGAGCATTCCAGTCCAGGGGTAGCGCAAAAGAGTTTATAGACTACAACCTTAGAGGATCACGCTGCCCCCGACACACTTTTTTGTATACAACCCTTCGTCGCCGCCCTCAGACCAGACGACCGTTGGGTTCTAGCAATGCCAGAGTCAGCGTCGGCGGCTCGATCACCAGCAGTGTTTCGTCGCCTCGACGAGCCAGCTTGGCGGCAATTTCAAGCACCCTGGCCGCATCAGTGTCTTGTTTAAAGAAGCTGTAGTAGCGATTGTTGTAGGTCAATGCCATCAGCGGTTTGGTGACATCGGGCACCTGTAGGCGGCAGGTCTGGTAGGCGCTTTTGTCGGCCACCATAAGACAGGGCTGAGGCCCAAACACAGGGCGAATGCCATAGTTTGGCTGCCGGGCTGGGGGCGCATAGCGGGCTCCAGGTTCGTGGGCCCACACCGCATAGCCCCGCCGGGTCAGCGTTATCGCGGCGGTGTGGTCTCGTTTGCCCAGCCGCAGCACGATATCAACAGCCTTGCGAGCCTCGGGCACAATTTTGAGAAAGCTGTAGAACTGGTTGTCTACATAGATAGCCGACAGCCGGTGGTCGGTGTCGGGGACGCGAACGTGGCAGGGCGCGTATAGATCGCGGTCAAACAGCAGCTTGCAAGCCATGGCCGAAGTTGGCACAGCCGCCAAAGAGGCCAGAGAATCGAGGCGGGGGGAAACGCTCATAGGGCAGGAAAAGTTGCGGTGGGTGGGGCCATTACCGGGGGAACAATCCCGACAACAGTAGGTTTACTCAACAGCATGGGGGATAGTCAGTAATTTCCCAATGTTGAAATAACGGAGGTTTCGCTGGCTTAATAAAGCTTTGATTGAGGAAAATACGGAAGTTAAGAGCCGATAGCAACATAACGCAACACTATGCCTGTCCTGTTGGGTCCGTTGGCCTGCTGTGAGAGCAGCCGATTTGGTTTGGGCCAGACCAGGACAGGGGTAGGGTTTGGCAATTCCTGATAAGGTAAAAGACTGACCCCTTGCCCATTCTGAGTACGTTGCCTGCGCCATGACGGCTACAGTAGATTCCCCAATTCCGGTTGTATTTCCCCTGGCGGCGGTGGTCGAGCAGGGGGCGATTAAAATGGCCCTGCTGCTGGCGGCGGTCGACCCCAACCTGGGCGGAGTCGTCATTGCCGGACGGCGCGGCACGGCCAAGTCGGTGATGGCCCGAGCGCTGCACCAGCTCCTGCCCCCCATTGAGGTGGTTGAAGGTTCCTGCTGCAATGCCGACCCCACAACCCCCCAGCTGTGGGATGACCAAACCCGCGATCGCTTTGGCCCTACCCCCAATCTTGCTGACCTGCCCACCCGCGTTATTCCCGCCCCTTTTGTGCAAATTCCGCTGGGTATTACCGAAGATCGGCTGTTGGGTTCAGTCGATGTGGCGCGCTCGATTCAGGCCGGGGAGAGCGTGTTTCAACCGGGCCTGCTGGCCGAGTCTAACCGGGGTGTGCTCTACGTTGACGACATCAACCTGCTCGACGACCAGGTGGCCAACCTGCTGCTGGCGGCTCTCACCGCCCGCCGTAACCAGATCGAGCGTGAGGGCCTGAGCTTTCAGCACCCCTGCGAACCGCTGCTAATTGCCACCTACAACCCCGAGGCCGGGCCGCTGCGCCAGCACCTGCTCGATCGCATTGCGATCGCCCTCTCTGCCGATGGGGTCATGAGCCTCACCGATCGGGTGGCTGCAGTCGATCAATCGACCCAGTTTGCCAACGATCCCCAGGCGGTGCTGGCCGCCTATGCCGACGAAATTGACGCTCTTAAAACTCAAATCATTCTGGCTCGCGAGTGGCTAAAAGACGTCACTATTAGCCGTGAGCAGATCCAGTACCTGGTGACAGAGGCGCTGCGGGGCGGCATTCAGGGCCACCGGGCCGAGCTGTTTGCGGTACGGGTGGCCAAGGCCCACGCCGCCCTGGAAGGCCGCGCCGAAGTGACCGCCGATGACCTGCGCGTGGCGGTCGAGCTGGTGATTGTGCCCCGCTCCCTGCTGCCCCAGGACAGGCCCGAAGAGCCGCCGCCGCCACCGCCGCCACCGCCCTCCGACCAGGATCAAGACGAACCCCAGGACAATACGGAGGATCAAGACAAGGAGGAGGATCAAGAGGACGACAGCCCCGACGAGGACGACAGCCCGCCGAGCATTCCAGAGGAGTTTGTCTTTGACCCCGAGGGCGTGATCATCGATCCGTCGATGCTGTTGTTTGCTCAAACCATGGGCCGCCAGGGCAAATCGGGCAGCGCCAACCTGATTTTTTCAGAAGAGCGGGGTCGCTATATCAAGCCCTTCTTGCCCCAGGGGCCGGTGCGCCGCATCGCGGTCGATGCCACCCTGCGGGCCGCTGCCCCCTACCAAAAGGCCCGCCGCGATCGCGAGCCCAACCGCCGCGTCATTGTCGAGCAGGGCGATATTCGCGCCAAACGCCTGGCCCGCAAGGCCGGATCGCTAATTATTTTTGTCGTCGATGCCTCGGGCTCGATGGCGCTCAACCGCATGCAGTCGGCCAAGGGGGCGGTGCTGGAGCTGCTCACCGAGGCCTACCAAAACCGCGACCAGGTGGCGCTGATTCCGTTTCGGGGCGAGCAGGCGGAGGTCTTGTTGCCCCCCACCCGCTCGATCGCCATGGCCCGGCGGCGGCTAGAGCGCATGCCCTGCGGCGGCGGCTCGCCCCTGGCCCACGGCCTCACCCAGGCGGTGCGGGTAGGCGTCAATGCGCAGCAGTCGGGGGATGTGGGCAGCGTCGTGATTGTGGCGATTACCGACGGTCGCGGCAACGTGCCCCTGGCGCGCTCGCTGGGCGAACTGCCGGAGCCCGACGCCCCTAAGCCCGACATCAAGCAGGAGCTGCTGGAGATTGCCGGACGCATTCGCGGGGTAGGCTATCAGCTCTTGATCATCGACACCGAGCGCAAGTTTGTCTCCACCGGGTTTGGTAAAGAATTGGCGAAGACCGCCGGGGGCCGATATTACCAGTTGCCCAAGGCGACCGACCAGGCCATTGCTTCTATGGCTCGCGGGGCGATCGCCGATATGAAGAGTGGGTAAACCGTTCTGCTTTTGGCCTCTATTTGGCGCGTTGCCCGGTCTAGACGGGCAATATGTAAAGTATGAGCGTCTGGGGGTCTGCCCCTGTCCTAGATGCGGCCCATACCTGCTGTGCACCATTGCGAGTCGCCATGGAACGTCGAGTGTCATCGTTATCCCAGGGGCAACGCCTGCTCGCTGCCATCATGATTACCGACGCGGTCGGCTTCAGCACCCGCATGTCGGTAGACGAAGAGCGCACTCTGCGACTGATCGACCGCGACCTGACGCTGATTGGCGATATCTGCCGAGAGTTTGGGGGCACCGTACTCAAGTCAACGGGCGACGGCCTGCTGATCTACTTCTTGAGCGCTGTTGAGGCGGTCTCCTGCGGGCTAGAAATGCAGCGAAGGCTGGTCGAACTGGCCGAGGGGCTAGAGCCCGATCAGTACCTAGATCACCGCATTGGTGTTCACCTGGGCGATATTCTAGTCAGCGAGCAAGACGTGATGGGCAACGGGGTGAATATCACCGCCCGGCTGCAAACCTACGCCAAACCCCGCGGCCTATGCGTGTCGCGCACTATTTATGACGTGGTGAAGGCTCGGCTTACCCTGCATGCCACCTTCCTGGGGCCATTACACCTCAAAAATATTGACGAGCCGGTGCCCGCCTACCAGCTTGCCCTCCAGGCCGAAGATACCGAGCCAGGCCCCCACGGGTCTGAGGACCACACCTGCACCCTGCCAATGACCACCGAGGCGCTGCTAGACAACGCCGTTCGCGTCCTCAATACGCACACCCAAAGCCTGCGGATCAAAAAACTGGTGTTTGCCACCTACCAGCAGGCCTGGGAAAACGACCCCAAAGTACTAGAACAGTTTGACCTCCGAGTGCTGCTGCTGTCGCTGCGCGATCGCTACCCTGCCCTGGCCGACCTTGAAGTTCAGCTCAAGCGGGTGGTGGTGGGATTAAACCGCCAGGATATCTACAGCGAGGTGACTGACGCCATTCTCAAACAGCTTCAGCCCTGGTACGGGCGATCGCTGTTTCAAAACCCCGACGGGGCCGAGTCAGGCTTTACTCAGCTGACGGTACGCTCGGTAGAAGAACAATGTCAGACCCTGGCCGACCAGCTTGACCGTAGCCTTGAGGCTCTGCGGCTGCGCAAGCTGCTCCACTGCATCTGCTATGGCAGCTGGGAAAATGACCCCAGCCGCCTCAACCAGATTCATTTGCCGGCGCTGATTCAGCAGACGCTGATAGTAGCGCCCAAGCCTCAAGATTTGCGCTACCGCCTGGGCCGCATTGTTAAGCACCTCAACCGACGTCAGCAGTATACGCGCCTGGCTAACCAGATCGTGGCGGGCTTTCAGCCCCTGTACCAAAGTCAGTCTGGGGTATTACCCGACGCCACCGCTCTAGCTGAACCGACAGCCCTGGTCGAATCGACAGTTTTGGCCGAGTCGACAGCCCTGGCCGAACCCTCTGGCCCCTCCGGCGGCAGCGAGGGCGGCTACACTACCCTCACCAGTCTGGCTGGGCCTGAGCAGCCCGCCGATTTAACCACCCTCCACGGCACCCTCTCCCACCCCTTGGGCGCAGGCCATGAGGATGGTGGTCCCCGGCGCGATCGCTCATCTCTGTTCGACCTGCGGGGCGATATCGTGCAGTACGCCAATCCCCTGCGCGCTAAAATTCTGCTGTACTCCTGCCTGCACGGCCCCTTTGGCTACACCCCCCAGGACTGGTCAAACCTCAATCGGCGCACGCTCAACGACCTGCTTGAGCAAACCTTCGAATATTGCCCCACCTACACCGATTTAGACAGTAAGCTATCCATTATTGCCCACTGCCTGGGTCGGGCTGGCGATGGCGGCCAGGTGGCGAGCGCCATTACCCAGGCCATGCGAGCCTACTACCCCCAGGACCCCAACGTCCCCCTAGAGCCCCTAGCCCCAGGGCGGGCCGATGTTCCCAGTCAGCCTCACCCCCCTGCCGCTGGGCGCGAGTTGACCAGCCGTGGCGATCGCCCCGCCGTAGTGGCTCACTCCTCCGCTCGCTCCTCTGCCCGATCCTCCGCCTAAGGCCCCTGGTTTTCGATATGAATGCCCGTGAACTGCTCGATGCCTATGCCCGTGGCGAGATGGACTTTAAAGGCAAGACCCTGGTTGGCATCGATCTGGCCGGGGCCGATTTAATTGGGGCAAACCTGGTGCAGGCCGATCTTGAGAATGCCAACCTGATGCTGGCCTTTTTGACGCGGGTACGGTTTCGCCAGGCCAATCTATCGAAGGCGCGCCTGGGCGGTGCCAATCTCAATCAGGCCGATCTGTCGGCGGCCATGCTGCGCGATGCCGACCTGCACGGGGCCAGCCTGCAGGGAGCCGATCTGCGCAGCGCCGATATGACCCTCGCCGACCTGCTCGACGCCAACCTCACTGGGGCTGACCTACGCAACGCCGACCTCAGCGGGGCCAACCTCACCGGAGCCTGTCTGCGCGGGGCCAACCTGCGCCAGGAAAACCGCAAGTACACAACCAACCTGCGGGGAGCCAAGCTGCGCCTCGCCGACCTGCGAGGCACTAACCTGTCGGGCGCGGATCTGGCCTACGTTGACCTCAGCGGGGCTAATCTGAGCGAGGCCGTGCTGCGCGATGCCAACCTGAAGGGCGCTAACCTACAGGGGGCACTGCTGCGCAATGCCAACCTCAGCGATGTTGATCTCAGTCAAAGCTGCTTAGAGTCCGCCGATCTGACCCACTGTCGATTTCCGCGCAGCAACCTCAGCCAGGCCAACCTCAACCATACCAGCGCTAAGGGAGCCGACTTTACCGAAGCCGTTATGGCCCTGGCCCAAATGGATGACTGCGACCTGGCCAACTCCCGGTTTAGCCGGGCTGACCTGGCTCGGGTCAACCTGCGCCGCTCAGTGTTGACTAAAGCCCTGCTGGTCGAAACCTACCTGGGCCGGGCCGACCTCACCGACGCCAACCTCAGCGAAGCAATTCTAGAGCGGGCCGAAATTAGCAGCACCACCCTAACCAACGTCATTCTGACTGGAGCGACCATGCCCGACGGTACGATTCACGGGTAGTAGCGAGCCAGGCTAATAGTCCAGCTCTTCTTCGTACTCGGTGACCTTTTTCTTCTGGGGAATGTTGAGGGGCTTGGGCTCGTAGGGCTGACCCTCGTCTTCTTCAGTCCAAACGTCTTCGGTAACGTCCTGAAAATCGGCGTCGTAGGCTTTGTAGTCGCTCTGCTCGTCGAGGGTGGCCGCCTGATAGCGCTCGGCGGGCTGCTGCGCCTGAAGCGGCTCTTCGATGCGCTCGGGTTCGCCCCAGTCGTCGTCGCTCCAGCGCTCTTCGGCGGCAGCCGGTCGAGCTTTGCTAAATTCGGCGGGTACCTGTACCCCAGAGGGCAGCTGGTTCGCAGTCGATACCGGCATGATGTATTCGCTGTCGTCGTTGCGATCCCAGGGGGCGCTGCCGATGCCCAGGCGCTCTAGCAGGCCAACGCTGAGCTGCACCATTTTTTCTTCGGCACCTTCGAAGACAATCAGGCGATCGGGGCCGCTGCTGACCACTTCGTCGATGGAGAGTTCGTAGGTGCTAATCACCTGGTCAGGAATTTGGGGTAGCCCAAAGGAAGCGATCACAATGGTTTCGATGCGGCCATTGGTGACGTCAAACTTGAAACCGCGCACGCGACCCAGGGGCTCGCCAGTTTCGGTAATCACTTCGCAGTTGACTAACGTGCTGTAGGGGGCAACGCTCATTTCGTCGTCTAGCGCAGCTTCGTCATCCACTAAAATCACGTCGCCAATCTGGCGAATGTTGGTCAGGGCCATGACCTGCTGAGTGCTCGACACCAGCCCAGACATAATATTTTCTCGCAGACCAATGGCCACGACTTCTCGCTGGTCAACATCAACCCAAACCTGGCTGACGATTCCCAGTCGCTGGCCAGAGTTGCGGGTAATTACCTGAGTACCCAAGAAGTCGGAGCGAAGACGATATTTGTCTAAGGTCATGTTTAATCCATCTCGTAAACCGAGACAACAGATCGCTAAAAGGCCAGGACTAGCCAGTAAATCGCCTTACTAAAAGACGATAGAACCCTTTAGCCTGAATAGTTATCTTAACTAGAATCGTCTAATTCTACAGGAGGGAAGACCGAACTACCAGACCAGGCTAGACGACCTGCGCTACGGAGGATGATGGCCTTGATAACAGTCTGGCTAGCTTTCGGATCCTTGATCTGGGTGAGTGCTCATCGGCGGGGCTAGCGGAGCTGAGGGCAGGCTGCCCTTGCCCAGGGTTTGCACCGTCTGGGTGAGGTCTAACCCTGTGGTCTGCTTGAGTTGCTCCATAAAGCTGGCCAGCTTGGTGGCGCTGCTGCCACCGCCGGGATCAATCACGGTGATGGTTTCTACCTCCACGTCGGGCACGGTGGCGACCAGGTTGACCAGCAGCGCCTCTAGCTTTTGAAACAGAAAGATCTCTCGGGCGTGGTCGCCAGCAGCTTTCCAGGTGGTGGCCAGTTCGCGAATGCCCTCGGCGCGGGCGCGACCGTCTTCGACAATGCTGGCGGCGTCGCCCTTGGCCTGGGCCTGGGCCTGTTGACAGGCGGCGGCGGCGGGGGCAATGACATCGGCCTGCAGCTGCTGCTCGACCTGGTTACGGCGTTCGCGCTGAACAGCGAGTTCGGCTTCGGTGCGAGCCACTTCGGCGGCAATTTCAGACTCGGCTTCGGAGATGGCAGCCTGGCGCTGGCTGAGGGCGTTTTGCAGGCGGCGATCGGCATCGGCGCGAGTGGTTTCAATTTTGGCTTCGATCTGGCGCAGAGAGGTGCGCTTCAGGTTTTCGGCGGACTGGAGCGCGGACTGGGCTTTGGCCTCAGCTTCGGCGATGCGGGCGTCGCGCAGCAGGTCGGCTCGCTGCTTGCGCCCGATCGAGTTGAGGTAGCCAACATCGTCGGAGATGTTTTGAATTTGCAGGTTGTCGAGAATCAGGCCGAGCTGGGCCAGATCGTCGTCGGCTTCGTCGAGCAGGTTGCGCACAAAGGCCAATTTGTCTTCGTTGACCTGTTCGGGGGTAAGGGTGGCGAGCACCCCGCGCAGGTTGCCCTCCAGGGTTTCGCGGGCAATTTTTTCGATTTCTTCGCGACTTTTGCCCAGCAGCCGCTCGATCGCATTGTGAATAGCGGGTTCTTCGCCAGCAATTTTGATATTCGCCACGCCGTCGACGCGGAGAGGAATACCGCCCTTGGAGTAGGCATTGGTGACCCGCAGCTCAATGATCATGTTGGTGAGCTCCATGCGGAAGGTTTTTTCCAGCAGGGGTTTGCGAATGCTGCTGCCGCCTTTGACCAGGCGATAGCCAACCCGACGACCATCGCTGACCGTGCTGCGATCGCCCGCAAAAATCAGCACTTCACTGGGCTGGCAGATGTAGTAGAGGTTTTTGATGATCAGTAGGAGACTGCCGGTAGCGCCAAACATGACCACCAGCAGAGCAAAAATCAGGCTCATAGTTTCTCCAGAGGGTGAATAGGGGCGTTCGGCTGGGGCGGCACCGGGGTCGCTAGACTGGCGGCCAGGGGAATGCCAAGAATTTCTTCGGACTGGCGCAGAAACTGCTTCACCATTTCGGGATAGGCGTTGAGCAGCGATGCGATCGCCTTGCCGTCCCCGTTATCGATCACGTTTACCTGACCGAGGTGAAGGCGGCCAGGAATCTGACCGGCCTCTTTCAGCACCATTTCGAGCTGCTGCACCAGAAAGATTTGGGAGGCATCCACCCCCGTGTCTTGCCACACTTTGACTAGCATTTGGCTAGCCTGGGCTGAGGCTTTAGCGTTTTCTTCGAGGGTGGCGGAAGCGCCGCGAGCCTGGAACTCTTGGGCGCGCTGCTGAGCCTTGGCGGGCAGCACCTGTTCTACCTCCAGTCGAGCCTGTTCCAGGTGGGCGCGAATGGCCTGTAGCTCTCGCTGGGCGCGGGCGCGGGCCTCGGCGGCGGCGGCCAGGGTGCGCTCTTCTTCAATGCGGGCCTGCTTTTCGACTTCGGCGGTAATCCGGCGCAGCTCGTTTTCTTTTTCTTGAATGACGGTGCGGGCCTGGGTTTGGGCGACTTCGGCCTGGCGGGTGCTGTCGGCCTCGATTTGTTCGGCTTCGGCCACGGCGTTCGACTCGGCTATTTCGGCATCGCGTACCACGTTGGCAATCTGGCGACGCCCGATGGAGTTGAGGTAGTCAACCTGATCCGAGACACTTTGAATTTTTAGGGTGTCGAGCTGTAACCCAAGCTTGACCAGGTCGTTGCGCACGTCGCTAGCGATCCGCTCGGCAAACTCTAGCCGGTCTTCGTTGAGCTGCTCTGGCGTCAGAGTCGCAACTACGCCGCGCAGGTTGCCCTCCAGAGTTTCACGGGCGACGCGGGCAATTTCTTCGGCACCCCGACCCAAAAAGCGCTCGATCGCATTGCCCACCAGGGCTTCGTCACGGGCAATTTTAACATTGGCGATCGCCTGAATATCCAGCGGTGTACCCCCCTTGGAGTAGGCGTTAGTGACCTCAATGGGCACGGGCATGGTGGTCAAATCCATAGTTTTGACCGTTTCAAGAATGGGAATGCGGAAGGTGCGCCCACCATAGATCACGCGGTAGCCGGTGGTCTGGCCATCGGGGCGGCGGTACTTGCGGCCCGAGATGATCAAAATTTTGTTAGGGTCACAAATTTGTACCAGGGCATTGACGCCCCAGATCGTTATCAAAATAGCAAAGATGAGGACGGCGATCGCCCCACCCCCTAAGGCTCGACCGCCGGTCTGCCCAACCACTGGCTGAGAGGGCGGCACCAACGCCACCGTGTCTAGCTCTGTTCTGTTCATGCCGTCCGCCATACCCAATGCGTTCCTTTAGACCTCATGGATCTCGTTCCTGTCGAAAATTTTGCATTTTGAACTTTGCCTTTGAATTCAAAATGCAAAGGTCAAAATGCAAACCCCTATCCCTCTACCTCTTCCGCCGCCGCTACCCACAGCTTGTTGTGCTCTAACCCCACCACCAGCACGGAGTCTCCTTTCTGAAATTCCCGCTCCTCCTGGGTCATAGCGAAGAAGCTTATGGTCGAGTCGCGCAGGCGCAGACACACTTTGCCCCGGCTGTGGGCATCGAAGGGAATTTCTACCGTGGCGATCTGGCCGGTCAACTCGTCGGGGCGAATCAGGCTGCTGACCGGCTGCCGGGCGAGCGATCGCAGCACCAGGGCCGCTACCAGCCCACAAAACAGCCCCATCATCAGCGCCAAAAGGGTGGTCAGCCATCTGGCCAAATCGGGCTGTACCCAGGTAAGCAGCAGCCCCGTAAGGCCAAAAAAGCAGAGGGCAAAGGTCCAAAACCGCAGGCTGAGGAAAGGCAGCCACCAGCGGTTGCGCAGGGCCGTCAGCGTTTGGTCGATCTGGGTGCCGACATCGATATCATCCACATCGACGGGCATTTCGGCATCGATATCAAAGTCAGCCGCAAAATCGACTCCATCGAGTCCGCCAGCGGCCGCCAGCAGCACAAAAATGCCGCCGACTGTAAAGCAAAGACCGTAGACCAGCATGGCTTGACGAGACCTCGTGGGCGTCTGATGTTAGTTCCCGTTGCCAGGGTACTCGCGCCGCCATGACCCACGCCCGTTTTCTTTACCGTCCTTAATTGAAATCCTGCTTTGGGTAGATGGAGTATTTGGCGCACTGTGCAGCCCACCCGGCGCAAACGCGATGCCTACAGCGTGGCGCTCTGGGCCTGCAGGTCGATGCCGAGCACCTGAGTGTAGGCTCCGCGCGCCTGGGTGACGCCAATGGTGCGCTGGGCCGACTCGATCATGGGCCGGCGCAGGCTGACCACAATAAACTGGGCCGACTCGGCCTGGCGCTTAATCATGCGCGAGAGGCGCTCGACGTTGGCCCCGTCGAGAAACATATCAACCTCGTCGAAGGCGTAGAAGGGAGAAGGGCGGTAGCGCTGCAGGGCAAAGATGAACCCCAGCGCCGTAAGCGATTTCTCGCCCCCCGACATGGAGGCCAGTCGCCGCACGGGCTTGCCCTTGGGGTGGGCCACCAGGTTGAGGCCGCCGTTGAAGGGGTCCTCGGGGTCTTCGAGCTGAAGATGGCCGTCGCCGTCGGAGAGTTCGGCAAAGATGGCCTGAAAGTTTTCGTTGACGGCGTTGTAGGCTTCGGTGAACGCCTGGCGGCGCAGGGTAGTAAAGGTTTCGATGCGCAGCAGCAGCTCGGTGCGCTCTTCTTCGAGGGTGGTGAGCTTGTGGGTGAGTTCGCCCAGCCGCTCTTCGGTGCGGTTGTACTCTTCGAGGGCCAGCATGTTGACGGGTTCCATCGCTTCCATGCGGCGCTGGAGCGATCGCAGCTCTTTGCGCAGCTCCTCTAAATCGGTCTCGGGCGGAATCTCGGGCAGCGGGTCGGGCAGCTCTGCCGCCTGGGTAGCCAGCAATTCCTGGGCCTCGGCGAGCTGCTGACGACGCTCCTGCTGGGTTTCGATCAGCTTTTGGCGCTCCCACTCCTGTTGCTGGGTCTGGGTGCGCTGGGCCCGCAGGCGCTGCTCCAGCTCGTCGCGGGCGGCTTTTTCGGTGGCGAGGGTTTGGTCGAGAGCCGCCATCTGCTGGCGCAGCTGGGCAATTTCGCCGTTGAGTGCGGTCTGCTGCTGCTGGATCTGGGTGAGCTGACCATCGCGATCGCCCTGCTGCTGGGCCAGGGTCGTCAGCGTTTGCTGGGCCTGGTTGAGGGCGAGATCGAGCTGCTGGCGCTGGGTGTGCAGATCTTGCAGATGGCGTTCGGCGGCCTGGAGTTCCTGCTGGCGATCGCTGAGCTGAGCTTCGAGCTGCCCCACCGCCGCCTGGGCCTGCTGCCACTCGCTGTGGGCCGCCGACTGCTCTAGCTCGCTGAGGGCCTGCTGCTGACGGGCGATTTCAGCCTCCTGGGTGGGTAGCAACTCGGCCAGCTCTTGCAGGCGGGTCTGGGTGCTGGCCAGCTCCTGCTGGTGCTGGCTGAGCTGGGTGGCGAGGGTAGCTCGCTGCTGGGCCTGCTGCTGCTGCTGGGCCTGCTGCTGCTCGCCCGCCAGCTGTAGCTCGCGGTACTGCTGGCGCTGGGCCATCAGCGACTGGGTGAGGGTTTGCAGAGCGGCGGCGGTGGCGCTGAGGTCGCGATCGCAGCGCTCCAGCATCACCTCGATGTCGCTCAGCCGCTGGCGCAGAGCCTGGGCTTCGCTAGATTCGGCGGGTTCGACGGTGCCAAAGTGCAGGCTGCCGGAGCGCGACGACACGTTGCCCCCGGTCATCGCCCCGCTGGTTTCGAGAATCTCGCCCTCCAGGGTGACGATGCGGTAGTCGCCCAGGTACTGCCGGGCCGACTGCAGCGTGTCGAACACCACGGTGCTGCCGAAGGTGTAGCCAAAAATATCGCGATAGCGCGGCTCGCAGTCGATTAAATTGACAGCGTAGTCTAAAAACCCGTCGGGGCGCTTCCAGTCAGGCACTGGGGTAAAGCGGGGGGCGCGAATTTTGTTCAGCGGCAGGAAGGTGGCCCGCCCGGCCTTGCGCTGCTTGAGGAACTGAATGCCCTGGGCCGCCACCCGGTCGTCTTCGACCACCAGGTAGCCCAGTCGCGCTCCGGCGGCGATTTCAAGGGCCAGCTGGTACTTGGGGTCGACCCTGCCCAGCTGAGCGACCAGGCCGCTGATGCCCGCCATGCCGCTCTCCAGCAGCAGCCGGGTGGCGTGGGTGCCCTGGCTCTCCTGCATGGCCTGGGTTTGGGCCTCTAGCTTGTCGAGATCGCGCTGCTTGTCGCGCTGCTCTTTTTGCAGGCGGGTTTGGGTATCGCGCTGCACCGACAGCTCGGCTTCGGCGGCGGCAATTTTGGCGGCGGTGTCTTGAATAGCCTGCTCCGCTGCCGCCAGCCGCTGGGCGAGGCTAGCATCCTCAGCGGCAGCAGGACTATCTCCCAGGGTGCTGCTCTGCTCGTGAAGCGCCTCAATCTGCTGCTCTAGCTGACGCAGCCGCTCCTGGAGGCGAATCTGCTCGGTGCGCTGGGGCTCAAGCTCGCGGCGCAGGGTTTCGATCGCCTGGCGCATCTGGCTCTGCTGCTGAATACTGGTCTGGGAAGCGGAGGCGATCGCCAGGGTGGCCTGGCGGCGCTCTTCCAGGGCCTGCTGCA
Source organism: Nodosilinea sp. AN01ver1 (assembly GCF_050565655.1). Classification (NCBI taxonomy): domain Bacteria; kingdom Bacillati; phylum Cyanobacteriota; class Cyanophyceae; order Nodosilineales; family Nodosilineaceae; genus Nodosilinea; species Nodosilinea sp. AN01ver1. The sequence continues at coordinate 6,055 of NZ_JBNXVS010000017.1, read as the reverse complement.
CCCGATCTTTGGCGGCGCTGAGGGCGACCAGTTCGCCAGTGGTCAGGGATGCGATCGCCTGACCCACCTGCTCCAGGTCGCGCTGCTGCTGCTGGCGGGCAATTTCGGTGTCGCGGCGCTGGGCGGCGGCCTGGTTGGTGGCGGCGCGGTTTTCCTGCTCCTGGCGCTGAAGCTGGCGCAGCTCGGCTTCGTGGGTGGCGACCTGAGCCTGGAGGGCCAGGTGCTCGTCTTCGCCCATAGCTCGAATGCGGGCGTTAAGGGTGGCCAGTTCGGCTTCTAACGTGGCGATCGCTCCCTGCCCCTGGGCAATAGTCGTTGCCAGCGCAGTGGACTTGGCCTCGCCCTGCTCGATGGTCTGCTCCAGGGCCGCGATCGCTCGCTGCTGGCTCTGCCACAGCAGCACCGCCTCCCACTGGCTCTTGGCCTGAAAGGTTTCTTTGAGGCGCTGATACTTTTCGGCTTTTTGCCGATCTTGGGCCAGGCGCTCTAGCTGGGCCTGCAGCTCGCGCTCCACAATGCGAAAGCGCTCCTCGTGGTCGCGCACGGCCTCTAGCTTGCCCCGGGCCTGGTCAATCTTGCGATCGAAGGCCGCCACTCCGGCCAGCTCGTCAATAATCTCTCGCCGCTCGCGGGAGTTCATCGAAATAATGCTGGTGACATCCCCCTGCAGCACCACGTTGTAGCCTTCGGGGTAAACGTGAAACCGCTGCAGCTGCTCGTGGAGCTGGTTGAGCGTACAGGGTTCGCCGTTGATGTAGTAGTTCGATGTGTAGGTGCCCTGGCTGGTCACCCGCAGCCTGCGGGTCACGCTCCACTCGCGCCCCACGGGTAGGGGAACCAGGTTCGCACCAGAATCTTCAGCGGTCGAGATATCCAGCGTCGGGGAATGGCCGTTGCTGCCGTTGCCGTTCTCGCCGTGACTGTTACTGCCGTTGCCGTTGGTCGAGCTACCGCTGCCGTTTGAATCGCTCGCCCCATCGTCGACGCCCTCCATCAGCAGTTCGGCGGGCACATCGCTGAGGTCAAAGGTAACCGTGACACTGGCCTCAGAGGTTGCGCGCCGACTCATCTGGCTCTGGTTGACCAGGTCGGGCAGGCGATCGGCCCGCATGCCCTTAGAGCTGGCCAGGCCCAGTCCAAACAGCAGCGCATCGAGAATATTTGACTTGCCCGAGCCGTTAGGGCCAGAAATAACCGTAAACCCAGGCAGCAGTGGAACCTGGGTCGTACCCCCAAACGACTTAAAATGGGACAACTCGACGCGCTTAATGTGCACTGGCCAGCGTTAACCTCGGGCTTGAAACAAGTGTACTATAGAGCTTTTCTTTTGGCCACCCTAATTCTGGGCGTGTCATCGATTTTGGCCACGATCCTGAGCCCATCAGCGCGGCTGCGCCCGACTTCTCAGAACAAACCAGGGCGGGTTAAAGGCCGTAACCGCTGATGCTTGGGCCATCAGTTATTTGTTGACAACAGCCTTTAGGATCCATAGCGCCATCTTGTGGTGCTGCCGACTAAGTTTAGTGCAAAACCCCCATTAGTTTGCCCCTTGCATCGCTGGAACCGCAATTTTCTGAGCAAATCGGATCAGGGTGGCACAATGAAGGAGACAGTCTACCCCCAAACCCCGTGAGCCAGCCTACTCCGCCACCCCTGTCTCAACCGGTGATTTTGGGCTTTGACCCCGGACGGCAGAAGTGTGGCCTCGCCATTATGGGGCTAGACCGCATGCTGCGCTACCAGCAGGTAATCGCCGCCGAGGCCGTGCTGGACGAGATTACGGCGCTGCGCCAGCGATTTCCGATTTCGATGATTGTGCTGGGCGACCAAACCGCGTCTCAGGGCTGGAAAGATACGCTCAGCCAGCTTCCCGACCCGCCACGCATCATGCTGGTCGATGAACGGTATACGACGCTGGAGGCGCGCGATCGCTACTGGCAGATGTATCCGCCATCGGGGCTGGGGGGGCTGATACCGCAGTCGCTACGCAAAATTTCTCGCCCGATTGACGATATTGTGGCCATTTTGCTGATTGAGCGCTATCTGAACCGGCTAACGGGCGATTAGAGCCCTACGTCGCTGCCGCTCAAGCTATCTGGGCTAGAACGTCATTGGCGCGATCGGCTCAATGGCTGGGTCGTGCCCGCCCACCTGGCTCGTGCGCAGCACCCAGGCCGACGCGCCGTACTTGAGAAACTTGTGCACCACCACGTCGCTGGCCTTGCGGGGAAACACCGTGCGCCAGCTGCCCAGGCCCATAATTAAGTTGCGAATCGGCTCGTCTTCGATGGAGCTGCCCAGGTTAAACTCGTTCTTCTCCCAGGCGGGGCGCAGGCCGCCCAGGGGCTGAAGCGTATCTTTGAGGTCTTTGTTAAAGAGGGCGAGCTGGTGCAGGGGCTCGGCCTGGTCGGGGTGTTGATCGATCAGGGCGTCGGCGTGGCGGTAGAGACTAGTGCCGATGCTTTGCAGGCTGGCAAATAGCGCCTGGTTGGAGTCCTGGGAGCAGTTGTTGGAGGGGCCGACAAAGGTGCCCCCCGTGCCGTCGCCAATGCGGTAGCGGGCGGTCATGGCCTGCAGGTGGGCCTCCATGCGGGTGAGGGGCGACCTGCGCTCGTCGTCAAAGTAGTAGTAGCGGCTAAAGGCATCGAGCTTGACCAGAATGTCGCAGGTGGGGCGGGTGCCCAGCCAGCCCCGCTGGCGATCGCCCTGGTACCGCGACCAGTGCAGGGTGCCCGCAATCAGCCCGTCGATGTTGTGGGCGTAGACCTGGTAGTAACGAATCTCAAACCGGCGCTCGTCAGCCAATCGATCGTGCACCACCTCAGCCCGACCGTAGGCAAAGTGGCCAAAGAAAATGGGGCTAAAGGCCGCAGGTTCTTTCTGCTCGCCGCCGATGCCGCCGTAGGTATGCAGAATGAGGGCGCGATCGCCCACCTGCCAGTCGTCGATAGCCGCTGCGATGGCCTCCGGACGGCCATTGTCTTGGGCGGTACAGAGCACTGAGCCGATCTTGCCCTTCTGGGCCACTACATCGGCCCACGCTTCCTTGCGAATGTAGCGGTAGGCCGCTTTCGCACCACCAAGCACCACCCGCTGGGGCTGCAGGCGAAACAGGGCACGGGGGCCAAGCGACTGCACCACAAAGGTACCGCTGGCATCCGGCGCGCCGTAGATGTACCAGCCCGACTCGTTGTAGGGCGAGGTCTCAATTCCCTTGGTGGTAGACGGGTTGCTGCCGTAAACCTCCATCCTGGCGACCGGGGGCAGACTCACCATCTCCTCGGGGCCAGCAAAGGCCCGGCTGCCGCGATCGAAGTGCCGCACTCGCCACTGATCGGTACCCACAACGGGCTCAATAAACTGCACCAGGCCGTAGTAGCGCCCGGTCACCTCCATAGGCTGGGCATCAATAAACAGCGTCACCCCGTCTCTATCCAGCATGACCTGGGGCGTTTCTACCACCACAATCATGTCGTCCTCAGGCAGCGACCCGGCCAGCGATTCCAGTGGATCGACCCGCAGCCAGTGGTTGAGCCGCACCGGGTTAATCACGCCGCCAAAGCGGCTGGCGTATTCGGCATCGGCGCTAAAGTGCACGTCGTGGGTGACCGCCTGCACCAGTTTTTGGGTGAGGGGATTGTTCGACCAGCGCAGCTTTACCACCTGGCCCACCAGCCGGTGATGATCGCTCGGCGCGTGGTGGATTTCGTAGAAGACACCGCCAAATCGCCTGTCCTTAGCGGGCAGAATTAGCCGCCCAATCCAGTCGCTAATCGGCACATAACGATCGGCATCGGGCTGCTGGTCGAGGGGGTAGCTCTGGTACTGCACCAGAGGATTGGCGCAAAAAATGTCGTAGTTGTTGGCCTGGCTGCGGCGCTGTAGCCCCGTCTCCAGCATGTCGCCCCGCAGAATGGCGTTGATGGTGTCGATGGTTTGCCCCAGCGCACTGCGACCGTCGGGCAAGATCAGCTTGGGGTCGAGAATGCCCCCCGGCACCTGGTGCCCCACCGGCCCCAGCGAAACGAACGAAACCTTGCCCCGCCGCTTGGCCCGGTTCCAGTAGGACAGCGGAAACAGTTTCCAACGCCCCGGAAAAATTTTGGGGCCGAGCTTTTCGACCACGTCCTTGTCGCCCACCAGGTGGTAGAGGTGCTCGAGCTTAAGCAGGTTGATGTTGGCGCTGATCACCCCGCCCAAAGAGATCACGTCGATGGGAGCCCCCAGCGCCCGCTTCAGGTAAGGGGCACTGGCGCAGGACATCTGCCCGCCGCCGCTGTAGCCCACCAGGGTGACGGGAATGCCGCTGCCCACCGGGTAGCCGTTCTTGACCAGCCCATTGAACACCACCTGGGCAATGCCCTGGTTGTAGAGCGGGCCGTAGCGCTTGTCGGCAGACACCCCCACGATCAGCACGTTGCGAATATTGACCAGCAGACCCAGCAGGCTCATGGGGTTGGCAAAGCGCAGCCGGTCGGCGTAGCGCCACAAAAACGACAGGGGCCGGTCCTGGTCGAGGGGTGCGTTCATCACCGAGTAGGGCATAATGCCACGAATCAGCGCCACATTTTCGGGCAGGGTAGGAGCCAGGGTGTCGAGAAATTCTTCGATGTCGGGCAGGTACTCAAAGCTGGAGATGCCAATGCCGTCGAGGTAGACCACGTAGCGGCTGATCTGGCTGGGGTCGGCCACGGGGTCGGCCAGATTGCCGGCGTTGACGGTGGTGTTGATCTCGTCTTCGTACCAGCCGGCCCACCAGCCTAGGGTTTCGAGCGGGGCCAGCAGCCCGGCCACCACCAGGGCCACCAGGCCAATCCAGATCAGGTTCAGCATCAGCTGCATCGGGGCAGGCAGACCCGCCAACCAGCCAAACCACCACTGGCGCAGGGGCCGCAGCAGGGTCAGCACGATCGCTGTCAGCAGCGCGATCGCAACCAAGCCCAGCAGCGGCTTCAGGCTGTGGCCCAGGCGTTCGGCATTGGGGCCAGCATTGACAGCGACGGTCGATTCGCCTGCGGTCGCTGCCCCGGCCCCGGCCATCGCTAGAGCGTTTGGTTCCCCCGTCACGGCGGCCATGACGCTGCCCTGGTTAAACGCGGCCATGCGCTGGTTAAACTCCTCCTGCCAGCGGGTGGAGGTTTCGGCCAGGTTGGCGCGGTACGACTCGACCAGGTCGCGGCGGTTGGTCATCAACTCGACTCCAGCAGCCCGGCTGGCAATCCGCTTGCCCAGGTTGGCGATGGGCTGACCAACGGTGTTTTGCAGCACCTGGAGCACTACCCAGCCCAGGGCCACATAGCCAAAGGCGTTGCTGATGCCCAGGTTTGCGATCGCCGCTACCCCCACCACCATGGCCAGCAGGTGCCACACCGCCAGCAGATTGAGAATGGGCATCCCCAGGTAGGGCAGCGCCCCCAAAAACGCAAACAGCAGCGGCGCGTAGGCCGCCCCCAGCACCGTTACCAGATAGCCAAAGGGGATGCTTCGTGTCCAGGGCAGTAGGGTGACTAGCCAGGTGCCCAGCACCAGGGCCAAAAAGCCAAAAGCAAACAGCACCGCATTGATGCTCAGGCTGAGGGCAAACCGGGCGGGCCGCACCTGGTTGATAAACAAAATGATGCTTTGACCAATGCCCTGGGACAGCCCCGCCAGTAGCACCAGCACCAGCGCCAGCCCCTGCCCATTGGGGATCGTGGTGGCAATGCGAAAGGCTTGCTCGTTGAGGGCAAAGACGTACCCCAGCACTTCCCAAAAGCGATCGAGCATTGGCCCAGCCTCAATGGTATGGGGGGATTTTACTCTAAGGGTAGAGCCAAAACGGCCTCTGTTAGGTTAAATGAAGGATTTTGAACAGCAATTACGCAACCGGCGCTGGTTCTGAGGCGGGTTCCGCGGCTGAGATGCTTCAGGCTATGCGCTGCGTGAATAATACTAAATCCGGATAACATACCCCCGAAAGGATCGGGCTCTTCATGCGGGCCACCAGTGATAGTTGGTCAAGGCTTTAATCTCGGATTGCATTGACAGCAAGGTGCGGCAGCGAGCCTCAAGGACA
>NZ_JBNXVS010000016.1:0-118927 GCF_050565655.1 Nodosilinea sp. AN01ver1 | reverse complement strand
TATTCTCACGATCTATTCACAGACTGCATAATGAATCTGACCTGCCCAGCTATGCTGTTTTTCCCTCGCCAATCGAGGGGGTGCCGAAGTTGATGCAACTAGGTGCCGAAGTTATGCAAATACGCAGAACTACGACTACGCCCGAGCAGTGGTGAAAGATTACAACCGTGATGGCGCTGCTGGCTTGCGCAATCGACGCAAGGATCATCGACCCCAAGCGTCTCGTAGTTTGCTCAACGCTGAGCAAACTACGAGACGCTTGGGGTCGATTGCAGTTGCCCCCGGATGATAATGGGGTTTGGAGTGGACCCAAGGTGGCTCAGGTGATTGCCGAGGTCACCGGAGTGGCGAAGGTCTGGCCTCAACGGGGGTGAGACTATCTCAATCGCTTGGAGCAATCGCTGCAAGTGCCTCGTCCCCGGCATCGCAAAGGTGAGCCGAATTTGCAATACCCGACGGCAGCCATCTAGAGGTATTGCCGCCTTACTCTCCCGAGTTGCAGCCCGCAGAACGGCTTTGGCGACTTGCCGATGAACCCTTAGTCAACCGCTGCTTTGACGCCCTCAGTGATCTCGAAGATGTCCCTGAGGCCCGCTGCCGAACCTTGCTGTCGATGCAGTCCGAGATTAAAGCCCTAACCAACTATCACTGGTGGCCCGCATGACAAACCCAATCGTTTCGGGGGTATGCTACCCGGATTTAGTATCACTCACCTTCTCCACCCACTCCCCCAACACTTCCCACACCCGATCCACCAAATCTTCGGCGTCGGCATCGAACCACTGCACCGCTGCCCGGTTGCGGAACCAGGTGCGCTGGCGCTTGGCGAACTGACGGGTGTGAAGCACGATATTGTCTACCGCAGCCGTCAGAGAACAATTGCCCTGAAGATGTTGCAGAATCTCGGCGTAGCCCAGGGTTTGCAGCAGCGGTAGCTCAGCGCCATACATTTGGGCCAGAGCGGTGACCTCCTCGACTAACCCCGCTGTAACCATGGCCTGCGTGCGCTGGGCAATGCGGCGCTCTAGAGCTAGGGGGTCACAGTCGAGAGCCAGGTAGAGCACCGGATAGCTGGGGGGCACTTCGCCCTGGAGCGCCGACATTGGCTGTCCAGTGACGTAGTAGACCTCCAGGGCGCGTACCGTGCGCACCGGGTCGTTGGCATGGATGCGCTGAGCCGCGATCGCATCCACGCCTTTGAGCAGGCTATAGCAGGAGGGCTGACCCAGCGCTTCGAGCTGGCGACGCAGATCAGGCTGGGGCGCAACCGGGGGAATGCGCAGCCCCTTCACCACCGCATCGATATAGAGGCCCGTGCCACCGACCAGCAGAGGCGAGGTGCCCAACTGGTGAAACTGCTGAATTAGCCCCTGGGCCTGGCGCTGGTACTGGGCCAGCGTCAGGGTTTGGGTGGGGGCGCAAATATCAACTAAATAGTGCGGCACCTGCTGGCGATCGCGGGTCGAAGGTTTTGCGGTGCCAATATCAAACTCTCGGTATACTTGTCGGGAGTCAGCGCTGAGAATGACGCCGCCCAAACGCTGGGCCAGAGCCAGGGCCAGGGACGATTTGCCGGTGGCGGTGGCACCGCCAATCACCAGTAGTAATGGTACAATTGAACCACTATGCTTCCCGGCTTGGGGCAGTGACTCTAGCTGAGAAAAATGTGGTGGTTGCATCCCTGGTTCATTCTTCGCCTGAAGCTGCTCTAGAATCCGCTGTGGCAGCTTTGTGCTATAATTTTCTAGTATTTTAGTCTACCGGGTAGTCGGGTGGCCTTAAGCCCATTTTTGGAGCGTACAACATGACAACCAACTACGGTGCTGAGCAGATTCAGGTTCTAGAGGGGCTTGAGCCTGTTCGTAAACGCCCAGGCATGTACATTGGCAGCACTGGGCCCCGTGGACTCCATCACCTAGTGTACGAGGTTGTCGATAACTCCGTAGACGAGGCTCTGGCAGGCTACTGCGATCGCATCGATATTTCGCTCAACGCCGATGGCTCCGTGTCGGTCACCGACAACGGGCGCGGCATTCCTACCGATGTGCACCCCCGCACCGGCAAGTCGGCCCTCGAAACAGTAATGACCGTGCTCCACGCCGGGGGCAAGTTTGGGGGTGGGGGCTACAAGGTGTCGGGCGGCCTCCACGGCGTGGGTATCTCGGTCGTCAACGCCCTATCGGAGTGGGTCGAGGCGACCGTGTGGCGCGAGGGCAAGGTGCACAAACAGCGCTTTGAGCGGGGCGTGCCCATCGGCGAGCTAAGGGTAGAGAAAATTGCTGAGCAGCGCCAGGGCACCTCGGTTTCGTTTTTGCCCGACACTCAGATTTTTCACAACGGCACTGAGTTTGACTACGACACCCTGGCCGGGCGTCTGCGAGAGCTAGCCTACCTCAATGCCGGCATTGAGATTGTCTTTACCGACTACCGCCTCGATGTGATCAAGTCAGACAAGCCCAAGGTCTCGACCTACCACTACGCGGGCGGCATCATCGAGTACGTGCAGTACATCAACAGCGACAAGCAGCCCATCCACGATGAGATCATCCACATCTCCTCCGAGCGCGACGGGGTGCAGGTAGAGGCGGCGCTGCAGTGGTGTGTTGATGCCTACTCCGACAACCTGCTGGGCTTTGCCAACAACATTCGCACCATCGACGGCGGCACCCACCTGGAGGGTCTCAAAGCGGTGCTGACCCGCACCCTCAACAACTTCAGCCGCAAGCGCAACAAGCGCAAAGACGCCGACTCCAACCTGGCTGGCGAAAACATTCGCGAGGGTCTGACGGCGATCATTTCGGTGAAGGTGCCCGACCCTGAGTTTGAAGGCCAGACCAAGACCAAGCTGGGCAACACCGAGGTGCGCGGCATTGTTGACTCACTGGTGGGCGAGGCGCTGACGGAGTACCTCGACTTTCACCCCAACGTAGCCGACGCCATTTTAGAGAAGGCGATTCAGGCCTTTAACGCCGCCGAGGCTGCCCGCCGGGCGCGGGAGCTGGTGCGCCGTAAGTCGGTGCTGGAGTCGTCTACCCTGCCCGGCAAGCTAGCCGACTGCAGCAGCCGCGACCCCAGCGAGTCTGAGATCTTTATTGTGGAAGGCGATTCAGCTGGGGGCAGCGCTAAACAGGGGCGCGATCGCCGCTTCCAGGCCATCCTGCCGCTGCGGGGCAAAATTCTCAATATTGAGAAAACCGACGACTCTAAAATCTACAAAAACACCGAAATTCAGGCCCTGATCACGGCCCTGGGCATGGGCATTCGCGGCGAAGAGTTTGACGCATCGCAGCTGCGCTACCACCGCATCTGCCTGATGACCGACGCCGACGTCGATGGGGCCCACATTCGCACCCTGCTGCTCACCTTTTTCTACCGCTACCAGCGCGACCTGGTCGATCAGGGCTATGTCTACATCGCCTGCCCGCCTCTCTACAAGGTGGAGCGGGGCCGCAACCACTGGTACTGCTATAACGAGCGCGAGCTGCAAAACCTGATTACCAACGAGTTTCCGGCCAACGCCAACTACACGGTACAGCGGTTTAAGGGCCTGGGCGAAATGATGCCTCAGCAGCTGTGGGAAACCACGATGGACCCCACCACCCGCACGATGAAGCGCGTAGAGATCGAAGATGCCGCCGAGGCCGATCGCATCTTTACAATTCTGATGGGCGATCGCGTTGCCCCCCGCCGCGAGTTCATTGAGACCTACGGCCCCCGCATGAAGCTCGAAGACCTCGATATTTAGGCGGTTTGCCCGTGCTAATTGGGTCGGTGCTCAATCGGGTTGCCAGTTGGATAGACTGGCGGGCCGGGTAGCTTGCTCTAGTAGCGGCTGCAGTCCTGCGGCCACGCGATCGGCCAAGATCTGGTGCCCAGCCTGATTGGGGTGAATTTTATCGTACAGATACCGAGGGTCGTTTAGGCCTTCCAGCACCCCAGGGATGAAGTGGGCCTGAGTCTCGCTGGCGACCCGCTGATACATGGCCCCATAGTCGCCGTTAAAGGGGTAGACATTCATACCCAATATCACCACAATCGCCCCCTGCTGCTGAAGGCGGGTCACAATTTCGCGCAGATTTTGCTCCGTTTGGGCGATCGGCACCTGTCGCAAAAAGTCGTTGCCGCCCAGCCCTACGATGACCAGCCAAGGGTCAGCTGATACGACATCCTGCAGACGGTTTAAGGCCGTTGCGGTGGTGTCGCCCCCCCTACCCGCATTGACAATGGGAAGGTCTAAGCTTTGACTGAGCAGGCTGGGATAGGCGGCCTGCGGACCCACCCCGGCCCCTGCGGTAATGCTGTCGCCAAAGGCAATTATTTGCTCGCCCGCCCTGCGATCCAGATTGTTGGCATCCCTGGTGGCGGTGTCCTGCGGGTTCACCAGAGGTTGCGCGGCGCTGTAGTCAGAGACTGTCCCCTGGGTGCGATCGCCCCAAAGGACCGAGCCTGGAGTATCGCACCCGGCCAACAGCAGCAGCCCCCCTCCCATTGCTAACCAGGCCTTAGGCATCTTGCTCATCAAAAAACCTCGGGTGTTCGACCAAAAAAATAGGACACCCCCATCGTGACGGCGTCCTAAAATATGAGAGATCGGGCTAGCGATCGCCGCAGTGTGATCAGCGGCTAGCTATCGGTCGCGCCGACCAGCTTGACCTTCTTCGCCAGGCCCACCACTTCCAAAAAGCGAATGGTCATCCAGGTCATGTCGATTTCCCACCACTTGAGGCCGTGGCGTGCCGAATACTGGTAGGCGTGGTGGTTGTTGTGCCAGCCTTCGCCATAGGTCACCACGGCGACCCACCAGCAGTTGGTCGATTTGTCATCGGTTTCAAAGGTGCGATAGCCAAACTTGTGAGTGGCGCTGTTGACCAGCCAGGTGCAGTGGTAGACCGCCACCAGCCGCACAAAAATGCCCCATAGCACAAACGGCCAGCCGCCCAGGGCGTAGAGTACGACCCCAAGGGCAATTTGCAGCGGCAAAAAGAACCGCTCGCAGAACAGGTAGAACGGATCGTCCTTGATATCGCGAATAAAGCGAGTCACCTCATCCTTGGCGGGTACATCGCGCAGCATCCAGCCCATGTGACTCCACCAAAAGCCTTTGTTAGAGTCGTGATGATCGAGGCTTTGGTCTGAGTAGGCGTGGTGGTGGCGGTGCAGGCCAACCCACATAATGGGGCCGTGCTGGCAGGCCAGGGTACCGCAAAAGACAAAGAAGTACTCTAGCCATTTGGGCACCGTAAAGCTACGGTGGGAGACCAGGCGGTGCCAGCCCAGGGTAATACCCAGGCAGCCGGTAAACCAGTGCAGCAGCAGCGCCACACCGATCGCGGCCCAGGAGAAATTGCTGGGCAAAAACGCCAGAGCAGCCATGCTGTGGACGGCGATCATAAACAGGAGAGTGACCCAATCGCGGGACAAACGCTCAGTAGTTACAGCAGTCATGCAGAAATCTCAGAATTTTGGACAGGAGCCCGAACAAGAACTTGGGGACAAGACTTTTGCTCAAGCAGAGTAAATTTAGGGGACAATAATTACCCCTGTTTCTTAACGAAAAAATTTAACCATTGCAACAATCAAACCCCAAGATGCCGCCAGAATCTATCCTCCTTCCGATTTTTTATGGAATTGACGCCCAGGTCAAGCAGAACCTGGAGCGGGTGCTGGCAGCGTTTCGGCGGCACCGGGTAGGGAGCCACCACTTCAGTAGTGTATCGGGCTATGGCCACGACGACATCGGTCGAGACACCTTCGATCGCGTGTTTGCCGATGTTATGGGAGCAGAAGCGGCGCTGGCCCGATCGCAGTTTGTCTCGGGCACCCATGCGATCGCCTGTGCCCTATACGGCGTTTTGCGCCCTGGCGATGAAATGCTAGCGGTGGCGGGCACCCCCTACGACACCCTGGAGGAAGTGATTGGCTTACGCGGCACGGGTCAGGGGTCTCTGGCCGAGTTTGGGGTGTCCTATCGAGAATTACCGTTGAGTGCCGCTAACGCGATCGACTGGTCGGCCCTGGCTCACGCAGTGGGGCCAAAAACCCGACTGGTGCACATCCAGCGATCGTGCGGTTACAGCTGGCGCTCAACCCTCACCATAGCGGAAATCGAAAAAATCGTAGCCATCCTAAAGAGGCAAAATCCCGACCTTATTTGTTTCGTCGATAACTGCTACGGCGAATTTTTAGAAGACCGAGAGCCCACCGCCGTCGGGGTAGACCTGATGGCCGGGTCGCTGATCAAAAACCCTGGCGGCACGATCGCACCAACCGGCGGTTACGTAGCGGGCCGAGCCGATCTAGTGGCCGCCGCCGCCTGTCGCCTCACCGCTCCCGGCATTGGGGCCAGCGGCGGGTCGAGCCTCAACCAAAATCGACTGCTGTACCAGGGGTTGTTTTTAGCCCCCCAGATGGTGGGTGAGGCGATGAAGGGCAACTATCTGCTAGCGGCCACCTTCGAGGCCTTGGGCTACCCCGTCAACCCGGCTCCCAGCTCCCCCCAGCGAGACGTGATCCAGGCCATTCGTCTGGGTTCGCCCGAAAAGCTGATTGCCTTCTGTAAGGCGGTACAGCGCCATTCACCCATCGATGCCTACGTAGAACCTGTCCCTGCCGCCATGCCCGGCTACGACAGCGAACTGGTGATGGCAGGCGGCACGTTTATCGACGGCAGCACCTCCGAACTCTCGGCCGATGGCCCTCTGCGCGAGCCTTACACCGTCTACTGCCAGGGCGGCACCCACTGGACCCACGTGGCTCTGGCGGTGGAGGCCGCCGTTGAGGCGATCGAAGCGCTGTAAAAAAGGCTGTGGGCAACGGATCGAAATCCATTGCCCACAGCCTTTTCAAGATAAAGGGTTGGGTTATAGAATCAGCCCTAGCTGTGGCCGCCGCTGACGAGGGTCGACAGAATCGGCAGGTTGGCCGCCAGCAGGTAGGCAAAGGTGACGCCACCGATACCGCCAATTAAAAAGCCGCCCGCAAACTCGCTCCAGCCCTCGTTGGTTTCAAGGGTAGCAGGAGGGGTAAAGGGGGTGGTGGTCTTGGTCACAGAGGTGTTGACGCCAGCACCCGAGTACAGCGACAGGCAGGCGGTCAAAATAACGATCAGCCCTGCGGCGCTGAGCAGCCCGGCCAGGCCAGGAATTTCAGAATCGCGCAGCGGACCGAGCAGGGCAAAGGGGCCGTAGAGAAAATAGCCGTGGGCCATACCAATTTCTAGGCCGCGCCGCTGGGGCGATAGCCCCTGGCGGTAGGCCGGTAGATTGCCGATGAAGGCTTTAGAAAATCCGGAGGAATTGATCGGCGTTTCTAGATTGCCGATCTGTGGATCCCCAGCGGGCTGAATAGCTTCTGTCATAGGGGGTTTCTCCAACTCAAATAAGGTCACAGCAAATGGAAAAGACGGTTTCTAGATGCCGTTAAGTCCCCAAAAACCATCTTTTAAGCAGCATACTTAGAGCGATCGCAAAGCGTCCTGAGCCGGACGACTGAGCAAGATCTATGCCCTAGGGATGCAGCAGCAAATCGGGGAAGAAGCGGTTGAACTCAATCAAAATACCGGCGGTAATCACCATCCACACGGTGGCAAGCACTGGCGCAGACGACAGATACCGAAGCAAATTATTGTCCATGGTCTAACTAGTTCTCCTGGATCGTAGTTCTGGGAGTAAGCAGAGCAGTTGCCTAGCGAGGAGATACGGTGATCTCGTTATCTTTGGCAAACATAGCCCCGCTGGCGATGTCTTTGAAAGCGGTTAAAGGCCAAGCAAACCCAGTCAGAGCGGTCTTGATAGCCAGGGGCACATCAATAATGATCTCGCTGTCTTCGGGGTTCTTTCTGCCACGCACCGTGATCAGGTAGGCCCGACCGACCCAGCCAATCCAGCCCGCGATGTACAGAAACAGAACGCTAGGAATCAAAAATTCCCCGGCGTGGGCCAGATCGCCATCTACCACCAGGTGAGGCAGGCCGTCGCTGCCGCACAGCAGAGTGGAGCTACCGTAAAAGTCAAACCGAGCCTTTGCCGCATCTGTCTTGGCATTGGCAGCCCGCTTTAGAAACGCTTCATTTTGGCCACAGGGGGTCAGCCCTGCCACGTTGTCGCCAGCCAGGCTAGCGGAGGCCGGGGGGGCAAACCCGAACCAGAGAAACACTACAAGCGCTACAGCAAAAAACCGTCGCATAAACTGTTCCTTTTAATTACCTAAGAAACTAGGGCGATTTGAACGCAAAGTTAAGTTTTTTGAACAAAAATTCACCCAACTTGGTCGCCATAATACCCCGCAGCCGAACCCCCGTAAAGCTAAGATCGGTGGGGTGTTTACATCTCTACAAATTACGGCTTGGCTTACATTAGTACCTCCTCGGCGGCAGTTCAATGGCGACAATCTTAGCTCTAGAAACCAGCTGTGACGAAACGGCGGTGGCGGTGGTGCGCGATCGCGCTATTTTGAGCACCGTCGTTGCCTCGCAAATCGATGTTCACCAGCCCTACGGCGGCGTTGTGCCCGAGGTGGCCTCGCGGCACCACGTCGCTACTCTGGGTGATAGTCTGCGCGTAGCTCTAGAGCAGGCCGGGCTGGGCTGGGCCGACATCGACGCCGTGGCGGCCACCTGCGCCCCAGGACTGGTCGGAGCGCTGCTGGTGGGGCTGACCGCTGGCAAAACCCTGGCCATGGTGCATCACAAGCCCTTTTTAGGGGTGCACCACCTGGAGGGGCACATCTATGCTAACTACCTGGCCAGCCCTGACCTCCAGCCTCCCTACCTGTGCCTGCTGGTGTCGGGGGGGCACACCAGCTTGATCTATGTCAAAGCCTGCGGTCAGTACCAAACCCTGGGCCAAACCCGCGACGATGCGGCGGGCGAAGCCTTTGACAAAGTGGCCCGGCTGCTGGGGTTGGGCTACCCCGGCGGCCCCGCGATCGACAAACTGGCTCAGGTCGGCAATCCCAAAGCCTTTCCCCTGCCCGAAGGCAACATTTCGCTACCGGGCGGCGGCTTTCACCCCTACGACTCCAGCTTTAGCGGGCTAAAAACGGCGGTGCTGCGGCTGGTCGAGAAACTCAAAGCCGAAGGGGTAGACCCGCTGCCCGTTGCCGACCTGGCTGCTAGCTTTCAGGCTACGGTGGCCCGCAGCCTGACGCGGCGGGTGGTGGCCTGTGCCCAGGCCTACGGTCTAACCACGGTGGCAGTAGGGGGTGGAGTCGCCGCCAATAGCGGTCTGCGCCAGCAGCTTCAGCAGGCGGCAGATACCCACGGCCTGCGGGTGATCTTTCCACCCCTCAGCCTGTGTACCGATAACGCCGCCATGATTGGCTGTGCCGCCGCCGACCATCTCAACCACGGCCATCGGTCTGGTCTGGAGCTGGGGGCGCAGTCGCGACTCGACCTGGCACGGGTGATGGAACTTTATGCTCCTCAAGCGGAGCGCTGATCTAACGGCCCATCGGCAGGGCTTGACGCTACACTAGGGAGGCAACGGCGCGTCTCCCTATAACGCTGCTCGCAGTGCTGGTTATTGCGTTGATTTAATTGCAGCATTCTGGATGAGTTCTATGGTTCAAACCCACCCACTCCAGCGCTGGCCCCAGGCTATAGGGCTAGGTGGCCTTGCTCTGGCGGCGCTGCTGACGTTTGGGTGCAGCCCCAATCCCTCAGCTACCAGCGACACCAGTAGTTATGAAGCTCAGCTTGCCCAACATCTAGCGGCTACAGGTGGCGTTATGTACGGGGCCTACTGGTGTCCCCACTGCGCTGACCAAAAAGCTATGTTCAAGGAGTCTGCCGAGCAGTTGCCCTACGTGGAGTGTGCCGCCGATGGTGACAACCCTCAGCCCGAGCTTTGCCAGCAGAAGGGCATTCAGGGCTACCCCACCTGGGAGATTGATGGTCAGCTGTATCCAGGGGTGCGATCGCTCGATGAACTGGCCGATCTATCGGGCTTCTCTGCCTCTCAATAGCACTTTTGTAGCTGGCCAGCCCGCCCAAATTCTCGATATTGTCGCCCAACCTCTGCTCGATTTTCTTTCTACAGCCGCATACAGCCGTTGCATAACCCTAGCTCCCACCCCCACCCTCACCTGCACGAGGTCGATGTCACCGCTGACGGCAGCGCTCATCCCCACGTGCACGATCCCGAGTCGCTGCGGCGCATCGTCAACCGTTTGGCCCGCATTGAGGGCCACATTCGCGGCATTAAAACCATGGTGCAGGAGAGCCGCCCCTGCCCTGACGTGCTGGTGCAGGTGGCGGCGGTGCGGGGCGCACTCGATCGCGTCGCCCGCATTATTCTCGATGAGCATCTGACCGAGTGCATTGGCCGCGCCGCTGTGGACGGCAACATTGAAGAAGAAATTGCCGAACTCAAGGCAGCGCTCGATCGCTTCTTGCCCTAGGTTTAGGGTTTAGGGTTTAGGGTTTTAGAATAAGGCGTTCAGACGGCCCCATCGACCCCAGACCTAGGGCCGTAAACCGCTAAGCCGGAATAAAGCGATCGTGCTCGCGCAGCAGGCGGCGCTCAAACTGACGCACCCAGTGGCTAAAGCGATCGCCCTCCTGAGCCGTTGCAAAGGTCAACGGTTGGCGCAGCAGCAGGGCGACGTATTCTTCCTTGGTGCGCACCACAACGGCGGTTTGCTGCTCTAGCTCAATGCAGATGTGCGAAAAGCCATCTAGCTTGAGCGATGACATCAACAGAGATTTTAACCCTAGTGCCTGAAAGACGAGCTGCACCCAGCTGGTGCTTTCGTTGTCGGCGGTGACAAAATACTCCTGGGGTAGGCCGCTGAAATCAAAAATTGCGACCCCAACAATATTTTCCAACATCGCGTCCTGGGCGGAGAGAGAAGACGCGGGCTGCGCCGGTACAGATGCCTTAGCCGTAGTCATAGACCCATGCAGGTGACACAGAATGCTGAACAAAACAGGCCAGTGAAGGCTGAGCCGTAGAGGAACCCCAATAGGCCTAGCATACCCGGCTGAGCAACCGAAATCATGGTCAAAAATGCGGGCTATAGAATTCAACCGGAGCTAATATGCCGCAGCGGGCGAGGCGCTCAACCTGGCTGCGGTAGCTGAGTCTACAGGCGCTCATCAGCTAGCCCTAGGGGCTGTTATCAATTAGCTGCTAAACGTACAAAAATCAAGGGTTACAGCCCCTAGCCTGTCTTTTGGGTCGGGCGTGGCAAGGCTTGATATCCCGAGCTTTTGGCCACAATTGATGACACGCCCTAGGGTGTGTTATCCCATTCTGGTTTGATATTAAACCCGCTTGGGAGCGGGCTGTCCCGTCGTTGCCAGAGTCTTTTGCCGCAAAAAGTAGGTGCGCATGTGCCCTTTGCCCTTGACCCACACTTCCCCACGCGGGTCGAGGTCGTGGGTGTCTTTGAGGCATTGGTAGGTGGTTTCGCTCACCTGGATATGCTCGGCTACGCCAAACGCTTCCATGCGGCTGGCGGTGTTGACGGTATCGCCCCAGAGGTCGTAGATAAACTTTTTGGTGCCAATCACCCCGGCTACCACCGGCCCGGTGTTGATACCAATTCGCAGCCGGAAGGACTGGCCCGTGCGATCGCTGAAGGCCTGGGCCATAGCCTGCATGTCGAGGGCCATATCGGCGACGGCCTGGGCGTGGTCGTCGCGCTCGTGGGGGATGCCCCCGACCACCATGTAGGCATCGCCAATGGTTTTAATTTTTTCGAGCTGGTGCCGCTCGGCCAGGTCGTCAAACTGAGAAAAAATATCGTTGAGTAACGCCACCAGATCTTGAGGACTGAGGTGCTCAGAGAGCTGGGTAAACTCGACAATGTCGGCAAACAGCACCGTGACTTCGGCAAAGTGGTCAGCGATCGTGTTGCGCCCCTGCTTGAGCCGGGTGGCAATGGGCAAGGGCAAAATATTCAGCAACAGCTGCTCCGATTTCTCTTTTTCCTCCTGCAGGGCTTGCCGCGCCTGCTCCCGCTCGGCAACTACGCTCGCCAACATTAGAGCTGTAAAGGCTAGTACGCAGATAAAAGCCTGAAGCGGTTGCACTGCCTTGAGAGGATCGTCAAAAGAAGTCCAAAACGGCCCCTGCCCCTGGCTCACCCCCCAGGTGGTAATGATGGTGACAATAGCGGTGCCCAGGGCGGCTCCAAACGGCCCCAGTCGCAGGGCCGCCCACAGGAGAATGGGAAACGGCAGGTATTCTAGAGGGTAGGGAGCCTGAGCCATCCGCCGGGGGTCGCAGAACAAATACCAGCTCACGGCCATCAAGATGATCAGCCACAGCACAATCAAAGAGGGCGAGTAAAAGCTCCGAAATCGTTTTACCCCCTGACGCCAGGTAATCATCAGGGCGGTAATCACAACGACGCCAGTCACATTGCCAATCCACCAGCTAAACCAGCTGGGAACATAGTCAGCCCAGCGCATTGGAGTCATCAGGCAGAAGTAGGTGACCCCGATGGTGGCGCTGAGGGTAGCGGGCACAACCGCGCCAAAGCCAATTAAAGCTCCCACATCTTTAATGCGCTGCAGGGAGCTGATAAAGCCAACGCGACGCAGTAACCACAGCCCCAGCAAAGGTTGAAGGGTATTGTTAATAGCACCGACTACATCCCGGTGCCAAACTTGCTCAGGAGAGGTCAGCGTTACTATCAGTGATCCCAGCGTAATACCTGGGGCTAGAGCCGCCCCCGTCATCAGCACAACGCCCTGGCTATAGCCCGCCGGTGGCCAGATAGGCAGTACAGCCTCGCCACTTCCCACAACGTGAAAACTGAGCTTGGCGATGATGGCATAGCCTACAGCCACGGCTAAAACACTGGGCCATCGCCGCCACCAGCGTTTGAACGATGATAAAACCTCAGCCATTGATGACCCCAATGGAAAATTAACGACCCCTTCAAACGCCTGGCTTCTGTACTCTGGCTGGAGCGCCTCGGCTCGGGCCAGCTCAACCGTGGTAATAGTGATTTTGATTAAATCAGTAGCCTGGCCAAAATCGGCCGCTCTACATTAAGTCTTAGCGTTGTCTAAATTTAGGTTGAGCTTAGCGGCTGAGTCTCTGGCCTGCTCGCCCCTGGGTCTAACCTTCACGTAGACTGAGTCAAATTCCGCATTGTGGGCTGGCTCTATGACCTTAGAATGGGAGCGTTTTCTGATTTAGGCCGATAATCTCCAGAAACATTAAGGAAACCATAGACGCTGATCAAAGGGTCGCTAAAAATCGTATGGTTTTTAGAGGACACCGCCCCTCTACAGCGGCTTTCATGTCACTTTATTTGTGTTCGTAAGCGACTAGCATTGTCTATGGCTTCCCCCACCATTGAATCGGTTCTGCACGAAAACCGCCTGTTTCCCCCTGCCGATGAGTTTGCTCAAAACGCATCGATCCAGAGTCTGGAGGACTATCGCGCTCTGGCTGAACAGGCGGCGGCAGACCCCGCCAAGTTTTGGGCCGAGCTGGCCAGCCAGGAGCTGCACTGGTTTAAGCCGTGGGATACGGTGCTGGACTGGCAACCCCCCTTTGCCAAGTGGTTTGTGGGGGGGAAAATCAACATTTCCTACAACTGTTTAGACCGTCACCTGACCACCTGGCGACGCAACAAGGCCGCCCTGATTTGGGAAGGCGAGCCGGGCGACAGCCGCACCCTCACCTATGCCCAGCTGCACCGGGAGGTGTGCCAGGTAGCCAACGTGCTGAAAGGGCTGGGGGTGCAAAAGGGCGATCGCGTCGGTATCTATATGCCGATGGTGCCCGAGGCGGCGATCGCCATGCTGGCCTGCGCCCGCATTGGTGCCCCTCACACCGTCATCTTTGGCGGCTTTAGCGCCGAGGCCCTTAAAGATCGCCTCAACGACGCTGAAGCCAAGGTGGTGATCACCGCCGACGGCGGCTTCCGCAAAGACAAGGTGGTGCCGCTCAAGGCCGCCGTTGACCAGGCGCTAGAGGGCGACGGCGTGCCTAGCGTGTCAGCGGTACTGGTGGTGCAGCGCACCAAAGCAGACATTCCCATGGTGGAGGGGCGCGACCACTGGTGGCACGAGCTACAGGCCATCGCCTCAGCCCACTGCCCCGCTGAAGAAATGGATGCCGAAGATCTGCTGTTCATTCTCTACACCAGCGGCACCACGGGCAAGCCCAAGGGGGTGGTACACACCACGGGTGGCTACAACCTCTACACCCACATGACCTTTAAGTGGGCCTTTGACATTAAAGACACCGATGTCTACTGGTGCACCGCCGATGTCGGCTGGATTACCGGCCACAGCTATATTGTCTACGGGCCGCTGTCAAACGGGGCCACCACGGTGATGTACGAAGGGGTGCCGCGCCCCTCTAACCCCGGCTGCTTCTGGGATGTAATCGAGAAGTACGGCGTTACCATTTTCTACACTGCCCCTACGGCCATTCGCGCCTTCATTAAAATGGGCGACGCACTGCCCAAGGCCCGCGATCTGTCGTCGCTGCGGCTGCTGGGCACGGTGGGTGAGCCGATCAATCCCGAAGCCTGGATGTGGTATCACCAGGTGATCGGCGGTGAGCGCTGCCCGATTGTCGATACCTGGTGGCAGACGGAAACCGGCGGCTTTATGATCACGCCGCTGCCGGGGGCAATTCCGACCAAGCCCGGTTCCGCCACCCTGCCCTTCCCCGGCATTCTCGCTGACGTGGTGGATTTGGAGGGCAACCCGGTGGCCCCCGGCGAGGGCGGCTACCTGGTGATCAAGCACCCCTGGCCCAGCATGATGCGCACGGTCTACGGCGACGACGATCGCTTTCGCCGCACCTACTGGGAGCACATTGCCCCGGTCGAGGGCCAGTACCTCTACTTTGCCGGTGACGGTGCCCGCAAAGACGCCGACGGCTACTTCTGGGTGATGGGCCGCGTCGATGACGTCATCAATGTATCGGGCCACCGTCTGGGCACGATGGAGGTCGAGTCGGCCCTGGTGTCGCACCCCGCCGTAGCGGAGGCCGCCGTGGTGGGCCGCAAAGACGAGGTCAAGGGTGAAGACATTTTTGCCTTTGTGATTCTAGAGGGCCAGTACAGCCCCAGCGACGAGCTGAAGCAGACCCTCAAGCAGCATGTGGTGAACGAAATCGGCGCGATCGCGCGCCCCGGTGAAATTCAGTTTGCCGACGCTTTGCCCAAGACGCGATCGGGCAAGATCATTCGCCGCTTTTTGCGCAATTTAGCCAGTGGGGAGGCGATCGCAGGCGATGCCTCCACCATGGAAGACCAGAGCGTGCTCGATCAGCTGCGCCAGAGCTGACGCTGGGCTAAAACGAGTTGAAGCTGGCTCCAGGGGGCGTTGCGGCGAGCCCTGGAGCTAGCTTCGATGCGTTGCAGATGGCCGGCGATCGCCGCCTACTCTCAAGCGGCAATGCCAACAGCGGGGTGGTTTACCCGCTGAGAACGCCGTTTTGCGCGACGCTGTGCCAGAGAAGAAAAACAGCCATACCCGTTCCTTGGCCAAAGTTGATGGAACGCATATTTTTAGAGCAGATCTGCCCCCGGTTTATCGTCATGAATTCCGTAGGGGCGCGGCCTGTTGCGCCCCTACAAACCCATTAGGGGTACTCATTCGGGATTTAGGACCAATTATTTGGAGGAGCATCTTGTCAGAGACCTGGTGGGCGTTCCAGCACATTAAGAGTGTCAACCAATGGTCGATTGGCAGATCTATGCCCTAAGATAGATGTTATTTTTTCTATCGTGAAAAACAGGTTTTTGAGCGTTAGCCCGATGCATAAATGTAGTATTGACCTCTCGCCACAAAACCCCTGTGAAATGATTGACTTAAACCATTGTTTCCATTGGCTCAAAACTTGAATGACGCTATTTCAGGGCCGGGTTAGTCTGAGGAGAACTTTGCCTTTTGACCGGAGGGCGGTTCAATAGGTGTGAAACGAAGAATAGGAATGTAGCGGTCAGATTATGCCGCTACTCTGTACGGGGCTGCTGAGTACTGGGCAGTCAGAAAGACCCGAGTTAGGGGAGCGATCGCCCTACCCCCTGGGTAAACTAACGGCGCAGCCGCAGCTGTATCGAATCGAGAGCTTTTCTAAAGTCACCTGGGTCGAAGGGAATCAATAGCATGTGGAGGCAATCAACAAAAGCTGATCAAAATCATTTATTTTTTGGATGACAGCTCTTGGCGCTATGCCTATAATTGGTTGTGCGAGTAAGCAGATTTGTTTGCTATTATTCATTTGCTATTACTCAATGGCTGTCAACCTTGTTCACGGGTTGGGCCGATATTTTTCACTATTCAACTTCACGTCTCATCACAAGGATTTTTCCTGAACAATGGCCGAAAAACCCACTCCCCTCACCGGTAAAGCATTACTACAGAAGGTTAAAGACCTTTCTGACCTCACCAAGCGCGAAACGGCCAGAGAATGTGGCTACTACACCCTCACCAAAGACAATCAGGTGCGGGTCAATCTGTCCGGCTTTTATGATGCACTGCTAGAGGCTAAAGGCATCAATCTTGATCCTGAAAGCAACAAAGATGGTCGAGGGCGCGAAGCCACTTATCGGGTGAGCGTTCACAAAAATGGTCAGATTGTTATTGGGGCTACCTACACTCAAGAAATGGGCCTTAAATCTGGCGATGAGTTTGAAATTAAGCTGGGCTACAAGCACATTCACCTGAAGCAGCTTGACGCTAATTCGGATGAAGAATAGTACGGGTCTACTATGGTAGGTTTGACGGTAACTATGGTGGCGATCGCCCATCTAGCTGTTTTTTTTTGAGCTGGATGGCCCTGGGCATTCCAGCTAGTCTGCTGGTTGCTCGGATGGGTCAAATTCCACTGACGTATCCGGTTGCCCCCCAGCACAAATTACCCCTGCTGCTGCCGCTCTACCTAGTAGCGCCGGTAGCGGTTGAGGTGCACCGTCGCCTAGGGGCAGGTGCCTGGTCTGACTACGGCATTGCCTGGGATCAGTCCTTTTGGGGGTTGATGGTGGTGGGCTTTGCGATCGCGGCGGGCGGCGTAGTGGCGCTCGTTGCACTACAGCTGAGCCTGGGCTGGCGAAGGTGGCAGCCCTTTGCTCAGTCCCCTCCCCTACAGCCCTTTGCTACTCAGGCGCAGAGCCCGGAAGCTCTAGGGTCTAGCACCCAAACGGCAGAACCTTCGCCAGGGGTCGTGCTGCTGGCGGTGCTGCCCCTGGCGCTATTTGTGGGCTGGATTGAAGAACTGGTCTTTCGCGGCGTGCTGGTGAATGGGCTGGGTCAGGCCTGGCCCGTTTGGGTGATGGCGATTGCCGTCAGCTTCATTTTTGCCGTCTCTCACCTGGTGTGGGATGGCCCCGCCGGAGCGCCTCAGCTGCCAGGCTTAGCGATCATGGGAGCCGTGCTGCTGCTAGCTCGCTGGGTAACCGGGGGCAGCCTGGGGCTGGCCTGGGGGCTGCACGCAGGCTGGGTGTATGCGATCGCCGCGATCGATGCCCTGGCTCTGCTCAAGCCCGGTAAAGACGGCCCCCTTTGGCTGGTGGGGTTGCCCGATCAGCCGCTGACGGGGGTGCTGCCGATGGGGCTGCTGGTGCTGACCGGCGTTGGGCTATGGCTATTTGGGTGACAGCGAGATCAGCGTAATCGGCGTCAGCGGCTGCCAGCGGGTGAGCGAGCCAACTCGAACACCATGCTGCACCTGAATTTGACGCAGTTGAACCGACCAGGATCGGGGGCTGGCGGCGGTGCTATCGACCCAGGCGAGCACCGTGCCCGTGTGCTCTAGGGTGGCCAGGGCTAGGACGATTCGCCCCTGGGGTTTGAGATGGCGCGCACAATGGTCGAGAATGTCGCTCAGGTGACCGCCGCTGCCGCCAATAAAAATGCGATCGGGGTCGGGCAGAGCAGCTAGCGCTGCGGGTGCAGCACCATAGACGGGGTAAAGGTTGGGGCTGCCCAGGCGGCGCTGATTTTGCTGAATCAGACTGTGGCCAGCGGCGGTTTTTTCGATCGCATAGATCTGGGCCGTGGGGCAGAGCCGGCTGAGTTCTACGCTGACAGAGCCTGTGCCCGCGCCAATATCCCAAATCACCTGCTCGGGCCTGGGGTCGAGGTCGGCCAGTATTTGAATGCGAATGTCGCGCTTGGTGATCAAACTGGGGCGATCGCTAAAGGTGGCAAAGGCGCGATCGGGCAGACCCACCAGGGGCAGATCGTCGCTGTCAAAATCGGCCTGCCGCCGCTGCAAGACGACCACGTTGAGGCTGGCAAAAGTTGCGGAGGCGATTGCCTCCGGCGCAAATTCGCGCACCTGTTCGCCCTCGCCGCCCAGGTTTTCGCACACCCACAGGCGGTAGGAGCAGGGCAACTCTAAACTCAGAACGAGCTGCCCCAGAGCGGCTGGGGTATGGACGGGGTCGGTCAGAACCGCAATCAGTTCGTCGCCTCGACGCAGGGCCGCCTCTACATCCTGGGTCGAGCGGCCGTGGGCGCTGACTAGCGTGGCTCCCTGCCAGGGCCGCTTGAGTCGGCTAAAGGCCAGCTGCACCGCGCTCAGATGGGGGTGAAAGACGAGACTTTCTGACGGTAAATGGTCGAGTAACAGCCGCCCCAGGCCAAAAAAGAGCGGGTCGCCCGAGGCCAGCACCACCACGATGCCGGGTTCGCCACTGGCCAGCCACTGGCGCAGGCGATCGAGAATAGTCTTGAGGTCGTCCAGGGGCCACCGCTCGGCCTGCCCCTCGGTAATGTACTTGGGGAAGTAGCTGAGCTGGCGATCGCTGCCCACCAGCACCGCCGCCCGCTGAATTAGCGCCAGACTGGCCGGAGTCAGCCCCGCCTGCCCGTCTAGCCCCACCCCCACCACATGAATTGAAGGATGAATTGAAGGCTCGCCTACAGAATTAGCCAGGGTCACGGCTGCTGCTCCCAGGCCAGCACCAGCAGAGCGTTGAGCATGGCGGCGGCCACCGCTGAGCCCCCCTTGCGCCCGTCAACCCGAATTTGCGGCACCGCAGTCTGAGCCAGCCGCTGCTTGGATGCCTCAACCGCCACAAAGCCCACCGGAGCGCCGATTACCAGCGCGGGCTGGACCAAGCCTGCACGAATGCGATCGCACAGCGCCATCAACGCCGTGGGCGCGTTGCCAATCACCACCAGCGCCTCGGGGTACTCCTCCAGACACCGCAGCAGCCCGGTCTCGGTGCGGGTGCGCCCCGGCTGGGCTGGCTCGCCCACCGCTACCGCCGTCAGCAGCGGATTTTGAAACGTGCGCTCCACCATCCCCACTACCCCCTGGCGCACCATCGTCACATCTACAATAATGGGGCCAGCCTTGGAGAGGTGCTGGAGAGCAGCGGCGATCGCCCCCTCGCCAAACACCACCCGCTGCTTAAATTCAAAATCAGCGGTACTGTGAATCACCCGTCGCACCACCGCATACTCAGCCGGGGTAAAGTCATGAACCCCAAACTCTTGGTCTATCAGCGCAAAGCTTTCTTCTAAAATGGGACTTTGTACTAGCTTTGCCATAGATCCAATCCAATAATCTCGTCTTTAGAACTGCTCCCCGCAGGAGGTTTATCATCCCACGATGCCCCGCAGGAAGAGGAATGCAAAGTTCAAAATTTTGCATGCAAAATTTTGAACTTTGCATTCCTCCGCTCCCTTCGACTCCGCTCCCTTCGACTCCGCTCCCTTCGACTCCGCTCCCTTCGACTCCGCTCAGGGACCATCCACCCACCTACCCTTCCCCCCCATCCCATGCCCGCCTACTACTTCTGGGGCGACGACGACTTTGCCCTCCAAAAGGCCATCCACGACCTGCGCCAGCGCACCCTCGACCAGGCCTGGGCCAGCTTTAACTACGACATTATTTCTGCTGAGGCCGCCAGTAGCCCGACCCAGGCGCTAAACCAGGCGATGACGCCTCCCTTTGGGCAGGGGCAGCGGCTGGTGTGGCTGCAAAATACCGGTCTGGGCCAGCGCTGCCCGGAGACTACCCTGGCCGAGTTTGAGCGCACGCTGCCCCAGCTGCCCGATACCACGGTGCTGCTGCTGACCAGCACCGCTAAGCCCGACGGGCGCGCCAAATTTACCAAATTCTTTAAGACCTGGGGCGAAATTCGCGAGTTTGCCACTATTCCGCCCTGGAAGACCGATCAAATTCGTCAGCAGGTGGTGAGCGTGGCCCAGGGGCGAGGGATGTCTCTAGAGTCGGCCACCGTCGACCTGCTGGCCGAGGCCGTGGGCAACGACACCCGACAGCTGCACCTGGAGCTAGAAAAGCTGGCCCTCTACTGGGGGGCTCGCCTGCATCCCATTCCACCGACCGTGGCGGCGGAACTGGTGACCGTTTCTACCCAAACCAGCCTGAAGCTGGCCCAGGCGATTAAGCAGGGCGATACCCCTACGGCCCTGGCGTTGGTGAATGACCTGCTCGATCGCAACGAGCCCGCCCTGCGGATTGTCGCCACTCTAGTCAGCCAGTTTCGGCTGTGGCTGTGGCTGAAGGTGCTGATACAGGCCGGGGTGCACAGTGACGCCGAGGTGGCCGCTGCCGCTGAGGTGGCCAACCCCAAGCGTATTTATTTTTTAAAGCAGGAGGTGCGATCGCTAACTCTAGCCCAATTGCAATGTATTCTGCCTTTGCTACTAGAATTAGAGTCTGATTTAAAGCAGGGCCGAGATGAACGCGCTACTCTACACACAAAAGTTATAGAACTTTGCCAGGGGCTTAAGCCGGGGGGGGCATAGCCTCAGACTGGAACTAGTGCAGGTTCTGCCCCGTCTGGGCTGAAAGCCTGTCCAGATTAAGCATCTAGGCGACACACCGGGGCGGCACCTCCCAGCCTAAGCAGACGCTTTCAGTTGTTAGAGCACGATCGTTGGAGCACGGGGCCATTCTGGTTAACACCAGCACAGGAGAAACACATAATAATGATTCACCGATTTATTCACCGTTTACCACTTGCAAACCCCAGTCGCAGTGCCGTTATCGCGGCGGCGGTGGCCAGCTTTAGCCTGCTGGCGGGGGCGGGGGCTCAGCTGCCCACGGCGGCGGGCCTCATTACCCTGGGATCCGCCTGGGCCCAGGACAGCGGCGTATCTGAGGAAGAAATCATCGGCTACGCCACCTCAATTCTAGAGATGGATGCCCCCCGCAACGAGGCGCTAAGCCAGATTAGAACGCTGCTAACCGGCACCGGGCAAGACCTCGCCAGTGTCGATATGAGCTGCACCGGCACCGCCAACCTCAACCAGCTGCCCCGCAACCTGCGCAGCAGCGTGCGCACGATTGTGGTCAACTACTGCAACCAGGCCAGCGACATTGTCAAAGCCAACGGTCTGACGCCCCGCGAGTTTAACGCGATTACAGCCGCCTATCCCCAGGATCCGGCCCTGGCGGAGCAGATTCGAGCGGCCATGATTGAGCTTCAGCAGCAGTCTGCCAACGGCGGCACTCAGTAATGCAGTTTATCGATCAAGCTGAAGTTGAGGTAATCGCGGGCGACGGCGGCGACGGCATAGTGGCGTTTCGGC
Source organism: Nodosilinea sp. AN01ver1 (assembly GCF_050565655.1). Classification (NCBI taxonomy): domain Bacteria; kingdom Bacillati; phylum Cyanobacteriota; class Cyanophyceae; order Nodosilineales; family Nodosilineaceae; genus Nodosilinea; species Nodosilinea sp. AN01ver1. Next base: position 97,437 of record NZ_JBNXVS010000016.1, on the reverse strand, counting down.
GCGAGAAATACGTGCCCGCTGGGGGGCCAGCCGGAGGCAACGGTGGCCCCGGCGGTTCGGTGTATCTAAAGGCCACACCACAGCTGCAAACCCTGCTCGATTTTCGCTACGCCCATCGGTTCAAAGCCGATAACGGCCAGCGGGGCGGCCCCAAGAATATGACCGGGGCCGCTGGGTCTGATTTATACCTGGAGGTGCCCTGCGGTACGGCGGTGTATGACGTTGAGACCGACGAACTGCTGGGCGATTTGGTCACCGCCGACCAGGTACTGTGCGTGGCCCAGGGGGGTAAAGGTGGCTTAGGCAACCGCCACTTTTTAAGCAATCGCAACCGGGCTCCAGAGCATGCTCTACCGGGCTTGCCGGGCGAGGAGCGGCGTCTGCGCCTGGAGCTAAAGCTGCTGGCAGAAGTGGGTATTGTGGGCCTGCCCAACGCGGGCAAGTCAACCCTGATTTCGGCCCTGTCGGCGGCTCGGCCCAAAATTGCCGACTACCCGTTTACCACTCTGGTGCCCAACCTGGGTGTGGTGCGCCGCCCTACCGGCGATGGCACCGTCTTTGCCGATATTCCTGGGCTAATTGAGGGAGCGCACCAGGGGCTGGGGCTGGGCCACGAGTTTTTGCGCCATATCGAGCGCACCCGGCTGCTGCTGCACGTGGTCGACGCCACCGCCGAGCACCCGCTCGACAACTTTCACACCATTCAGCAAGAGCTAGAGGCCTACGGCCGCGACCTCAGCGATCGCCCCCAGGTGCTGGCCCTCAACAAAGTCGATGCCCTTACCCCTGAGGTGCTGGCTGAGCTGATGAGCCAGTTTGAGGCGCTGGGGCCGGGGCCAGTGTACGGCATTTCGGCGGTGGCTGGTACGGGGCTGGGGCCAATGCTGCAGCAGATCTGGGCCCTGCTCGACCAAATGCCGTTGCTAGGCCACGGTCTTAGGGCACCTTAAGCCTGTATCTCAGCAGGGGTTAGGCGTTGGTCATGGGTGTTTTTGCATTTCCGGGGCAATCTGACGGGGAAGCCACGATGGGCGATAATCGGCCCGGTGACGCGATCGCCCCGCCCGGACTTGCCTGCCCGCTTGGTCTGCCCTGGGCCGAACGACTGCAGCGGCGCAGCCAGGCGATCGCAGCGCTCCAGCTAGAGCACCCCAGCAGCATTCCCGCCTGGGAAGAAGCCGCTCAGGTGGCCGCTCAATTTTTAGGGGTGCCCCTGGTTATGGTAACCGTGGCCAACGGCCCCACAGAATACGTCTATGCCGCCTTTGGCCTGTCCTCCTTGGGCGTAGGAAATCCCCTGTCGCAGCAGCGCCAGCTGCCCCTTAGCAGCGGGCTGGGGGGCTATATTCTCGACAGCGAACAGCCGCTGGTTGTGCCCGATACCACCGAAAACCCGGTCTTAGCCCAGAGCGAGCTGGTCAGCACCTACGGCATTAGAGCCTACTGTGGCGTACCGCTGAGAACGGGCCAGGGCACCTGCCTGGGCACCCTGGCCGTTATGGATATGCGCCCCAGACGGTTTAGCGAACAAGAGCTGGGTTTTTTGGCCATGGCGGCCCGCTGGGGCATGAGCGAGTACGAGCGCCAGAGCGCCAGGGCCATCTTGACTCCACCTGGCTCAGCAGGGCCAGTGGGGCTCGAAGCCATCGCCAATCGGGTGCGCCTTGACCTGCTGACCCAGCTCACCCATGAGCTGCGCAGTCCTTTGACGACGGTGCTGGGCATGAGCACCATGCTGAGCCGCGAAATCTACGGCCCCCTGACCCCTAAGCAGCGAGAGTACACCGACATTGTGCACCGCAGCAGCCAGACCCTAATGACCCTGGTCGATGAACTCATTGACCTCAACCCTGCAGAGGCGGAGCGCACCGACCTAGTGCCCACGGCCGTCGATATTGAGGCCCTTGGGCAGCAGGTGGTGACAGCCCTCACTCCGCTGGCCGAGAAACACGGTCACATTCTCAACCTGACTGTAGAACCGGGAGAAACCCACTGGATACTAGACCAGCGGGTGGTTAAACAGATTTTGTATCACCTGATGGTTGGCATTATGCATGCGGCCGGAGACAACAGCACCCTGCGCGTTCACGCCTGCCGACGGGGCCAGGGGTTGACCCTGGGTTTGTGGTTGTCTAACCCCTGGCTGGGGGAAGGGCTCCCGGCGGAGGTAGCCGAACTATTGCAGGTCTCAACCGCCCCGCTGGCCCCCAGTGCGATCCCCCGTCCCCTGCTGGGGCTGCTGCTGAGTCAGCACCTGGCCCAGCGCCACGGCGGTCAGATTAAGGTTCAGGGCAGCGGCGACAGCAATCGGCTGGAAGTGCTGCTGCCCAGGCTAGAGACCGCCGTGGCTCGCCCAGAAGTGAGCCGCGAGGCCGAAGTAGGGGTGACGCTTTAGTCAAGGGCTGGTGGGTTTACGTAAGCTTAACCAGAACCCGACGTTTCCTTAAGCTGCATCCGACACCATTACTGGTTAGTGCAGACCTTAGGGCGCTAGGGGTGGTCGTAGCCAGGGGCCAGGGCAGCGTTCATTCAATTGCCAGCGCTTTGGGGTTTGCCCGAGTCGTTATTAGGCGCTTGGCCCTGCTGTGCAAAATGTAACCCCTGCTCTATCCCCGCTGTCGGGTGTGCAAGAGCGCATTTTAATTATCGACGACGAAGATTTGATTCGTGAAACCGTAGCCATGGCGCTCAGTGAGCAGGGCTATCAGGTCACCACAGCCGAGTCGGGGCAGCGGGCCCTGGAGCTAATTTTTCCGGCCTCTACCGAGGGGCTGGCAGGGCTGAAGGTTGATCTGGCGATTGTCGATCTGATGCTGCCTGGGGTCAATGGGCTCGACATTTGCCGGTTGATGCGCCACCACAACCTGGATATTCCCATTCTGATTTTGAGCGCCAAGGGAGCGGAGCTGGATCGAGTGGTGGGGCTAGAGGTGGGGGCCGACGACTACCTGGCTAAACCCTTCGGCATGCGAGAGCTGATTGCCCGCTGTCGGGCTTTGCTGCGGCGACAGCAGTGGTCAACGGCAAAACCCGATACCGCTGTTCTGACCTATAAAGACATTGTGCTGTGCACCACCGAGTTCAGGGTGACGGTGGCGGGCCAGGAGGTGAGCCTGTCGCCCAAAGAATTTCGCATTTTGGAGCTGTTTATTCAGAGCCCTAACCGGGTTTGGTCCCGCGAAGAGCTGATTCAGGCGGTTTGGGGGGCAGATTTTGTCGGCGATCGCAAGACTGTAGACGTGCACATTCGCTGGCTGCGCGAAAAAATTGAGGTTGACCCGGCTAACCCGCAGTACGTGACGACGCTGAGGGGGTTTGGGTATCGGTTTGGGTAGGTGGGTGAGTAGGCGGGTGGGTGAGTAGGCGGGTGGATGAGTGGGAGGGTAGATGGGTGGGGGAGTAAGGGAGGGGGGATTGCTATATGATCGGGGGAAAAGATGATGCTTGGCTGGGAGGTCAATTGTGCGAGAGATTTTGATTAGCCTGGGGGTTTTGGCCGCCTGTTGTGTGGTGCTGCTGGTGGCTCAGTTTACCGGCTCTCAGCCGGAGGCGATCGCCTCTAACCTGAACCGCGCCGAGGTGGCTGAGGCCGCCACTACCCTGAGTGAGCCGGTGGCGCAGATTGCCCAGGCTGCCGCCGATTTGGCTCCCGACGTTACCCCAGAGGCCGCTATGCCCGCCGAAGATTTAGTGACTACCGACTCCGGTCTTCAGTACGTCGATGTGGTTGAGGGCACCGGGGCGATGCCGCAGCCGGGGCAGCGGGTCACGGTGCACTACACCGGCACCCTCGAAGACGGCACTAAGTTCGACAGCTCTCGCGATCGCGGTCGGCCTTTCACCTTTCAAATTGGCGTTGGTCAGGTGATCAAGGGCTGGGATGAAGGGGTTGGCACCATGCGAGTGGGCGGTCAGCGCCAGCTGATCATTCCTGCCGAGCTGGGCTACGGCAGCCGGGGCGCAGGCGGAGTCATTCCACCCAATGCAACGCTGCTGTTTGATGTTGAGCTGCTGCGCATCGGCTAAACACCTAGGGTGCAGGTCAGAACTGGTGGCGATCGCAACTCGCGATCGCCACCAGTTCTGTCTTTAAATCTCCTCTTACCGGCTGAAACGACGGCGGCCAGGCCTAACAGCCCGACTCCAGGGACTGCTGAAAATTGCGCAGGGCGCGCTGGGTCTTAGGCCCGGCTACGCCGTCCACAGGGCCAGGATCGTAGCCGCGCTTGGCCAGCTGCTGCTGCACCTGACGGGTGCCTTCGGTCAGGCTTTCGTCGAGTTCTTCGAGCAGCTCCAGGGCTTTGTCGCCGGGGTTGGCGGTGTGGGTCAAATCGAGCAGCTCGCGCAGCCGCGACTTCAGGTTTTCGTTGACCGAGGCGTAGACCCGAGTGGCGCTACCCAGCCCGATGGCGTGGTCGATAAAGTGGTCGGCTTCGTTGATCCAAAAATCGAGGCGACCGTCGGTTTCGGCCATAGCCAGCAGCTGGTCGAGGCGCTGACTTTCGGCGTCGCTGAGGCTGGGGCGGGCCGCTAGCTGACAGTATTCGCGCACCAGGTCCAAACAATCGGCGTCGGCAATCCCTGGAATTTGAGGCGTTAACGATTCACCCATGATCTGACTCGCGTGTTTCGGTACGGTATCAATACGATCTGCACAGCCTGTACAGCTGATTCAGGGTTGGATCTGTAGTTTACTCGCTGAGAGGCCAGGGTAGCGAGGGGGAAATCCCCACAACTCCTAGTGCCCAGCCATTTTGTGGCCAATGTCGGTAACGTTAGCCTGCGCGATGGGGCTGCTGTAGACAAACTGCCCTTCGCTAATCACCAGAATGCGATCGCTGAGGGCCAGCAGCTCGTCGAGGTCTTCGCTGACCAGCAGCACCGCCACCCCCCGATTGCGGGCCTCGACAATGGCGTTGTGAATTTGATCGACGGCGGAGAAGTCCAGGCCAAAGCAGGGGTTGGCGGCAATCAGCACCTTGATGTCGGGCGCAGACAGCTCCCGCGCCAGCACTGTACGCTGCACATTGCCCCCCGATAGGTTTTGCACCGGGGTTTCGGGGGAGGGAGTTTTGACCCTAAAGGTTTCGATTAGCCCCTGGGCCGCTCGGCGAATCGCGCCCAGCCTGAGCCACATCCAGCGGGCCTGGGGCGGGCGATCGAAGGTGCGCAGGGCCATGTTTTCGGCCACGCTCATGCCGGGGACGCAGGCGTTGCGCAGGGGTTCTTCGGGCAGGGCACAGACGCCGTGGCGCACCATTTCGGCGCGGGTGGCGCGGTAGGGCTGGCCGGTAATGCAAATTTGGCCCTCGGTAGGCGATCGCTGCCCGGCCAGCACCTCTACCAGCTCTCGCTGGCCGTTGCCTGAGACCCCAGCAATGCCGACAATTTCGCCGCTGTGCACGGTCAAATCGAGGGGGCCAAAGGCGGTGAGACCGTTGTCTTTAGAGGCCCCTAACCCCTTCACCTCCAGCACCGGCTGCCGCGACACCGCATCGATTTTAGCCACGGTTTTGGTGATGCGCTCGGTCCCCAGCATCAGTCGGGCCATATCGGCCACGGTGAGGTCGGCGACGGCCCCGTGGCCCGCCAGCTGGCCCTTGTGCAGCACCGTCACCTCATCGGTAAAGGCCAGCACCTCACGAAACTTGTGGGTAATCAACAGCACGCTGAGGTGACCCGCCTGGACCTCCTGGCGCAGCAGCCCCAGCACCTCGTCGGCCTCGTCGGGGGTGAGCACCGAGGTCGGCTCATCGAGAATGAGAATGCGGCTTTGCAGGTAGAGCTGCTTGAGAATTTCAAGCTTTTGCTTTTGGCCCGCCGCCAGCTGCCCCACGGGCAGATCGAGGTCAACCTGAAAGGGCGATCGCGCCATAAAGGCGCGCAGAGCGGCGTGCTCCTGCTTCCAGTTGATCACCTGGGTGCGATCGTAGCGGCTGAGCACCAGGTTTTCGGCCACCGTCATGGCGGGCACCGAGGTAAAGTGCTGGTACACCATGCCAATGCCGCAGCTGTGGGCGTCTTTGGGGCTTTTGATCGAGTAGACCCGGTCGTCGATTAGCACCTGCCCGGCGGTGGGGGCGTAGAAGCCCATAATGCACTTCACCAGCGTGCTTTTGCCCGCGCCGTTTTCGCCCAGCAGGCCGTGAAAGGTGCCGGGCTTGAGGGTGAGGGAAACATCTTTGAGGGCCACCAGACTGCCAAACCGCTTGGTCATGTTGACCACCTTGAGTTCGGGGGGTGGGTTGAGGTGCAGCAGCGGTGGGGCAAGGGTGGTCATGGCAAAGGCTGTGCAACTGCGAGCATCATACCGCTATCCCCTGGTGCAGGGCTGTGAGCAAACGGTCATTTTCGGCCTCCGTGCGCACGGCGACCCGAAAGTAGTTTGCCCCCAGTTCGGCAAAGCTCACGCAGTCGCGAATCAAAACCTGGTGGCGGCGCAGCAGCCGCTCCTGCAGCAGCGGAGCCGGAGTTGTGGTCTTGACCAGCAGATAGTTGGCGGCCCCCAGCAGCGGCGACAGTCCCGCGATCGCCTGTAGTCCGTTCAAGAGGGTCTCGCGGGTGGGGGGTAGCCACTCCCAGGTGCGGGTTTGGAAGGCCGTATCGCCCACCGCCGCGATCGCCGCCGCCGCCGCCAGAGCATTCACCGGCCAGGGGTCGCGCCAGCGCTGCCAGCGGCGCAGGCGATCGGGGTGGCCCAGGGCATAGCCAATCCGCAGACCGGGCAGCGTATAGAACTTGGTCAGCGACCTGAGCACAACCAGGTTGGGGTGATGGCCCAGATGGCGAATCAGGGACTGCTGCTGGTCAGGGGGCACAAAATCCATGAAGGCTTCATCCACAATTACCGTGGCAAACTGCTCCAGCAGCGGCTCTAGCTCAGCCAGGGCGAACAGCCGCCCCGTGGGGTTGTGGGGATTGTTGATCAAAATGCTGGTGGCTTTAGGCTCAGGCCAGGATGCCGCCCGATCGAGGCTACCTATTCCCTCCAGGGATAAGGGCCAGGGGCGGACGGCAACGTCGAATGCCGCCAGGGCGCGCCCGTAGTCGCCAAACGCGGGGGTGAGTAGATGGCAAGCTGTGCCGGCTGCCGCCAGGTCGCGGGCGGCCCAGGTCAGCAGCTCGGCTGCCCCATTGCCGGGCAGTACCCAGTCGGCGGGCAGCTGATGATGGCAGGCCAGGGCATGACGCAGATCGCCATAGCCGGGGTCGGGATAGTGGCGCAGCTGCCCCAGCGCCTCGGTCATGGCCTGCACAACCGAGCCGGGTGGCCCCAGCGGGTTAATGCTGGCCGAAAAATCAAGTAAAGAATCGGGGGAACAGTCAGCGATCGCCGCCGCCCAGGCCAAATTTCCCCCGTGAACAGGTCGATTTGAAGGTGTGTGAGTAGACGATGGTTGAATCAAGAGGTGCTTACTTAGCCACCTTCTCTTTGAACAACTTACCGGCCGAAAAGGCAGGAACCTTGGTCGCCGGAATCACCATGGTGTCGCCGGTTTTGGGGTTGCGGCCTTCCCGCTCTTTGCGCTCGCGGCGCTCAAAAGAGCCAAACCCTACCAGGGTGACCTTCTCGCCCGCCGCTACGGCTTCAATAATGGCGTCGATGGTGGCAGAAATAACCAGGTCTACCTCCTTCTTGGTCACGGGTTTGTCGCTACTAGAAGATGCCTTCTCAGCCACCGTATCAACGAGTTCAGCTTTGTTCATACCTGTCTCCTATGGGCAAAAAACAATGGGATCCAGTCGCATTCTGACGATAGGCCCAGAACCTAAACAACAGTCCCGGCAGCCAGAATGGCTGAAACCCCTGTCAATCCAGAATTTCACTGCCTCATTCTAAGGGCAACCCCCAAAAAGTGGATCGCCAAAAGCTTTAATTTATGTGGATTTCGGGGTTTTTTAAGAAAGTTAAACAACTAAATGCCCCAGGGGGCTATGAAGTAGACCCCTGGGGCAAGCGCTAAACGCCTTGCTAAACAAGGCATTCATGGATTTTGGCTGATTTAGCCCGCCGGGCTACCGGCCCAGTTGACCCAGTCCTGGGGCTTGAGAAAAACGTCGTATAGCCGTGCCTCCGGGCTGTCGGCAGCGGGGGTGTAGCCGTATTCCCAGCGCACCAGCGGGGGCAGCGACATCAAAATCGACTCGGTGCGACCGTTGGTTTGCAGGCCAAAGATGGTGCCCCGGTCATAGACCAGGTTGAACTCCACATAGCGACCCCGGCGGTAGAGCTGAAACTGCCGCTGATGGTCGCTGTACTCGGTACTGTGACGGCGCTCGACGATGGGAACGTAGGCGGGCAAGAAGGCATTGCCGCAGTCGCGAGCAAAGTTAAATAGATCGTCCCAGCTGCGCTGGGGCAGTTCACCGATGCCCTGGCTGGTCTGATCGGCGGTTTTGCCCGCGTCGGGGCCGCGGTAGAGCGTACCCTGCCCGTCCTGGTAGTCGAAGAAAATGCCGCCGACGCCCCGGGTTTCGCCGCGATGCTTGAGGTAGAAGTACTCGTCGCACCAGGGCTTAAAGACCGAGTAGTAGCTGGGGTTGTGGCGATCGCAGGTCTGCTTCAACGTCTGGTGGAAGTGCACCACGTCTGCGTCGAAGGGGTAGTAGGGGGTGAGGTCGATGCCGCCGCCAAACCACCACACTGGCCCGGCCTCAAAGTAGCGGTAGTTGAGGTGCACCGTGGGCACGTAGGGGTTGCGGGGGTGCAGCACCATCGACGTGCCGGTGGCGTAGAAGCGGTGGCCCGCCGCCTCGGGGCGCTGCACCAAAATCGACGGCGGCAGGTGGTCGCCCCACACTTCAGAAAAGTTTACGCCGCCCTGCTCAAACACGTTGCCCTGCTTGATCACGCGCGATCGCCCGCCGCCGCCCTCGGGCCGCTCCCAGGCGTCTTGCTGAAACTGGGCACCGCCGTCGAGGGCCTCAAGCCGCTGGCAAATGCTGTCCTGGAGCTGCTTCAGCATGGCGCTGACGCGATCGCGGGAATCTGCCGGAGGAGCGGTGGTAACGGGCTTAGAAACAGGGGTAGTGGTCATGGCATCGGGAAAACAATACGTTATGTCGGCACCGGGTTGAATATGTCACACTGTGGAATGGCTTTTGTGCGGAGCTTAGGATCCATTTTTTGCCGTCGCTGGATTTTTTCTGCTCTGGCAGCAGCTCTTGGTGAGCTACAGGCTCAGGCAACACAGCCAACGGTACCCAGTTTTCTCACGCTACCGTGAAACCATACCCAACACCCAAATCATCCACCAGGTTGAGAAAAATGTTTAGAAACGCAACGCTCTGTAACGAAAGCCCCAGATAGCTGATCCCCCTGTCGCCCTGCGACGTCCTGTTCCCTTTACCGCCATGATTTTTCTGCCCATGTCCCCAATTGGCTGCTGCTGTCAGGTGTTGACCTGGGGACCTCGCCCTGGAGGCTGCCGTGTTTAGAGCCTGGTCATTTCCCCGCCCGTTTCTCACCCTGATGCAGCTGATTCAGCACTGGGTGCAGGTGCAGCAGCAGCTCGAAAAGTCGTACCTGGCCGTGAGCAGCGCCTCGGTAGACGTGCTCTGGCAAACCATTATGGACCTGGCCGATGTTTCCTGGCATCCGCTGTTGACCAGCACCAACGCCCCCCGGGGCCTGAAGCCCAAGCCGGGGCTAATCTACCGGGCGTTTACTCGCTTCTGCCCGGTGCCGGTGGATATTTTTGTGGAGCGGGTGCAGCCCTGCGAGCTGATCAGCGTGCGGGTGCTGCCCATCCCTGGCCTGGAGGAACGGGTTACCTATCACCTCAAGTCAACCGTGCGGGGCACCCAAATTTCCTACTCGGTGACGCTGCGGGGGTGGCTGTCGCCCCTGGCCTGGTCGCTGCTGCGTCCCTACGCGGCCAGAGTGGCTTCGGCCCTGGCTGAGGCCGCCGAGCACCCCGATCTTTTAAATAGCCGCAATTCCCGCTCTCAGGCCTGGTAAGGCTCTGTCCTAAGCACATGTGCTCAAGGGGGACGGTGCGGCTTAAGATAGTGAATGGCCTACGTTGACCTCGCCCTGGCGGGGTGGTGGGCATGGCCCACCCTACGGCATCCCTGGACGGCGATACCCCAAGGGGTTGCCAATGCTGTCCGCCTTTCTCGCTGAACGTTGCCCTGTACCTGGCCTAACTCCCCCAACTCCATGAGCCTAACCCTCTCCGAAGTTTCTGTTCTAGATGTGCTGCGCCCGGTACAAGACCCGGAGCTGCAAAAGAGCCTGGTGGATCTCAATATGATCCGCAATGTGGCGATCGATAACGGCACCGTCAGCTTTACCCTGGTGCTGACCACCCCGGCCTGCCCCCTGCGGGAGTTCATTGTTGAAGACTGCGAGAAAGCGGTTCGTACGCTGCCGGGGGTCGAGACCGTAAAGGTAGACGTGACCGCCGAAACACCCCAGCAAAAGGGGCTGCCCGATCGCACCGGCATTGGCGGCGTTAAAAATATCATTGCGGTGTCTAGCGGCAAGGGCGGCGTGGGCAAGAGCACCGTGGCGGTGAACTTGGCCGTCGCGCTGGCCCAGGCCGGGGCCGCCGTCGGCCTGATCGACGCCGATATCTACGGCCCCAACGCGCCGATCATGATGGGGCTCACCGAGGCTCAGGTGGTGGTCAAACAGGGCGAAATTTTAGAACCCGCCTTCAACCACGGCGTCAAAATGGTGTCGATGGGCTTTTTGATCGATCGCGATCAGCCGGTGATCTGGCGCGGCCCCATGCTCAACGGCATTATTCGTCAGTTTTTGTACCAGGTGGAGTGGGGCCAGCTTGACTATTTAATTGTCGATTTGCCCCCCGGTACCGGCGACGCCCAGCTTACCCTGGCCCAGGCGGTGCCGATGGCGGGCGCGGTGATTGTCTCAACCCCGCAGTCGGTGGCTATTTCAGACGCGCGGCGGGGGCTGAAGATGTTTCAGCAGCTCCAGGTGCCGGTGCTGGGCATTGTCGAAAACATGAGCGTGTTCATTCCTCCCGATGCGCCCGAAAAGCGCTACGACATCTTTGGCTCCGGCGGCGGCGAGCTGTTGTCGAAGGAGCTGGGGCTGCCGGTGCTGGGCTGCATTCCGCTAGAAATGCTGGTGCGCGAGGGGGGCGATGCGGGCATCCCCATTGTGGTGCAGCATCCCGACTCCGAGAGCGCCAAAGCGCTGCGGGCGATGGCCGAGCAGGTGGCGGCTAAGGTATCGGTGGCCGCGCTGGCGTCTTAGATTCAGGGTTTGGGGTGCAAGGTATGGGGGTTTAAGGTCCCTGCACCTTATGCCCTATGTCTTGCACCTTCTACCGCTTGTTCTTGGCATAATCGATTGGGTGAACCGGGAGTCGACGGCGATGTTTGTAACCAATGTGCAAAAGCAGTGGCGATCGCTGCTGGCCAACTGGCAGGGCATTGACTGGGTGCTGCTGGCGCTGCCGGTGGCGCTGACCATTTTTGGGGCGATCGTCATTCACAGCACTCAGCTCAACACAGAAAGCACCGGCTATGGCATCAACCACGCGGTGCTGGGGGCAATTGGTCTGAGCATAGCGCTGTGGATTGCCCGCAGCCGTTACGAGTACCTGCTCAACTGGCAGTGGATTATCTACGGCGTGGTCAACGCACTGCTGATCGCGGTATTGTTTGTCGGTACCGTGGGCGGCGGTGCCCAAAGCTGGCTGGGGGTGGGCGGATTTTACGTGCAGCCCTCAGAGTTTGCCAAGCTGAGCATCATCATTACGCTGGCCGCGATGCTCAGCCGCCGCGATGCCTCTAGCCTGTGGGGCGTGGCTAGCGCACTGGCGGTGCTGGCGCTGCCCTGGGCGCTGGTCTTTATTCAGCCCGACCTGGGCACCTCGCTGGTGTTTGGGGCGATTACCCTGGCCATGCTCTACTGGGCCAACTGTAACCCCGGCTGGCTGGTGCTGTTTGTGTCGCCGTTGGTGGCGGCGATTTTGTTTCACCTGGTGCTGCCGAGCTGGCTGGTGTGGAGCCTGGGCATGGGGCTAATTGCCTGGTTTACGCTGCCCTGGCGCTGGTTTAGCACCGTGGTGGCAACGGCGGTTAACCTGGTGGCGGGCAAGCTGGGCGATATTTTCTGGAACTTGCTGCAAGACTACCAAAAAAACCGTCTGGTGCTGTTTCTAGACCCCGACAAAGACCCCCTGGGCGGCGGCTATCACCTGATTCAGTCGCGGATTGCGATCGGGGCCGGCAAAATTTGGGGCCAGGGCTGGGGGCACGGGACGCAAACCCAGCTCAATTTTATTCCTGAGCAGCACACCGACTTTATCTTTTCGGCGATCGGTGAAGAGTGGGGCTTTGTGGGGTCGATGGTGGTGATTTTGGCCTACTGGCTGATCTGCTTTCGCCTGGTGATTATTGCCCAAAATGCCAAGGATGACTTTGGCTCGCTGCTGGTGATTGGCGTACTGGCGATGGTGATGTTTCAGGTGTTGATCAACATTGGTATGACCATCGGCCTGGCCCCGATTACGGGGTTACCACTGCCGTGGCTGAGCCACGGGCGAGCGGCACTGCTGACGAACTTTATTGCCCTGGGCATGGTGGAGTCGGTGGCCAACTTCCGCCATCGACTGCGGTTTACAGATTAGGGCGATCGCATGACTTCTCCATCGCTACCCTCACTGAATGAAACCTACCGGCGCTTGAACCTGACAACCGAGGCGATCGCTCAATTCTGCAAAAAGTAGCAGATTTTGGAGCCGTCTTTGTTTGGTTCTGTATCTGATGGTTTTGAATTAGGGGCCAGGTGCCTTTGGTGCTGTGACCAATAACGCTATGGCTATAGAAGGCACCCGACCCCTTAAAAGCCTCACCCCACCTGTCTGTCGCGCCGCAGCAGGCTAAACACCTCGCCTTGCTCTGGGGTAATCAAAATGCCGAACGGTGGGATGGTCACGAGCTGGCTCCACTCGCGCTGCTCGGCGTACCTGAGTAAATGCAGGTGGTTAATCGCCCCTCGCACCCCCTCGGGCGTGCCAATGACCAAGTGGCGCAATCGCTCTGGCCGAGGGCTGGGGTTTGCCAGGCGTAGGGGATTGAGACCCCCGAGTTCTTGCAGAACTCGGGGGTCTTGGCGGGTAAAACACAACATAATCGGGTTCCTTTCCGGTGAAACGACGGGGAAGAAACCCAAAAACTTGGCCGCCCCAGACATGTGCAGTTCAGGGCGGCCAGGTATGATCAACCTTAGCCTCCGAGACTGGTTACGCAGTCGACGGGGTTAGCTGCTGGTTGGTGTTGCAAGCACCTTCCAGCGGCGTTTGACCAAATTTTTGGGAAGCTCAGGCTGCTCGCACGCAGCCATAGCTCAGTAACGTACCGCATTCAGACGCTCAAATCAAGTCAAAATTGCTACCTGCTGAGATGTCTGTCGAGTTTTATCTGATTCTCTACTATTGTTCTATGACCGCTTAGCTCTGGGAGTCTTTTCTATGACTCAGATCTCATCGTCGCTGGTACTTGGCGTTGACGAATTTCTGACCCGCTATGGCGATAACCCGCGCTACGAGCTGGCCGACGGAGAACTGATTGACATAGAACCTACCGGCCTCCACGAAACCACTGCCGGAAAAATCGCCAGCCAGCTCAGCATTGAAATCGATCGCCAGGGCCATCCGTGGATTATTCCTCGCACCTGTTTGCTGCGACCGTTTGCCGATGCTGCACAGCAGTATCGGCTGGGTGAAGCGATCGATTCACCATTGTTTCCTCAGCTAGCGCTACGGCTAGAGAGGTTATGCCACGGTAGCCTCGGCAGATTTTGGCAATGCCACCGATATATAGCGCTGGCCAGTTCGCTTAGGATAATGCTGACCGCCTGTAGCCAAGCCTGGGACAGCGAACTGGCTTATAGCCATCGCTCATAAGCTACTTACAAAAACGTCCTAACCGTTGTGGCGACGGCTATATTTGCCCGCTTGCAGCTTTTTATGATTCAAGCTCCTGACACTCGCGCAAAATCTGGTTCAGTAGAGCGGGTGCAATCCAAAAATTGGCTTCTCGCTGCAAGCGCTCCATAGCAACTTGCATAGAAACCACCGACCCTTCGTGCCAACCTCTTAGCAAGATGCCCAGAATACCTGTAAGGGCTAAGTCCAAAGACCTTGCAGATTGTCGGGCTTCTTTTTCATCGAGTAAAATTCTGTCAGCCGATACCTCTATAGCTAGGGCGATCGCTTCAGATTCTCCCTGATGAAGTTGCCTTCGCAGTAGAGCAATGAGGGATACATTGCTTACCGTTTGGGGCACGAGCCAGCCTTCATCTATGGCTTCTCGCAAGCGGCTGGAACCGGGTAAGGCTTGATCTACTTTCAATTCGCTAAGAACAGCTTGAGGGATCAGAATTTGCCCAAACTGCTGGGGTAGCAGAAACAGATGGTCAATAATCGCCAGGTTGAGCAACGGTGAGGTGTTACTGACGACGGGCATACTCCATATCTTCTGCGAGTTCGGTTTCAGAATAGTGCCGAGGGATCTGACGCTCTCCTAAAAGCTGGCTAAATTGCCAGTGGTCTAGGTTGGCTAGTTCACGGGCTTTGCCAAAGGATAATAGCTCTTGGGCGTAGAGAGCAAGCGCTAGTTCTTTCAGCAGCTCTGCTTCCATACGACCCTCCGGTAGCCGAATGGATTGAATGATGGATTCAGGAATGGAGAGTTGCATGGTTCTAGCTTGTTAAGATGTACCGCCACAAAAAGCGGCTTGTTTAAGCATAGCTGAGGACTTGTAAGGTGGCTTTATGGGTATCTCCTGTATCACCAACCAATTTCCTCCGATGCGAACTGCGGAGCGAATACGGCGATAGTGTTTAGCCGGGGTGCGGGAATCTCTGTCCAGCGTACTGTAGCGATCGCTGAATGTCTTCAGGCTCTAGGTAGGGGTAGTCTTCGATGATGGCTTCTGGTGTTTGTCCATTGGCAACCAGGTTTAAAGCTAACGAGACAGGCACTCGCATGACGCGAATGCAGGCTTGCCCTGACATGATTTTGGGGTCAGAGGTGATGCGATCGAAGGTTCTAGAGGGTTCTACCGGGCTCAGTATGCTGGCTACAGCGCTGATTGACTGAAAGCCCCTGATGGCAAAGGTTTAAGGATATATAAATCGTTCTCAGCATACTCGTTCCCGTAGAGCCCAATGATATCTGAGACTGAGAGTTTAGAGATCCAGCTAAACATAACCATTACCCTTAATTGAACTTAGTTAAATATGGGGTTGAACGGCTTCGGTAGCTTCGGCATGATGCCAGTCAGCAGATGTAGGATGATCACAAGGCCTTAGCCCGTGCTCACTATCAAGCTGAATACCTTTCGCACCTCCTCAACCACAATCTCTACCCCTCCTCCGCATTTTCAGCAAACCGCACATCCTCATAGAGCAGTTCAATGGGGGCTTGCCAGTCCACACTGGCGAGGCTCAAGGTTTCTGTTTCTATATAGGTTTGCAAATCCCAACGGCGAGACGAGATGCGACGATAGCGATCAACACTAATTTGGTCAGCACTGATCAAAACATATTCTTGCAGAGTGGGTATTTGGCGGTAGTGCGTAAAATTGTTGCCCCGGTCATAGTCAGCAGTGCTCGGCGATAGCACCTCCACAATTAGGCTCGGGTAGCGAATAAGTTTAATCGCGTTGCGAATGTCCTCCGGACAGGCTACGCCAACGCGTTCATCACAGCTCACCATCACATCGGGGTAGTGGTAAGGCCCATTCTGTGAAACCTCCACCTTGACACCAGCCATTACCACCAGACAGCCCTTACCGCGCAAATGGGCCTTTAGCGCAGACGCTAAATTTAGCGCAATTTGATTGTGGGGAATCGTGCCCCCCGTCATCGCAAAGACTTCCCCATTCACATAGGCGTATTTGCTCTCCTGGGTAGATTCCCACTCCAGGTATTCCTGGGGAGCCATCGGGGTAACGTTGAGCCTTGCGATCATAGGTTTTGCCGAGCCCTTATGGATTGAAGGGAAGCCGGGTTGAGCCTTGCTCCTATTGTGGCACAGGGGTTTTGTCTCACAAGCAGACCAGCAGCCAGGGTTCGGGTACCTCCAAAATAATGACGACTCAGTTCGGTAGCTCAACCCTTGGCAGGCTTAACCTAACTGTCGGTAGTTCAACAGGTCGCCAAGCACCTCCCCCTGCTCTGGCGCGATCGCCTGTTGCACCGCCCTAGTGCCGGGCACCCTAGTTTTGCGGTGCCGCTCATTCTAGGAGGCACAGTCTCCGAGGAGCATTCCAAGCGCTGGAACGAGGGGCAGCAAAGCGTTGACCATCGCCCTCAGCGCTCCCCAATCTGCCCACCCTCAATCTTGGCTTCCATCAGCGCTACCGCTGGCTCGTAAAGCTGCAGCCCCAGCAGCACCAGGCGCACCAGCATTTGGTCGGGGTAGCGCTGGCTTTTCTCCGCTAGCTCCAGAATGCGATCGGTAGGAATGTGGGAGTTAAACAAGATCAAGTTGGCCTGCAGCTCGCTCAGCAGCGATCGCTGGTGGGTTTGGGCGCTAGCTCGCAGGTGCTGCCCAAGGTCGCTGGTCAGCAGTAGCTCCAGAATTTCGGCGATAAAGGGCGATCGTTTGCGGCCCCCTTCTACTTCACACTGGGCCTCAATAGCTGCCAGCAGTTCTGCTGACATGTAAAGCGTGGGGCGACAGCCGCCCTCTGATGCATTTGGCTGGGCTGCATTTGGCTGAGCTTGGTCGTGGGACATGGCGGTAAATTGCTAGCTAGCGGCCTGGTTAGGGCGATCGCATGACTCAGTTACACAAATATCTACTCCGGTTTTCTTCGCAATCCGCAATCATCGGTCAAAATAGAAATTCGGATCAGAGTTGATTATTCAGCCTAAAAGTTGATTAAGTCAGATGAATGTTGATCCTTTCTGTGCTGAACGACTACGCTGGCGAAGATCCTTTAGATGGTGCATTGGCTCAGCAGTGCACCCTACGGTTGACCACCCGCCGACCCATCCACCCACCTACCCATCCACCCCTTCCCCCGTCCCATGGCAAAGTCCCCCACCTCGATCTCCACCAAAATGACCGGCGCGCAGATTCGCCAGACGTTTCTGGAGTTTTACGCGGCGCGGGGCCACGCCATTAAGCCGAGCGCGTCGCTGGTGCCCGAAGATCCCACCGTGCTGCTCACTATTGCGGGAATGCTCCAGTTCAAGCCTATTTTCCTCGGCCAGCGGGCAGCCGATGTCGATCGCGCCACCACCTCGCAGAAGTGCATTCGCACCAACGACATCGAGAACGTGGGCCGCACGGCGCGCCACCACACGTTCTTTGAGATGCTGGGCAACTTCAGCTTTGGGGATTATTTTAAGGAGCAGGCGATCGCCTGGGCCTGGGAGCTGTCCACGGAAGTCTTTAAGCTACCGCCCGAGCGGCTGGTGGTCAGCGTCTTTCGCGAAGACGACGATGCCTTTGCCATCTGGCGCGATCAGGTTGGCATTCCGGCCCACCGCATTCAGCGCATGGATGAGGCCGACAACTTCTGGGCCTCTGGCCCCACCGGCCCCTGCGGCCCCTGCTCGGAGATTTACTACGACTTTCACCCTGAGCTGGGCGACGACAACATTGACCTCGAAGACGACTCGCGCTTTATCGAGTTCTACAACCTGGTGTTTATGCAGTACAACCAGGATGCCGAGGGCAACCTGACGCCGCTGCAAAAGCAGAACATCGACACCGGCCTGGGTCTGGAGCGGATGGCCCAGATTTTGCAGCAGGTGCCCAACAACTACGAAACCGACCTGATCCTGCCGATTATCAAGACGGCGGCGGATCTGGCCGGGCTCGACTACGGCAAAGCCGACGAGAAGACGAAGGTCTCCCTTAAGGTGATTGGCGACCACGTGCGGGCCGTCGTTCACATGATTGCCGACGGCATCACCGCCTCCAACGTGGGTCGGGGCTACATTCTGCGGCGGCTGATTCGGCGGGTGGTGCGCCACGGGCGGCTGATTGGCATCGAGGGCGCGTTCATCAGCAAAGTGGCCGAGACAGCGATTCAGCTGGCGGAGGAACCGTTCCCCAATACCCGGCAGCGCGAGGCCCAGATCAAGGCCGAACTCGATCGCGAAGAGGCCCGCTTTCTGGAGACCCTGGAGCGGGGTGAAAAGCTGCTGGCCGACATTCTCAAGCGCGAGAGCGGCTCGAAGACCAAGCAGATTGCGGGTACCGATGCCTTCGTGCTCTACGACACCTACGGCTTTCCGCTGGAGCTAACCCAGGAAGTGGCCGAAGAGCAGGGGCTCACCGTCGATGTGGCCGGGTTTGAAACGGCGATGGAAGAGCAGCGCCAGCGCTCCAAGGACGCCCACGAAACCATTGACCTGACTGTGCAGGGTAGCCTGGACAGTCTGGCGGAGCACATTCACTCGACCGAGTTTTTGGGCTACAAAGACACCAGCAGCACCAGCAAAGTCGAGGCCCTGCTGGTCGGTGGCGAGTCGGTGGAGGCGATCGCCGCTGGTCAGGAGGCCCAGGTGGTGCTGAACCAGACGCCGTTCTACGCCGAGTCGGGCGGTCAGGTGGGCGATCGCGGCTACCTCTCCGGTGACGACCTGCTGATTCGGGTTCACGATGTCAAAAAGGACGGCGATTTCTTCGTTCACTTTGGCAAAGTCGAGCGGGGAACGCTGGCAGTAGGCGACCAGGTGACGGCGCAGATCGATCGCGCCTGTCGTCGTCGCGCCCAGGCCAACCACACCGCCACTCACCTCTTGCAGGCGGCGCTGAAAAAGTTGGTAGACCCCGATATTTCCCAGGCCGGTTCGCTGGTGGCCTTCGATCGCCTGCGGTTTGACTTCAACTGCCCCCGCGCCCTGACCCCTGAGGAGGTGCAGCAGGTGGAAGAGCAGGTCAACACCTGGATTGCCGAGGGGCACCAGGGCGATGTCAGCGTGATGGCGCTAGAGGAAGCCAAGGCCAAGGGCGCGATCGCCATGTTTGGCGAAAAGTACAGCGCCGAAGTGCGGGTGATCGACTTCCCCGGTGTGTCGATGGAGCTGTGCGGCGGCACCCACGTCAGCAACACCGCCGAGATTGGCCTGTTCAAAATCATCTCTGAAACCGGGGTGGCCTCCGGCACTCGCCGGATTGAGGCGGTGGCTGGCCCCGCCGTGCTGGAGTACCTGAACGTGCGCGATGCCGTGGTGCGCGACCTGAGCGATCGCTTTAAGGCCAAGCCCGAGGAGCTGAGCGATCGCGTCACCACCCTGCAAACCGACCTCAAGACGGCTCAAAAAGAGCTGGAGGCGCTGAAGTCGGAGCTGGCGGTGCTCAAGTCTGACCAGCTGCTGGCCAGTGCCGAAGCGGTGGGCTCCCTCAAAATTGTTGTAGCGGAGCTAGAGGGCGTCAGCGCTGAAGCGCTCAAGACCGCCGCCGAGCGCCTGCTGCAAAAGCTGGGGGCCGGGGCTGTAGTGCTGGGCTCTGTGCCTGAGCCCGACAAGGTGAGCCTGGTGGCGGCCTTTAGCCCCGAAGTGATCGCACAAAAGCTGCAGGCGGGCAAGTTCATCGGCGGCATCGCCAAGATTGCGGGCGGCGGCGGCGGCGGGCGGCCCAACCTGGCTCAGGCGGGCGGGCGCGATGCCAGCAAGCTGCCTGAAGCCTTGGAGAGCGCCAGGGCGCAGCTGTTAGAGGTACTGGGTTAGGTTCGGCTGATTGTGGCAGTCGATTGGTAGGGGCGTAGCATGCTACGCCCCTACGGGGTGACGGATTGTGGCGTCGGGGTTTACCAAATCCCTCGTCCCAGTGCTCTGCATTGGAATGCTTGGCGGAGGCTCTGCCTCCTAAAATGAGCGATGGAACTGTGAGGGAACGGTTATCTAATCTAGACGACGCTTCCTGGAGGGAGGCTTCCCTGCGGGAGCGGCTGTGGTGTCAGGCTCCGCTAGGGTCAGGGTGCCGAACTTGGGCGACCAGAACTCGCCCCGGCTCTGGAAAAAGGCGACCTCTTTGCACTTGCCGCGCCGATGGTCGAGCAGCGAGCAGCGCAGCATCACTTTGTCCTGGCCGTCTTTGGTGTAGGCGTAGCGCTCCAGCAGGGCACCGCAGACCGGGCAGGGGCAATCTGTAAATTGAGCCGGTTGGGTGGTCTGGCGCGGCAGCTCGTAGCGCTTGGCCTTGGCATTCCAGAACATGACGGTGCCGCAGCCGGAGCCAGAGCACTTGAGAAAGTGTTTGGTCTTGAGCTTTTTAGAGCGCGACGGCACTTTGTCCATCGCCTCCCCGCAGGTGGGGCACTTGGTTTTGGTGGGTTTTGCGTTGGCGGGTTTTGCGTTTGATGGCGCGGGTTGAGCGGCGAGTGTTTCACCGGGCTTTTCACCGAAGTTTGGCGGCTTCTCGGCAAAGGTGGGCAGGGAGAGCAGCTGAGATCTGGCTTTGGCGATCGCAGGCCCAAAGTAGCTCTGGTTCCAGCCGATCAGGTAGGTTTGCCACTCCTGCTCGCCCGCTGCGATCGCATCCAGGGCCGCCTCCATTTGGGCGGTAAACTCCGGCTGAATCAAGTCTGGCAGCAGCGTTGCTAAGGCGCTGTCTAGCTCCAGCCCCAGGGCGGTCGGCTGCAGCTTGCCCTGGAGCAGGTCTACATACTCTCGCTGGCGCAGGGTTTTGATGGTGGGGGCGTAGGTGCTGGGTCGGCCAATGCCCTTTTGCTCCATTAGCTTCACCAGCTTGGGTTCGCTGTAGCGGGGCGGCGGCTGGGTTTGCTTGGCATCGGCCTGGGTCTGCTCTAGCCGTAGCGACTGCCCCTGGGTCAGCGCTGGCAGTACAGAGTCGGCGCTGAGGTTGTTCCAGTAGCGGGTGTAGCCGGCAAACTCCAGCACCTGCCCTCGGGCCTCCCAGTAGGCTTGGCCCGACTGGGTGACAATGCGGGTCTTGCGCAGGCGAGCCGGAGCGCACTGAGAGGCCACCGCCCGGTTCCAGATCAGTTCGTAGAGGCGAAACTGCTCGGCGGAGAGGTCTCGCTGTAGCTGCTGGGGCAGGTGGTTAACGTCGGTGGGGCGAATCGCTTCGTGGGCTTCCTGCGAGCCTTTTACGGCCCGGTGCCGGGTGGTCTGGCGGGGCAGGTTGGTGGGGTCGTGCTGCTGGAGATACTGCTGCACCGAGTCCCGAAAGGGGGCCGAAAGGATCACCGAGTCGGTGCGCATATAGGTGATGTGCCCTTTTTCGTAGAGGGCCTGGGCCACCTTCATAGTGTGCTCGGGGCTAAAGTGCAGCTTAGAACCCGCCGCCTGTTGCAGGGTTGAGGTGACAAACGGGGGCGGCGGCGATTGGGTGGCTTGCTTGCCCTCAATTTGGAGCACCTGGTGGGGGTGGTTTTGAGCGATCGCCACCAGTTCATCGGCCCGCGCCTGGGAGATCACCCGCTCGGATTCTTTCTCGGCTCCCTTCTCAAGCCCTTTCTCGTCGGTATCGGAGGCCGACTTGCGCTGGGGCTGAGGGCTGCTGCGGTAGAAGGCTTTGAACCCCTCGCGGTAGCTCACCCAAACGCTCCAGTAGTCTTGGGGCGTAAAGGCCTGAATTTCGCGCTCGCGCTTGCAGAGCAAATGCAGAGCCGCACTCTGAACCCGGCCCATCGATTTGGCTCCGTTGTGCAGGGGCCACACCACGTGACGGCTGCCGGTGTAGCCGACCAGCTTGTCGAGGCAGTCGCGGGCGCGACCGGCGGCAACCAGATTTTGATCGAGGGTACGGGGGCGAGCGATCGCGGCTCTCACCGCCTGGGGCGTAATTTCGCTGTAGACGACTCGCTGGGGCTGGCGCAGGTTAAGCGCCTGCTGCAGGTGCCAGCCAATGGTTTCGCCCTCGCGATCGGGGTCGGTGGCGATATAGACGCGATCGGCCTTTTTGACCGCCTGGCGTAGCTCAGCCAGCACCTTTTTGGCGCGATCGTCGTGGGGCTGGTAGCGGCAGGCGATTTCGGTAGCGCCCAGGTCAAAGCCCAGGGCGTCGTCGCCGTCGTTGGCCAGCTCGCGAATGTGCCCCATGCTGGCCTTGATGATCCAGTCGGGGCCTAAAATTTGCCCCAGTTTTTTCAGCTTGCCGGGGCTCTCAATTAACAGCAGGTTCGGCATCGCCACCTCAACGTGACCCTCAGGTTTAATGGTACACCTGAATTAGTTTTTGGGTGACGTTCCCGTCGTGAGCGTTTCAGCCAACCAATAAGCCCTCTTAAATGGCCAGCAACAGCAGGCTGTAGCCCGCCGCGCCGATCGCAAAGGAGCCGAAGTGGCTTTTGCGCTCCTCCGGCAGTTCTTCTTTGAGCACGTTGAGAATGACGCCGCCCGCCAAAAAGGCAAAGAGAACCGCGATCGCCGCCCGGTGAATCTCGGTACTGGTCCCGATCGCCCAGCCCACCATGATGGCCGCCGCCAAAACCCAGCGCCCGATCTGGTCGTAGTTGTGCTTATGGTCTTGCCGCAGGCCGTAGTCGTTGACCACAAAATGGAGCGCCATGGCCACGGCAAAGGTAAACAGACTGGCCAGATTGGGAGTTTCTCGATGCAGCAGCAGGTAGCCAATCAGGGCGTTGTACACCGCAAAAGAGGCCATATGAATGCCAAATACGTGGCGTTCAGCCACATCCCCTTGCCCCTTGGCCTGATTTTGCTGCCGAGATTGCTTAGTTAGCCGTTCCAGCCCGTAAAAAATAGCGACGCCCAGCAGAGCAATCAAGTACACATGGTTTTCTAAAAACAAAAGCTCTCTATTTAGCGTTGCTTGAATAGATTCTTGCTGTTCGCTGAGTTCAGGCAAAATATGAACGAACACGTAAGCTACCGACACGCCACTGCCAAACGAAAGCCAGCGGCTGCGGGGAACCACCTGCAAAAACAGTAGATTTTTAGCCAGCAGATGCACAATCGCCAGCCCAGCCGCAATCAGCCCCGATAGGGTAACAAGGCCAATACCTGCGCTGGTAACCTCTGGCGTCGTCATGGCTTAACCCTCTTTTTTTGCCTTGACCTGCGAGTTTTTTGCTCGCCAGCCGTCTAATGCTAAACCTGTCCGGTTACCCCCTGTGGGTAGGGGCCTTGCACTACAAGGCCTGGCGAGGCACCTAGTTTGAATCGGGGTTTCTCACGCCGGGACTGGATACAAGCATGGCCCTAGTTGTTCTGGGTCTCAACAATGATGGTGGTGCAGGCCCAAAGCCTTTTTTTGAAATCATTGAACAACTTTGAGAACTTCTACCCCGTTCTTTGGCCTTAATCTTGCCGGTTTAACAGACCTACAATCCAATGTTAACCGTCCAACAGGCTTTGCACCTGCTGAATTAGGACTGGATTGCCCACCTCCTGGGCGATGCTTAGCCCTGTCTCTAGATACTGCCGCGCCAGGGCTGTTTGCCCCTGCTGAGCAGCCACCTGGCCCGCGTTGACTAACGCCTCGACCTCAGCGGCTCGGTTAAACCCCACAGCCAGGGTATCGATCTGCTGCTGGTAGTAGTTAAGGGCGACAGCCAAACTGCCGCTGTCTACCGCTGCATCGCCGAGTTCGGCATAGACCAGGCCCAAAAAAGAGGCCGTTTGCTGAATTTGGTTGGGGTCGCTGCCTGCCAGGTAGGCCGCCAGCGCCGGTTCGAGCAGGGCGGCAGCCCCCGCTAAATCTCCCTGGTTGTAGAGCAGGGCGGCTCTTTGGCGCTGTAGTGCGGCTTGCTCTACAGGTGTTTGAGCCAGTAGCCAGGGCACCACCTCAACCGGAAGTGCCCCAGCTGACGCGCTAGCCGCCTGCGCGGGCCAGGCGGTGATCAGCGTGATGAGCGGAAAGCAAACTGCGATCGCGGCTGCGCCATTGACCATTTCAACAAACTCAACTCAGCATCCATAAACATACCTGTTGCCCAGGCTAGCTCAGCAACAATTCTCTCTATTACTTGGTCCCAGGTGCTCAATTGGCAAGACTGTCCAGCGGCTGATACTGAATTACATTTTAAGGAATAGGTCTAAGGGATAGAACTAAGACTAACGATAGAGGTCAAAGGCGACTGCGGTTCCTAGAGTCTAACCAGATTTGTAGGACCCCCATGGCCCAAGATGTTTTTGATTTGCCCGGTCCTAAGGGGAATTCTCTAGCTGGCAATTTGCTAGAAATGGGGGCCGACCCCCTGGGCTTTTTAACGCATTGCGCCCGCAACTTTGACGAACTGGTGCCAATGCAGCTGGGGCTAACACCCGCCTGCCTGGTCAACCAGCCCGATTTAATCGAAGCGGTGTTGCGCGATCGCGATACCTTCATCAAGAGCAGGGGCTTTCGCGTGCTTAAAACCCTGCTGGGGGAGGGGCTGCTAACCGCCGAGGGCGACTCCTGGTTTTGGCAACGCAAGCTGGCCCAGCCCGTCTTTCACCAACAGCGCATTCACGGCTACGGCCACATCATGGTCGACTACACCCGCCAAATGCTGCAGGGCTGGGGCGACGGCGATACCCTCGATATTCACCGAGAAATGATGGCGCTGACCCTGCGCATTGTCATGAAGTGCATCTTTGATAAAGACGTCAACGAAGGGCAGGCCAGCACTGTCGCCCACGCCCTCGATGTCGCCATGGACTGGTTTGAGAACAAGCGCAAGCAGGGCTTTCTCGTGTGGGAGTGGTTCCCCCGGCCCGAAAATATTCGCTATCGTCAGGCGATCGCCCGCATGGATGAGGCTATTTACGCCCTCATTCAGGAGCGGCGCGAGCATCTGGGCGAATCAAACGACCTCTTGACTATGCTGATGCAGGCCGAAGATGACGCCACTGGAGAGCGCATGGACGACAAACTCCTGCGCGATGAAGTGGCCACTCTAATGCTGGCCGGTCACGAAACCACCGCCAACGCCCTTTCTTGGACATGGATGCTGCTGTCACAAAACCCTCAGGTGTGGGAACGACTGCAGCATGAGCTGGAGACTGTGCTGCAGGGCCGCCCGCCCGCCATCGACGACCTGCCCCAGCTCAGCTACACCAGCAATATCATCAAAGAATCGATGCGGCTGTACCCGCCGGTATCGCTGCTGGGTCGAGAGGTCGCTAAAGACACCACCCTCGGCGACTACCAAATACCCCAGGGCATGGTGCTGCTGCTGAGTCAGTGGGTTATGCACCGCAGCCCCGACTACTTTGACCAAGCCGATCAGTTTTGGCCCGAACGGTGGGACAACAACCTAGAAAAATCGCTGCCCCGCGGCGTTTACTTTCCTTTTGGCGATGGTCCCCGCATCTGCATTGGCAAGGGGTTTGCCCAAATGGAAGCCGTGCTGCTGCTGGCGACCATAGCCCAGCAGTTTAGAGTGCAGGTGGTGCCTGGGTTTGAAATCGTGCCCCAGCCATCTATTACGCTGAGGCCCGAAACCGGCATTCAGGTCACTCTTAACCAGCTCACCCTAGCCGACAAAAACGCCTAGCCGCTCTAAGCTTGGGCAGAGGCATTACACCGACACAGCCTGGGCCGGGTGCTTGCCCTCGCAAAATTCCTCCACAATTTTGCTGTTGAAAGCGGGGATGTCGCCAGGGTTGCGGCTGGTCACCAGACCCTGATCGACCACAACCTCTTGATCGACCCAGTTGGCCCCGGCATTGCTGAGGTCGGTTTTGAGAGAGGGCCAGGAGGTTACCTTCCGCCCCTTAACCACACCGGCTTCAACCAGCGTCCAGGGGCCGTGGCAAATCGCGCCAACAGGCTTGCTGTCGGCAAAGAACGCCCGCACAAACTGAACGGCCTGCTCGTTAGTTCTGAGCTGATCAGGGTTCAATACCCCGCCCGGCAGTACAAGCGCATCGTAATCGCTGGGTTTAACCTGGTCAAGGGTGCGATCGACCGCTACTTTATCGCCCTTGTCATGATGATTCCAGCCCTGAATCGAGTCCCCGTGGGGAGCGACAACGTGCACCTGGGCACCGGCTTTTTCTAGGGCCTGTTTCGGCTCGGTCAATTCTACTTGCTCAAAGCCATCGGTGGCTAAGATCGCCACCTTACGATTTTTAAGTTCTTGAGCCATGCTGATTCTCCTTGGTTATCGGTTTTAAAATTTCACTGCTCTCATTTTGGTTTGCCTGAACTTGCGCCTTCTAGGAACTAATGGGTCTAATCTTTAAGCGCGTCAGCTATAGACACAATCCACTATTTTGCTTAAAAGCAAAGAGCCAATGACATCTACCAGTTGAGATAGTTAACAGCTGGAATGTTTGAATCTACGCCTGTGCCTAACCTCCAAAAGCCGTCAGGCGAAATAGTCCAGATTGAGAGCTACTCTCAGCTTAGGCACTCCACTTGCGCGTAACGTCTAGCCCTGGGTGGAATTCTTGAACCGGCACTGTAAATGGGTTGCAACAGCCCCAGCGGATATCTGTATCAATGCTGTAGCTGATGGGCCAGAGCAATGCCGATCTCAACTCCTAAAAACCCTACTGCCGGGCTACCCAGACCGTATAGCAGCGTCTGGCTGTAAATCCCTTGCCTAACCAAGTTAAACGTTTCTAGCACGTAGGTTGAGAATGTGGTGTAAGACCCCAAAAACCCAGTCAAAACCAAGCTGTTGAAGGGAACATGAGTGCCTGACTGTAAAACGGTAGCCCCAAAACCCATCAGACAGGCTCCAGACAGGTTGACGATAAAGGTGCCCGCAGGAAAGCGCCCACTCATTTTTTGCGTACAGAATAGCGTCAGGTAATAGCGGCTAACTGCTCCTAAAATGGCACCCAGGGCAATCCAGGCGGGCAGAAGTTGGGAGTGCATAATTTTGGTGGGCTACAGCCTTGCGCGAAGTCATTCAGAGGGCACAGGTTTAATTCTAGGCTGATCATTTTGAGTGATTCTGACCCAGCTTGATTAATAACCACTCTGACAGAATAATGCCTAACTGCAGGCTGAGTAAGCCCAACAGTATGCTTCCCATCCAGTAAAATAGAGCCGGGCCGAGCTGCTGCTGCGCCAGGAGGCTGGCGCTATCTAATTCGTAGCTTGAAAAAGTTGTGTAAGACCCCAAAAATCCAGTCAAGAGCAGCAATTTTAGATCGGGATGTCTACTAATTGCTGGAGCTGTAAGTGGGATGACTAAAAGGCCCATGCCAAAACACCCGCTCACATTGATAATCAAGGTGCTAAAGGGCATTGCCTGACCCCAAATATTACTGATGCTGAGCCCAAGATAATATCGGCTCAAAGCGCCTGCGATCGCCCCCAATGCGATCGCTGCGATCGTCCTGACAACCGGCTGTTGCTGCATCGGCTTAGATTCCTAAATCGCGTAACGCCAGCCGAATCTGCTCTAGCCGCCGCCGATTGACGCCCAGATCAGATTCTCCCAACCGCGCCGCCGATCGCAGGTGAATCAGGTGATCTTCTGGCGGCAAATAAAATTCCAAATCGTCAACAAACCCCAGCAGACGACTGGTTGATTTGGCGCGAATGTAGTCATCTGTTTGCACAATAACCTCAGTGCGAGGCACAACCTTCAGCACCTTGACTAGCAGGTCGCGAGCCGCATCGCGATCGCGGCTGTACTCAATGGGTGCGATCGCGTGGGCGGCATCGGCACCCTGGCTCACCCAGCAGTTGGGAGTTTGCGGACAGGGCGACAGTTGACCATCCTGCACGCCCAGCGTCGGCGCTTCGCCCGCAAACTGCAAACCTGGCAATGCCCCGAGCGCTGCGGGCACTGCCCCCGAACTCAGCCAGAGCGCGATCGCGAGTAACCCAGCCAAAACAGTAGACATAAGCAATCTCCGTGGGGAACTGTGATGGAACGGCACTTCTTTTTACAATTAGAAGTGGACTAGAAACAGGCGTTTTTCTAAAGGTTTTAACCGAATGCCCACTACTGTTGAACTCGCCACCTTTGGGGCCGGGTGTTTTTGGGGTGTAGAGGCCGCCTTTCGCCAACTCGATGGCGTGGTCGATACCTCGGTGGGCTACATGGGTGGCCACTTTGAGAACCCCTGCTACCTGGATGTGCTGTCGCGCATTACCGGCCACGCCGAAGTCTGCCAGGTGCAGTTCAACCCCGCTGAGGTTGCCTACGACGCCCTGCTCGAAACCTTCTGGCGCATTCACGACCCCACCAGCCTCAACCGCCAGGGGGGCGATCGCGGTGAGCAGTACCGCTCGGTGATTTTTTACCACACCCCCCAGCAGGCCCAGATCGCCCGCCGCGCCAAACATCAGTTACAGAATTCCGGCCAGTACCCTAAGCCGATTGTGACCGACATAGAACCCGCCAGCGCCTACTGGCTCGCCTCAGAAGAGCACCAGCAATACTTTGGCTAATTACCCCTGCTCTACCCAGGCAATCACCTGGTCGCCTAGGCGCACATCGTTGAGGCGATCGATTTCGCGAATGCCGGTGGGGCTGGTGACATTGACCTCAGTGAGGTAGCCACCGATGATGTCGATGCCGACGAAGTAGAGGCCGTCGCGAATCAGGGTGGGGGCCAGCTGGCGGCAGATGTCGAGTTCGCGATCGGTAATCTCGGCTTTGGCCACCCGGCCCCCCACCGCCATGTTGCCGCGAAACTCGCTGCCGGTGGGAATGCGGTTGACCGCGCCAATGGGCTCGCCATTGAGCAAAATAATCCGCTTGTCGCCGTCTTTGGCGGCGGGCAGATAAGTTTGCACCATCACCGGCTCCTGGCCCTGGCGAGTGCTGATTTCAACCATGGAGTTGAGGTTGCGATCGCCCGCCTGCAAAAACAAAATCCCCTCCCCGGCCTTGCCGCCCAGGGGCTTGAGCACCGCCGAACCCCAGCGCTCTACCGTTTCGCGAATCACCGCCTTGCTCTGGGTGACGATAGTTTCTGGAATCGCGTCGCTAAACTGTAGGGCGTACATTTTTTCGTTGGCCGCCCGCAGCCCGCTGGGGGCGTTGATCACTCTCGTTTTGGCCGAATCCACATAGTCGAGAATGTAGGTGGCGTAGAGGTAGGGCACCGTTACCGGCGGGTCGGTGCGCATAAACACCGCATCCATGTCTTCTAACGGGCGCTGCACCGCCTCGCCCAGCTCAAACCAGGGGGTGGCTGCGGCCCACAGCCCATCCACCAGCTGCACCGGAGTCAGCTTGACCGGGTGCAGCAGCGCCAGCGCCTTGCCCGCCACCACGCTCAGGGCGTTGGCCGCCGTCACCCAAACCTCATGGCCCCGGTTCTGAGCGGCTTCCATAATTGCCACACTGGTGTCGTGGCCGGGGTCGAGCCGGTGAATGGGGTCGATAATAAATACAAATTTCACAGGGAATGCCCTTTACTCCAACTAGAGTTTTAGCATCCCACGCCAGGGGCAGCATGAGGCGGGGCTGAGACGGCTATTTGGCACCCAACGCCAGCAGTTCATCGACCGTCAGCCGCAGAGTTGGGAAACCCGCCGAGCGAATCTGCTGCTGCCCCCGAAAGGCCCGCCCCTGATAGCTCTCCTGCATCAGCAGGGCCAGTACCGTGACTTCAGCCGCCGTCGGGTCAACAATCCAGTACTCAGGAATGCGGCGCTGCTCGTACTGCTGGCGCTTGTCGATGTAGTCGCAGCGGTAGCTGTCGTCGCCGGGACTGCTGTAGGGAGCGACGATTTCGACCACCAGGGCTGGGTTTGGCACGTCGAGGGCGATCGCACTCTGTTTGCCGCTGAGCTGAGCGGCCAGTGTGGGCGTGAGCACCATCAAATCAGGAAAGCGATTCTCCTGAGGAATTTCGGGCAGAGTCGGCACCTGCAGGGTAACGGCATGGGTACAGATGAGCCTGCCATTCACCACCCGCTCTAGCCGTTTTGCCAGCCCCAGGGTCAGCGCGATGGTGCTGTCGTTTTGGGGCGGCAGCTCAACCGGCACACCATTCGTCAGCTCCTGCCGCCGCTGGGCAAGAGCATCTTGAGCAAGATACTCAGTAAACGTTAGGGATCGGGAGTAGCCGGAAGGCATGGTAAAAGCCTCTTGGTTCTACCCCCAGGGTAAACCTCAAAAAAGCTGGCCTGTTCTGCCCTGAAGGGTAGATTTGAGCCAACAGATCGACTGAAATTCCAGCGACTATTTCAGCTAAACCTGACCGTTTTTTTCCTTTAGTGAAAGCTTCTTTTGCAAGGGCGATCGCCTCAGCCAATTCACTGGTCGTCCCTGCTACAGCACCGCAATGCACTCAATTTCTACGGCCACATCCTTGGGCAGCCGCGACACCTCAACACAGGCGCGAGCCGGCGCATGGTCGCCGCCGAAGTACTTGGCATAGACCTCGTTGACGGTGGCAAAGTCATTCATGTCTTTGAGAAATACCGAGGTTTTGACCACATTGTCAAAGCTGGCCCCGGCGGCGGTAAGAATCGCCTTCAGGTTGGCAATCACCTGCTCAGTCTGGGCCACCACATCGCCTTCACCGACTAGCGCCCCCGTGGCTGGGTCGAGGGCCACCTGGCCCGAGACAAAAAGCATTTGCCCGCTGACGGCTACCGCCTGGTTGTAGGGGCCAACGGGAGCGGGGGCGGTGGGGGTGTTGATGATGGTGCGCTGCATGGGGAGGTAGGTGGGTGGATGGGTGGATGGGTGACGGGGTAACAGGGTGGATGGGTAACAGGGTGGATGGGTAACAAGGTGACGGAGTAGGGAAGGTGGGGGATAACGAGATGATGGGATGAATGGACTTTGCCTGAGTCATAGACCCGCCCACCCATCCACCCATCCACTCACCCACTCACCCACCCCTCACCCGCTGCCAAAGCGGGGGCGCTGGCCATAAAAGCGATACTGCCAATAATCGCGCAAAATGCGATCGTGATCAAAGCAAAGGTTGGCGGGCGTTTCCCAGGGGTTGATGATGGCGGCGGTTTTGGCATCGTCGCCCGCAACGGGGTCGGCGGTGGCGGTGGCCAGAAATACCACGCTCAGGGTGTGCTGGCGGGGGTCGCGATCGGGGGCAGAGTAAACGGCGAACTGCTCAACTAGCTCGACGGTGAGGCCGGTTTCTTCATGGGCCTCGCGGCGGGCGGCGGTCTCGACGCTTTCGCCGTAGTCGACAAAGCCACCGGGTAGCGCCCAGCCCAGGGGCTCGTGGTGGCGTTCGATCAGCACGATGGGGCGGTGGGGATGGTGCAGCAGCTCAATAACAATGTCGACGGTGGGGGCAGGGTTGCGATAGGCGGTCATGAAGAAGTGACTTTATAGAAAATTCGTTCAACCTAAAATAACTCTCTAGGCAGCCGACTGCCCGCCGAAGGCCGTGCTAGAGTCTACTGGAATTAAACCGAGCTAACTATGCCCTTTCCCCGTGCCAGTGGCATTTTGCTGCATCCCACGTCGCTGCCCAGTCGGTTTGGGATTGGCGACCTAGGTCCAGAAGCCTACCGATTTATAGATTTTTTAGCACATACTCGCCAGCAGCTCTGGCAGGTGCTGCCCCTGGGGCCGACTGGTCACGGCAATTCGCCCTACCTGTGCTACTCGTCGATGGCGGGCAACCCGCTGTTGATTAGCCTGGAGGTGCTGTGCGATCGCGGCCTGCTCTACCCCGACGAACTGCACGAGCTAGAGCACCTGCCCGCTGAATGGGTGTCCTTTGATGAGGTGATTCCGGTCAAGATGCGGCTGCTGGAGCGAGCGGCTAGCCGGTTTCATGAGAAGGCTTCGGAAGAAGATAAAAACGATCTGGCTCAGTTCAGCGAAGAGTGCCACTTTTGGGTCGATGAGTTTGCCTTCTTTATGGCGCTCAAAAATGCCCACGGCGGCGCGGGCTGGACCGACTGGCCCAGCGCGATCGCCCGGCGCGAGCCCGAGGCTATGGCCGAATGGCGCGACAAGCTGGCCAACGAAATTTTTTGCCAAAAGTTCTTGCAGTTTGAGTTTCACCGCCAGTGGCAGTCGCTGCGGCAGTACGCCCGCGATCGCCAGATTCAGATCATCGGTGACATTCCCATCTACGTTGCCCACGACAGCGTCGATGTATGGGCCTACCCCGACAACTTTATGCTCGATAAAGAAACGCTGGCTCCTTCGCTGATGGCCGGCGTGCCCCCCGACTACTTCAGCGAAACCGGACAGCTCTGGGGCAACCCCACCTACAACTGGGACGTGCTAAAAGAGCGAGAGTTTAACTGGTGGATTCAGCGCATCAACGCGCTGCTGGGCTACGTTGATATCATTCGGGTCGATCACTTTCGCGGGCTGCAGGCCTACTGGGGCGTACCCGCTGGCGAAGACACCGCTATGAACGGCGAATGGATCGACGCTCCCGGCACCGAGCTGTTTGAAACCGTGCGCCAAAAGTTCGGCAGCCTGCCGGTGATGGCCGAAGATCTGGGCATGATCACCCCTGAGGTCGAAGCGCTGCGCGATGAGTTTGAGTTTCCGGGCATGAAGATTCTGCACTTTGCCTTTGGCGGTGACAGCACCAACCCCTACCTGCCTTTCAACTACGTGCCCAACAGCGTGGTCTACACCGGCACCCACGACAACGACACCACCGTGGGCTGGTTTGAAAAAATGCCTGACTACGAGCGCCATCGCCTGATGGACTACATTGGCTGTCTCAGCCCTGAGGGCGTTCACTGGACTCTGATTCGTCTGGCGCTCATGTCGGTTGCCAACCAGGCGATCGTGCCCCTGCAAGACGTACTGGGCTACGGCAGCGACTGCCGCATGAACACCCCCGGCAAATCTGACGGCAACTGGGGCTGGCGCTACCGGGCCGAGGTGCTGACCGATGAGGTGCGCGATCGCCTGCGGTGGCTGACCGAGCTGTCGAATCGAGCCCCAGCAGAGGGGTAAATGAAAAGAGGCCGCAGTTGCGGCCTCTTTTCGATTCCTTCTACCGTTCCTAGCGGCTCAGGGTCAGCACCGGAATGCCTCGCATCAAAATATCGGTGACAGAAATTACCCCTAACAGCGCCCCGTCTTGAACAACGGGGGCGCGCTGTACCCCTGTGTCCGACAGCACCTGGGAGGCTGCTTGAATCGAGAGGTCGGGGGTTAGCGAAATGCAGGGCTGCCGCATGATGTCTTGCACCAGCACCTTCTCGGGGTCGTGGCCGCGGGCGACGACGGTATAGACAATATCGCGCTCGGTCACCATACCAAAGGGCATATCCTGAGAGCGGTGCTCAACCAGGAGCGATCGAATTTGCCGATGCTGCATCAGGTCTATGGCCTCGGCCACGGTGGCTCCGCTGGCAATCGTGGTGACGTGATGGGTCATGATGTCGGCAACGGTCAGCATAGGACTCTCCAGGAAACAGTGGGTAGGGGTAAGAAAGTAAACTCTGAAACGGCTGCACGGGAAGCGCAGACGATGGATAAGCCTCGACACAGGCAGAGAGCGAATATTTAGCGCTTGGCCAGAACCCGTTGGTAGCGTGCCAACCCAAAGAGCAAGCGACCAGAGAGCGCTACAGCGTCGCTGGCAGCGTCCTTGGCAAAAACTCTGGCCCTGGTCGACTCGATGGTGAATCGGCGCATAAATTCTGCTCAGCTGGCACTGCTATGCTGACCTGCTCAGCCAGATTAGTGAGCTATCTATAGGTTTATCTATGGGTTATAGATAGCCCTACAGCGATGCCTAAGCCTGTATCAATCTTATTTATGGTGCCCCCTGAGGCGGGCCACCCCCCTCATATTTGTACCTTTTCTTTAGATTTGCCCGTTTGACTCAGCCAAAAATGTTACAGACGATAAGCGCCAACGTGTCACCTTTTCCAAGCCGTCCAAAGAAGCATTCTAAAGAAGCATTCTATTTCGCAGGCCTATTTTTTAAGTTCCACGGTGCTGACTAAGGCCCCTTGCACGAGCCGGGGGGCTTGGGGGGCCATTGTCGAGGCCGCCGGCGCTGAAACACCTGCTGATGCTGAAGCCGTCGATGCAGGTAGGTGAGGGCACCACCCGCGATCGGCACCAGGGGCATGAGCGCTAGCCACAGGGCAGACGGAGGCTGCGGAGGCTGCGCTACCACCAGGGGCGTAAAGGCCAGGGTT
This sequence comes from Nodosilinea sp. AN01ver1, assembly GCF_050565655.1. Taxonomy (NCBI): domain Bacteria; kingdom Bacillati; phylum Cyanobacteriota; class Cyanophyceae; order Nodosilineales; family Nodosilineaceae; genus Nodosilinea; species Nodosilinea sp. AN01ver1. The sequence continues at coordinate 63,492 of NZ_JBNXVS010000016.1, read as the reverse complement.
TGCGCCCCCAGGGCCGGGGCGGGCAGCGCGAGAACGTTTTGGCGCAGGAGAGCGTCTAGGGCGAGCCAGGTTTGGGCACCTACTGTGCCATCGACGGTAACGCCCTGCTGCTGCTGCAGCGATCGCACCGCCGCCTCTGTATCGGCCCCATATCGACCGTCGATTGGCCCCCGGTAAAGCCCTAGCCTGGCCAGCTCTCGCTGTACATAACTAACCTGATCACCGCGATCGCCGGGCCGCAGCAGGGGCCGGGCCGCTGCATTCTGCACCTGAGCCAGGCCAGGCGCTGCGGATCCCAGCGGCATGCAGCCCAGGGCCATCAGCCCAACCAGGCAACTAACCAGCAGGCCGCTCCAGCAACCGGGCTTTGGCCATCGGGTGGTCATGGTATTACTCCCCAGGAAACGCCCACAGCCACAGGGGCAAGGTTAACAGCAGACTGGCCGAACTGAGACCTACACAGGTCACCGACAGGTCGCGATCGAGGTCGTAGGCCTCAGCCAGCACCAGGTTTGAAAAGGCGCAGGGCATGCCCGCCTGCAAGATCATCACCAGTCGGGGCGCGCCATCTACCCCCAGCAGGGTGAGACCGATACCCACGGCCAGGGGCAGTATCAGCATCTTAATCGCCACGGCTACGGTTGCCAGGTGCAGGTGGTGCCACGAGCTGAGCTGCTGAATGCGCAGCCCCATCAGCACCAGCGATAGCATCACGATCGCCCAGGCAAACTGGTATAGACCCTGGTCGAGCCAGGCGGGTAGGGCGATCGCTTTTAACCCCAGCCCCAACCCAAAGGCCAGAATGATCGGGTTTTGCCCGACGGCTCGCAGCCTGGTCAACCACTGCCGCTGCTGAGCCGCTGGGGGCCTCTGCCCGCCCAGCTCCGAGGCCAAAATTGCCCCCAGCCCGTAGGAGCCCAACAGGGTGCCCAGGGCATCGTAAAACAACGCCCAGCCAAACACCCCTACCCCGAGCTGAGGCAGCAGCAGCACCACCGGATAGCCGATGTAGCCCGTGTTGCCCAGCATGGCCGCCAGCGAAAAGCTGCCCTGGGTGGGCGGCGGCCACTGGGCCTGGGGCGTACGGCGAATCCACAGGCGGCTGCACAGCAGCCCCAGCAAAATGGCGGCCCAGGCCACTACCGGAGCCAGGTACAGGTTGCCCGACAGATCGGCCCGCCGCATAAACCCGACAATGCTGAGGGGAATGCCCAGCCAAAACAAAAACCGCCCCAGCCGCAGAGGCACCTGCTGATGTAGTTTTAGAGATTCTGGTGAACTGGGGTCAAAGCGCTGGAGCAAGGCCCCCAGAGCAATGCCAGCCCCGATGCCAGCCCCGATCGGCCCGTACAGACGCATCAATACCTCAAGCGGTGGCACAATAGCAGCCCTCCATGGCTCCAGTTACTCTGCTGCACGTACGCTGTCCCAAACCTCTGCCCCTGCTCTTTAACTCACCCTCTGCCCTGCGATTGTGACAGGCGAGGCCGGAGTTTGCGTCAGCCTGACTCAAGAGGTTGCGATCGCGGCGTTGCGGGCCATAATGGGTAGAGCTTTGCCGGAAGCGAATGACCATGTCACCCATCGACGATATTCCCCAAGCGGCCCGCGACGTACCTCTATACTCTACGGAGTCAGGCCAACCCGCCTGGCTGCGGCGCACTCGAATGCTGCGCCGGACTTTGGGTTTAGCGCTGCTGGCTTTGGCCGCAGGCGGGCTCGTGGCCTGGTACCAGACCAACGGGTTTTCTGCTACAGAATTTGCTCAGCCCTTCGAGACCATGATCAATCGCTCTGCCGCAGAGGCAGACGGCACCGCCCCGGTGGATAGCGGCCTGGATGAGAACCGCGCTGTCGCCAATCAGCTAGCCCCCTCCAGCCATACCCTGCTCAACCATCGCGCCTACGACGAAGCCCCTGCCGAAGACCTCGTGACGCTATCCAGCAACGCCAGCATTCGAATGCGCTCTACGGCGGCGGCCCAGTACGAGGCCATGACCCAGGCCGCCGCCCGCCAGGGAGTTAGACTGGTGCCCCTGTCGGGCTTTCGCTCCCAGGCTGAGCAGGAGCAGATATTCTTTAGCCTTAAGGCCGAGCGCGGCCAGGATGCCCAAACCCGCGCCGAGGTCAGCGCCCCACCGGGCTACAGCGAGCACCACACCGGCTACGCCGTCGATATTGGCGACGGCAATCAGGCGGGCACCAACCTCAACACCGACTTTCAAACAACCCGCGCCTACGAGTGGCTAGATACCAACGCCGTGCACTTCGGCTTTGAGCTGTCGTTTCCGCCCGACAACTTTCAGGGGGTAGCCTTTGAGCCCTGGCACTGGCGCTTTGTGGGCGATCGCACCAGCCTGGAGACTTTTTATCGCGAGTGAGCTGGCGCAAGTCAATCGGCGCGAGTAAACTGGCGTGAGTCAATTGGCGCGAGTAGACCCATAGCGCTGTCACCCCCCGGTTCTACAGCGTTGTCTAACGGTCGCCGACATGGTTCTTAGCTATTTTGCCTGGCGCTGATATATGACCCTTGCACGTCAAAAGTTTTCTGGGTACAGGTCAGCGGCATGGTTAAAAGGAACGGCAAAGACGGTAGTGCCCTGGGCCATGATTGGCGTTGTCCTCAGCGGGGCGTTTGGCCTTAAAAGCTTGCACTCCCAAGCCGAGCAGACCATCTCCGCTGCCCTCGGGCGATCGGTTCAGCTCGGCGGCGTGCGCGGCATTTCCCACCGCGGGCTGTGGCTGGGCAAGACCGTGATTCCCCTCACCGAAGCCGAGGCGCTGGCCGGGCAGATCGACGCCGTGGCGATCGCGTTTAACCCCTGGGCACTGCTGACTCGGCGCAAATGGCAGGCGGCGGTAACCCTGGTGCGGCCTGAGTTTTTGGTGGTGCTGCCTGAGGATGGGGCTGGCCCCAGCTTTAGCCTAGGTAGTGGAGGGGGAGCGGCGATCGCCCCCACCCGCTCTGTTAGCTTAGAAACGTTGCGGGTTGAGGCTGGTGCGTTTACCCTGTACGCCGCCCGACCAAACCCCGATGCCCCCGGTCAGCGATCGTCCCTGACGCTGCAAAATATTCAGGCCACGGTCAGCCGATCGCAGCGGCCCCAGCGCGATCGGGTTACTTTTGAGCTGGCTGGACGGCTCGGGCAGGGCCTGATCCAGACCAGGGGCACGGTCGATTTGAGCCAGCGATCGCTCCAGGCCAGTCTGCAGACGCAAAACCTGCCCCTGACTGGCCTCAATCCGGCCTTACCCTCGGCGGTTACCCTCCAGGCTGGAGCCATCGACAGCGACTTGAGCCTGTTTACCCCTTTGCCCAATGCCGCCGAGCCTCCCCTGGCGGCCCTCGACCTGGAGGGGAAAGTGGTGGTGCAGGATAGCCAGGCTCGGCTGGGGCAGCTATCGGCCCTGGTTAACCCTTTGCACAGCACGCTGATGTTTCAGGGGCAGCGGGTGCGCCTGGCCGACACCCACCTGCAGGTCGGTCCGCTGACCATCAACGCAGCGGGCAGCCTAGACCTGAAGACTGGCTATGACCTGAGTGTTCAGGTGCCAACCGTGGCCAGCGATGATTTGCAAACCATCGTGGGCGATCGCCTGCCCGTAGACCCCAGCCAGCCCTGGCAGTGGCAGGGCTGGATTACAGGATCATTTGAAGACCCTACGGATGAAGACCCCACACGTAAAGACCCTGCGGTGGTGGTGCGGCCCGACCCGGCTCTGACGCCGCCCGGCCGTCTGCCGCTCGACCTGGGTCTGGCAGCGGTGACGCTGGGTATGCAGGCCCAGGCGCTGCCCACCCGCGACTGGGTAAGCCCCATTGAAGGGGCGACCTACGGGTTTCGCAACGACGGAGCCTGGTTTACCCTCAGCGATGGCACGGTGGTGCCACCCCTGTCTGAGGCCGCCTACCAGCAGGCCAGTGGGTTACTGGGCAGCGGTCTGCGCCCGGCCCTCGATCGCAAGTTTTTTTGGTTTTTGCAAACCAACCCCTACGTCACCGCGATCGCCGCCGACTTGGCCAAGGGCAAGCTGCTGGGCTACCGCCAGGGCAACCGCTTCGACACCGATCGCTTTTTTTTAGACTATTTTGTGCCGGTTTACGCCGAGTCGAGCCGGGCGGCGGGGCTAGACCCCGGCGAGGCCCTGTGGATGCTGGACCACTCTCTGCGCACCCTGCAAGACCCGCTGCTGCGCAGCCCCGATGCCCGTCCTATTACAACCGGGTCGGGCACCGTCGGCTCGTTTTGGGCGGGGGAGCAGCTGTTGTCGATGCAGCAGCTGCTGACTCGGCCGCTGCTGGCGCTGCCGGGGCCAACCGGGCAGCTGGCTCGTCTAGCCGTGCTCAAGCAGCTCAATGCCTCTACCTCCCTCGACAGTCGGCGGCTGTCGAGCACCCCAGAGCTGATGTCTAAAATTCCCAACGTCACGTTTGGGGCCGAAGAGGGGGCGATCGCCCTGGCCCTGGGCATGATGCGGTTTGAGGGCGAGGGCATTTACCCGGAGTCGCTGCGATCGCTGGCCGCCTCAATTGAGCAAAACGAGCTAGACAAGCACGCCCTGCGCACCGCTATCACCGACAAAATGCGGCACTTGGCCACTGAGGATAGGGCCGCCCTGAGCTTTGCCCTGCTGCAGTTTAGCGATCGCGATTGGGCCGCCGTGGGCATGGGCAAGCACCTGATTCCCGGCGGGGCAGGCCACCTTACGGGCAGCAACACGCTGTCGGTGCTGGTGTCTCGTCAGGAGAAGGCGGGCTACGGCCTGGAGGCGGCTTACCAGAATAGTCGCCTGCTGCTGCTGGAAATGCTGTCGGGGGCCGACCGGGCAGCGGGGGGCGATCGCCTGCTGTTTGCGGTGCTCAAAGACTACGCCTTTAGCCCCCGCTTTTGGCAAATTTTGGCCCAAAAAGAACCGCTGCTGGCCGCTCGGCTGGGGGCGATCGCCGCCGACATCAGCCGCTACCGACAGCTGGCCCAGCAGGGGGCTAATCTGCACGAGGCCTTCTACGCGGCCCTGGTCACCGCCAACCAGGATATTGGCGTCAGCGCTACGCTCAAGCAGGCCGTGGGGTTTCAGGCCCACCTGGCCCGCCTGCTCGACCAGGCCTTTGCCCCCGCCAACCCCGGCGATCGCCGCTACCGCACCTTTCGCCGCAGCCTTGCCATCTACCTCAGAGAAGCTCCCGACATTTCGGTCTATGGCGGTACCGAAGCGGCGCTGCGGGCCTATGGTCAAGAGACCCTCAACGTGCAGGAGCTGATCGCCGTCGATGTAGCCGATGCCCCCCGGATTCGAGCCATGGCCCGCCTATACCAAGAGGCTTTAGCCAGGGGCCTGATTACAGAATGGGACGTCGCCGGGTTTCAGCGCATTTTGCTGACGGGGGCGCTGCTGGCGGCGGGGGTAGAGCGCCCCGCCTTACCCGCCGAACTGCGGAATGTGGGCTTTCCCAGCGCTCAGTTTCGTCGCGACCTGCTGTTTGTGGTAGGAGTAGAGGGCATTCAGGTGGAGGCGACCCGGCTGGGCATTCAGGCCCACGACCATCGGGTGAGCTTTCAGCCAGTGGCCCGGCCCGACTATCGTGCGCCTGGGCTGAATGGAGCCGACCCCGCTAGCTGCCCCACCGAGCCCTACGTGGCCGCGATCGCCCTTGGTGCCGCCAGCGCCTTCGTTTGGGATGCCGAGGCTCAGCGGGTAATCCTGCGGCGGGGCAGTACTCGCTGCCCCCTGCCCGAGAGCTGGACGGCGCTGTTTTTCCCGGCCCTGCTGGAGAGCATACCGATTGAGCACTCCGAGGCGGGCCGCGATCGCCTCCAGACCAGCCTGCAAACCGCCAAACAGCTCGAAGCCGGGATCTTTTGAGTCCCTAGCCCTCGCTCTCCATCCTCGCTACCATAGAGCAACGCCGACCGACAACAGCAGATGTTGCTGTCAACAAATGATGTTGCTGTCAACAAGTAAAGTATTGCTTGATGGAGTGATTGGAGACGACATGCGCGACACCACCCTCAACACCATTGCCATCGTCATCTTTGGGGTGACTATGGCCAGCCTGCTGGGGCCGATTATCGACTTGTCGCCAGCGGTGGTGGCGGTGTTTGCCGCCGTAGGACTGGGGGTGTTTAGCCTTGACCAGCTGGGTCTGGGCGGCCGCATTGGCGATATTTTGATGGACACGGTAGCCTGGGCCTCGCCTGAACACCGCCAGCGGGTGCTGCACCACGAGGCGGGCCATTTTTTGGCGGCGGTGCTGCTCGACATTCCGGTTGAGGCCTATACCCTCAACACCTGGGAAGCCTGGAAGCAGGGCATTCCCGGTCAGGGCGGCGTGGTGTTTGGCCCCAGCGACCCGGCAGCGCTGGCTCGCCTCACCCCCCAGAGCATCGATCGCTACTGTCAGGTGTGGATGGCGGGCATTGCCGCCGAGCAAATGATCTACGGCAATGCCGAGGGGGGCAACAATGACACCGCCACCCTCAGCCTGTTTTGGCAGGCCCTGGGCCGATCGCCCGCCGAAGCCCCGCTCAAGCAGCGCTGGGCCGCGCTCCAGGCCAAAACCCTGCTGGAGCAGCACCGCGATGCCTTCGACGCGCTGGTCGCTGCTATGGGCGATCGCGCCCCTGTAGCCGACTGCTGTGCTCTGATCGAGCAGCACCGCACCCCGCTAAAGGCGGTTTAGGCGACTTTTGCAAAAGATTATCTAATGGTGGGCACTGCCCACCCTGCGGTGGCTACGGTCGCTGGCTGCGAGGGGATGGTTGCTTCCTGGTTGAGAATCTCTATAGCTGACGGTTACACCTTTTGCAGCACAAACAGGCTGCCCTGGTTGCCGCGCCCAATCCGCAGGTCGTCGTCGAGGTAGGTGACCTCCAGCCAGCCCGACTGGCGCTCCGGGTTAATGCTGAAATCGAGGCCCTGCAGCAGCGAAAACTTGGGAGTAGTTTGCATTTTCTCGATGAACTGAGCCACCGACTGGTAGCCCAACGCCCGCCGCAGGCCCACCACACCCCGCACAAAGCGCACGTTCACCCTCTGGGTAGAAACGGGCTCCAGGGTCGCCGCCACCGCCACCAGGCCCGACAGCAGAGGCGGCCCGTTCACCTCGGCAATGTTGTAAATGCGGTTTTCGGCCAGGCAAATCGACTGGTAGATGGGGCCAAGGGAGGCCAAGGGCACGCGATCGATATTCAGCAGCTCGCGGCTGGTGGTGTAGAGCAAGCGCCAGTCGCCATTGAGGCGATCGCTGGCCTGCAGCGGCTCAGGCGTGGGGTTGCGGCCCTCCAGGGTAGCGGCAGCGGCCTGAATAGCGGCGCGATCGCTAGGGCTGCTATTGATCCCTCGATTGACTCCAGCGACCGCGTCTAGTAGCTCAGCTTTGCCCAACATGGCTCCAGTCTCCCAGCACTATCTCCGCAGCCAAGAGGCATGATACGGCAAAACCCCGAGAGCGGCAGAGTGAGCGACAGAAGGGGCGGCAAACATAGGGTCTCTGCTAGGATGGAGTGTCTGCCTCTTGCTATAGGCCACCGCTATGTCTGAAAAATACTACAACCCCTCATTGCGCCAGGTGCCCCGCAGCGCCAAGGCTCCCATTCTGCCGTCTTCGGGCGACTCCTCGATTCTGCACTGGCTAGAAGACATTGGCCGTCTGCGCAGCCGCGATGTCGTTGAAAACATCCCCGACGAGGCCGAAAACGAAGAAATTTCAGACCTGATGGGCAACGATGACAGCTTCGAAGACGATGACGATACCGATCTCGCCCTTGACGATGACGACGACTAGCCGCCGTACCCAAGCGGGCCTCAGCCGCGTCAGCCAAATTTATCGTTAAGTGTTGTTAAACTTCGCGTCTTAGTGAGACCATTCATTTAGACTTCCTGACTATTTCCTGCCGCCAGTCGTAGTCAATTGGAAGATCATCCAGTAGACTCCTGTTGGTGTGTGGTGTGATGCAATTGAGGAATTGTTCGTGGATGCGAAGTTTTTAGCATCGAAGCGGCTGTCTCTGAACGGCCAAACGCTATTTTGGCTGCTGGGCCTGGGTCTCAGCGCTGCCGCCGTCGGGCTAGACGGCCTTTTGGGGAACGCTGCCAGTCTGGGGGCGTCCATTACTGTGCCGTTCATAGTGGCGGCTCTGGGCAGCAGCCTGCTGGGCTTCACGGCCGTGCCCCTGCTGCGCGCCCTCAAGACCGGGCAGTTTATTCGCCAGGAAGGCCCCCAGGGCCATCTCAAGAAGGCGGGTACGCCCACGATGGGCGGGGCCTTCTTTGTGCCGGTCGCGATCGCCGTAGCCCTGGCCGCAACGGGTTTTGCCCGCGACGCCGTCGCCGTCTCGCTGCTGACGCTGGCCTACGGTGCCATCGGCTGGGTCGACGACTGGCAGGTGATTCAGCGCCGCTCGAATAAGGGCATTTCTCCCCGCGCCAAGCTGGGTCTGCAAATTGCGGTGGCCGTGCTGTTTTGCCTGTGGGTACTCGCCAGCCAGCCGGTCAGCTTGACTACCGTAGCTCTGCCCCTGGGCCTGGGTTTGCCCCTGGGGTTTCTGTTTTGGCCGCTGGCCGGGTTTGTGCTGGTGGCCGAGAGCAATGCCACCAACCTCACCGATGGCCTCGACGGGCTAATGGGCGGTACGGGCGCGATCGCCTTTATGGGTCTGGCCGCCATTGTGGCCCCCACCCACCCCGATTTAATGGTTTTCTGCGCCGCTATGGCCGGGGCCTGTCTGGGCTTTTTGCTGCACAACCACAACCCCGCCCGCGTTTTCATGGGCGATACCGGGTCGCTGGCGCTGGGTGCGGCCTTGGGCGCAGTGGGCATTCTCAGCGGCAACCTGTTTGCCCTGCTGGTGCTCACCCTGCTGTTCTTTGCCGAAACCCTGTCGGTAATTATTCAAGTCGCCTACTTCAAGGCCACCAAAGGCCCCGATGGCGTGGGCAAGCGCTTCTTTAAGATGGCTCCCCTGCACCACCACTTCGAGCTATCCGGCTGGTCTGAGATTCAGGTGGTAGCGGTCGCCTACGCCGTGACGGCAGGGCTGGCGCTGCTCGCCCTCCAGGTCAAATAGCCGCTTCCTTACCGCCTAAGGCTGCCTCCCCCAAAGGTTGACATGAATGTCTCAAACCTGCGTCCGTTGGGCAACCCGCCCAATGCCTGGTGGGTCAACGACCACACCGCCGATATTAGCCGCCAGGAACTACAGCCTCGGCTGGCGGTTTTAACTACCCAGACCAAGCAGGTGCGGTTTGACCTCAGCAAAACGGCCTGTCTGGTGGTCGATATGCAAAACGATTTTTGCCACCCCGACGGCTGGCTGGCCAGTATTGGGGTCGATGTCACCCCGGCCCGGCAAGCGATTGGGCCGCTGCAAACCCTGCTACCTCAGCTGCGATCGGCCCAGGTGCCGATTGTGTGGATCAACTGGGGCAACCGCGCCGACTTGCTGAACATCAGCGCCGGGCTGCGGCACGTCTACAACCCGTCTGGGGCGGGGGTTGGTCTGGGCGATCCACTGCCCGCCAACGGTGCTCCGGTGCTGACCAAAGGCAGCTGGGCGGCGGCGGTTGTCGATGAGCTCCAGGCCCAGCCCCAGGATATCTGGGTTGATAAGTATCGCATGAGCGGCTTTTGGGATACGCCCCTCGACAGTATTTTGCGCAACCTGGGCAAAACCACCCTGCTATTTGCCGGGGTAAACGTAGACCAGTGCGTAATGGCGACCCTGCAAGACGCCAATTTTCTGGGCTACGACTGCATTCTGCTGCGCGACTGTAGCGCCACCACTTCGCCCGACTACTGCGCCCAGGCCACGGTCTACAACGTCAATCAGTGCTTTGGGTTTGTGGCCGACAGTGCTGCGATCGCCGCCGCTCTAGGGGCTGTCGTCAATTAGCTGCTAAACGTTCAAGAATCAAGGGTTACAGGCCCTAGCTTGTCTTTGGGTCGGGGCGTGGCAAGGCTGACATACCGAGCTTTTGGTCAGAATTAATGACACGCCCTAAGACTCGTTAATCAACACTCGTTGCTTGACCTGGTCGGCAAACTATCAGCGGTAGCGTATTTTTTTAAGTAATACACGTAAACTATAAGGCAGGGGAGGGGCCAGAGCGCTTTTTCCTGAAGGCCTGTGTTTGCCCTGACTATCGTCTCCATCTGCAGGCCCAGCGGCAAAACTTTTTTTGATTCAGCTGGTGCATTCGCGCCAAATTGAACTACCCTTGGGCAGACCAATTATCAGCCTAGTTTTTCAGTCTTCAACGCCCCTTCTACCGTCATCATGAACGCACCTTATTCTTCCGAATCGGCTTACCCAGGGGCGGTTGCCCCAGAGGTACCCCAGGGTAACCGTCAGGCTCCGTCCGTACCTATTTCGGTGTACCGCGAGCTGGCCACAGAACTGCGGGCGACCCAGGCTATGGTCGATTCGCTCAATCAGCAAAACCAGCAGCTTACCCAGCAAAACCAGGTGCTGCGTCAGGAAATGATTCGCTTTGCCGACTCAGCCGCCCGCCTCAAGCAGGCCATCGAGGTCAGCCAGCCCCAGCCGCTCGATATGGCCAACGGAATGGCCAACGGCGGGCGATCGCCCCTAGAGGTCCACTTCAACGCCGAGGCCCAGGCGATGGCTCCTGCCTACCCCATGTCTCTACCGACAATGTCCAGCGACGACGGGGCAACAACGTCTTTGCCAGAGCGGCTTTCTGAATCGGTGGGTGAAGGGGTCTCTAACCTGGCCAGCCAGATCACCCAAATCGTCAAAAAGCCCAAGGCCAAAAAACTGTCTAAAAAGCCACCTCAGCGGCCACAGTCCGGAATGCCCCAGCGGCTTTACACCGAAGAGCGCCTCGACCCCAACCGCCCTGGGCAGCTCAGCCAGCGGTCCTCAGATCTGAGTGGGCTATGGCTGGCCGCCACCATTCTGCTGATTGTCGTCAGCGCCTTTGGGGCCGGTTTTCTGATCATGAAGCCGCTGCTGAATACCTCTCGCTAGGGCCTCTCGCCAAGGCTTTGTCGCTAAATTAGACAAAGCGCTAACCCCAACCACCGCCGTCTCTTCTACGGTTTTGTAGCGAGCGATGCAGTATTCTAGGGGGCAAGCCCGATACACATAGACCGAAGCTAAACGAAAATCGCTGAAGCACCCAGTTTGATCTATGAAAAAAATAGAAGCTATTATTCGCCCCTTTAAGCTAGACGAGGTCAAAATTGCCCTGGTCAACGCTGGTATTGTCGGCATGACTGTTTCGGAGGTGCGCGGCTTTGGTCGCCAAAAGGGGCAGACCGAGCGCTACCGTGGTTCAGAGTACACCGTTGAGTTTTTGCAAAAGCTCAAAATCGAAATTGTGGTCGAAGAGGCCCAGGTTGATATTGTGGTTGACAAAATCATCTCCGCTGCCCGCACTGGCGAAATTGGCGACGGCAAAATTTTCGTCAGCCCCGTAGACGACATTGTCCGCATTCGCACTGGCGAGAAAAATACCGAGGCCGTTTAGCTCAGCTGATCTGGCTCGACTCGTTGAGAACGTAACCTCAGGCGCAGCGGAAGGCTGCGCCTTTTTCATGAGGATGCAGGATCAGAGATACCTTCAACGCAGCTTTTCAATTTCTAAATCGAGGGGCTAGCTGCGATTTGGTAAACTCTACTACTCCAAGCCGAACTCCAAACCGAACATTTGATGCCCGTGGTGCAATCCCCAGTTCCGCTAGATCAACCAATACAAGCGCTGCTCGACCCCTTTGGGCGGTTTGGGGTGGAGCTGGGGCTAGAGCGCATTCAGCGGCTGCTGGCGGCCCTGGGCAACCCTCAAACACGGGTACCCATCGTGCATGTGGCGGGTACCAACGGCAAGGGATCGGTGTGTGCCTACCTGGCGGCGGTGCTGCAGACGGCGGGCTATCGAGTCGGGCGATATACTTCGCCTCATCTGGTGAGCTGGCGCGAGCGCATTACGGTGAACGACGCGCCAATTCAGGCCCAGGCTTTAATGCAGCGGCTGCATCAGGTGGTGGCCGCCATTGACCCAGCTCAGCCCTCACCCACCCAATTTGAGGTGTTTACCGCTGCGGCCTGGCTGCACTTTGCCGACGTGGGTGTTGATCTGGCGGTCATGGAGGTGGGCTTAGGGGGGCGACTCGATGCCACCAACGTGGTGGATGCGCCTCTGGTTAGCGTGATTACCTCCCTGAGCCGAGAGCACTGGCAGCGTCTTGGCCCCACCCTGGCCGATATTGCTGGCGAAAAGGCAGGGGTGCTCAAACCAGGGCGGCCAGCGGTCATCGGTCCACTTCCCCCCGAGGCGGAGGCCGTGGTCAAGGTGCGACTGGCTGAGCTGGACTGTCCGGTGGTGTGGCCCACCCCGGCGGTACCGCTTGAGCATGGCCAGGCCCGCTACGGCAGCGGTGACGATGCCATCACCTACCCGCTGGTGCTGCTGGGTGAGCATCAGCGGGTCAATTCGGCGGTGGCGATCGCCGCCCTCCAAAACCTCCGCCATCAGGGCTGGAAAATTTCCGATGCAGACATTGTCCAGGGCATGGGCAAAGCCCGCTGGCCCGGACGCCTGCAGTGGGTGAGATGGGGCCAGGACTCGGTCAGCTATCCGCTGCTGATCGACGGTGCCCACAACCCCGCCGCCGCCGAGGTGCTGCGCCAGTATGTCGATAGCTGGTGGGCCAGTCAATCAGTCAGCCCCTCAGGAACGGCCTGGCTAATGGGCATGCTTGCCACCAAGGACCACCGCGATATTTTTGCGGCTCTGCTGCGGCCCGGCGATACCCTGCATCTGGTGCCCGTGCCGGGGCACGAAACGGCGGCACCAGAGGATTTGGCGGCGATCGCGCGATCGGTCTGCCCCAGCCTGGCCCATTGTGAGATCTACAATTCCCTCAGTGACGGGCTCACCGCCCTGGGGCACACCCCCAGCCAGCTCAAAGTGCTGTGCGGCTCGCTGTATCTGATCGGCTATTTTCTGGCCACCGAAGCCTACCAAAACCAGGCCTAGCCGCTCACTGGCCTAGCCTAAACTCGTCGAATTTCACTACCTCAGAGTTTGGCTGCCGGGTGTCGAAGTAGTAGCTGCTGACGGTGCCCTTCTCGGTTTCAAACACGCTAAAGACGGTGATGTCGTTGCTAGCGACGTAGGGCAGGGGCTGGCCGCTGTCGTCGCGCAGGGGGGCGAGGGTGGGCACGACAGGCTCCAGGCCGTTGGGGTCGCCCTGGGCCACGTAGTCGGTGGGGGAGTAGGTTACGGCTGAGCCCTCAATGGTTTCAGGCGGCACCGGGCGCGACTTGTCGTTCCAGAAGGCCCCATAGGAGTTGCCGACGTTAGAGGTTTCGAGGTAGTGGGTGCCCTGGGGTGACACAAAGCGGTTCCACAGGTGCGAGTGACCGTAGAAGACCAGATCTACCCCGGCCTGCTCTAGCAGGGGCACCAGGTCGCGGGCGATGTAGTCGTCGGCGCGGGGGTACTCGTAGCGCACGCCTGTGAGGCGACCCTGGCTGTCGCGATCGTAGCGGCGCACCGGGTTGGTAAAAGCGGGCACGATGTTGTCGCCCAGGGTGTGGGGCGGGTGGTGCATCATCACCACCTTATACCGGGCCTGGCGAAAGGCATCGCTGGCCAGCTCTTGCTCCAGCCACTGGTACTGCAAGCTGCCCCGCTCGATCGGCTCGAAAATGTGCTGACCGTGGCCCCAGTTTTGCGGCGTGCCCAGGTCGGCCTCGCGCTCCTGGTAGCGGCCCCGCGTGGTGGCATTGAGCTGGGAGGGCCGCCAGATCTGGGTCACATAGAGCGACACCAGGCGAACATCGCCCAGGGTAATGGCGTAGTAGCGGCTGGTCGTCTCGGGGCGATCGGGGTTGGGCACCTGGGTGACGGGCAGGCTAAAGAGATCCTCGTAGGTCTGGCTGTTGAACGAATTGTCGACAATCCACTGGCGGCGCAGCTCGGGGTCGCCAGCGGGGTTAAACAGGTCGGCATTGGCCTCGTACAGGCCCACTGCCACCTGTCGGGGCACGGGCTGGTTAAACTGCTCTCCCAGCGGAGCGGTGGCGGCAAAGCGCCCCATTACCTCGTGGTTGCCCAGGGTTGTAAACAGCGGCGCGTGCTGGATGATTTCGCCCCCTCGATAGCGCACGGTGCGGCCATTGCGCTCCAGGGCATAGCTCGTGTTGCCCTGTAAACAGGGAAAAAAGCCGCAGCCCCGGCTGTCGTCAAACCACTCAGAGGCGCGATCGGGAATGTTGACCAGATCGCCCGCAAAAAACACTGCGTCTACCCGGCCCAGGGTTTCGTCCACCTTTTGCAGGTTGGCGGCGGTCATGGGCATGTTCTGGTGGTCAGAGGTCAGCAAAACTTTGAGCGGCTGTCCGGGAATGGGGGCTCCAGCCAGGGTAAAGACGCGGCTTTCGGCTACGATGCCGTCTGGCCCGGTGCTGGCCACCCGGTAGGGCACCCGCTGCCCCGGCGGCAGACCGGTCACTTCGGCCTCGTGCCGCCAGATCGGCCGCCGCACGGTTTGCTGAAGATCGGCAAAGTTGGGGTGGTCGAGCCGAGACTGGCCGTCTTCTCGGGTGCGGGTTAACTGGGTGGTGAGCGCTGGTGCCTGGTTGGGTAAGTTAGCATCAGGGCGCTGATCGGCTGTCCCCCACCGGACCTGGTGGTCTTGGCCCTCAAACTCAGTAAACCACACCACCCGTACGGTACCGGGGGTGGGGTACTGTAAAAACGGGTCGGTCAACAGCTGGGTGGGCACGGCAGTAACCTCGGAGGATGGAGCAACCGACGATGTACGAGGCTCTAGAGCAATCAAAAGAATGGCCGTTAGCACGAGCAAAAGGCCCGCTGTCAGTAGGGTCAGGTCTTCGCGTCGCATGGTTCTGAGCCTTCTTTGCTAAAGCCTCGACAGCCCTAGGTTAACGGTAAATGTAGCGCTGGCCAATTCGCTTAGGACAGTACTCATGACTATAGCCAAGACTGGGACGGCGCATTGGCGTATGGCCATCACCTAAATGTGACCTACGCAGTCGCCTTAACCGTTATGGCGATGGCCATGACGACAATATAAAAACTGTCTGTTCACTGTTAACGTCACTGAAAAGTTGTGCCACCTTTAGAGGGCCTAGAAAAGCAAACGCTGACATATACTGGCGCAGAGCAACGGACATGGCTATGGCATTTCCTCTCAACTTTAGGCTGGGCAAACGCGCTCTCCGCTGGTCGGGGGGCGGTTTGCTGGCGGCAGTTTCGATCGGAATGCACGGACTGCTGCTGGGAATGCCGATGCCTGGGAGTGCTCCTGAGGCCGAAGACAAGTTGACCGAGCTCAGCGATCCAGCGGCAGTCATGGATGTGGTGCGCCTGCCCGCGTCGTCAAAACCGATCGCGGCAGGGGGGACGCTGGCCCCAGTGCCCGCCACCCCAGCTGCCCAAACCACTCAACCGGCGCGATCGCCTGTGGCCTCTGCGCCTGAGGCCCCTGCCCCTGAGGCCCCTGCGCCCGCCACGCCGCCGCCAGCTAGCCCCCAGACCTCTCCTCCGCCCCAGGCGGCTCCGGGACCGCCCCCAGAGAACATCGCCCTGGAGCCGCTGCCCTCAGCGCCGCCCCCGCTCACCCTGGACGATCGCCTGCGCGACCCGGCCCAGTACCAGTTCAACGGACAGGCCAAGTCGCTGCTGAATGACGAAGTCTCGCTCTACACCAACAATTTGTCCAATTGGCTAGAGCAGGAGAGCCAGGGGCTGAGCAATGACGATACCCCCATGCTGGGGACTAAGCTAGCCCCAATTCAGGTTGCCTACCCAATTAATACCTGCCTGGTACCGCCCCCCATTGAGGGGCTGATAGGGGTCATCGTCAGCCCCACGGGCCAGCTGGTTAAAGATCCGGTACTGCTCGATAGCACTGGCTACACTGTCCTGGATGAAAAGGCCCTGGAGGGCGCGCTACAGCGCACCTTTGCCCCCCAGAGCGGGGCATTGCCCAACCCCCAAGCTCACTGGCTGCCGGTGCAGGTACAGTACGATGGGGCAAATTGCACCCCTTAAGGAAATCTTTAGCCCCCCCCAGGGTAGAGGCAGCGGAGCGTATAGCTTGTCATAGTGGCATCTAAGTCGATTGCCGCTACTGATGTTCCCATGGCTCAAGCTATTTCTACCTCCAGTAACTCTGTTCAGGCATACCTGAAGGAGATTGGTCGCATTCCCCGACTCACCCGTGATGAAGAAATTTCTCTGGGCAAGCGGGTGCAGCGGCTAAACCAGCTCAATGCGATCGCCGCCAAACTCTCCAAGTCATCGGACCAAGATCCTTCCACTGAAGATTGGGCCGCTGCCGCCAACCTGTCGGTGGAGGACTTAAATCAGGAGCTGGAGGCTGGAGAGGCCGCCCGCCGCCGCATGGTGGAGGCCAACCTGCGCCTGGTGGTCTCGATCGCGAAAAAGTACACCAAGCGCAACCTCGATCTGATGGATCTGGTGCAGGAGGGCACCCTGGGTCTGCAGCGGGGCGTAGAAAAGTTTGACCCCACCAAGGGTTTCCGCTTTTCGACCTACGCCTACTGGTGGATTCGCCAGGCCGTCACTCGGGCGATCGCCGAGAAAAGCCGCGCCATTCGCCTACCCATTCACATTTTCGAAAAGCTGACCAAAATTAAGCGTGCCCAGCGCCACCTGGCCCAGGAACTGGGTCGCACCGCCACCCTCGAAGAAGTGGCCAACCATCTAGACATGCCCATTACTCAGGTGCGTCAGTTTTTGGCCCAGTCGCAGCAGCCGATGTCGCTCAACGCCATGGTGGGCGACAAGGGCGATACCGAGCTGGCCGATATGCTCGAAGACGACCAGGGGCGATCGCCCGAAGACTATGCGGCCCAAAACAGCCTGCAGCAAGATATTTTTCGCATTCTCGATCGCCTGACCCCGCAGCAGCGGGAAGTGCTGGTGCTGCGCTTTGGCCTCGGCACTGGCGAGGGGCTATCGCTCTCAAAGGTAGGCCAGCAGCTCAACGTCAGCCGCGAGCGGGTGCGCCAGATCGAGCGCGATGCGATTAAGAAGTTGCGCTACGCCCGCCACGACTTGAAAGCGTATTTGGCTGGATAAGGCAAGTCAGGCAATTGACTAACGCATGGGCAAGCGGTTTTACCCCTTGCCCATTTTTGCGGCTGTCTATCCAGAGAAAACCTGTGAGCTCTACACCAACGGGGCTAACGACATCCTTCAATCTTGCTCGAAATTGGCCTCTCAGTCCATAAGTCCCGGCGGTACCATAGAGCAACGGTGCAGCGCGATCGCCGCCCAACCCGCTTCCTCAGCCCCCTATGGATCTCTTTGATCACAGTCGCCAGGCCCAGATCGCCCGCGATGCGCCCCTGGCGGCGCGGCTGCGACCTCGCACCCTCGATGAATTTATCGGCCAGGATGCCGTGGTGGGGCCGGGGCGGCTACTGCGCCGCGCGATTCAGGCCGACCAGCTCTCCTCACTGATTTTTTTTGGCCCGCCGGGCACGGGCAAAACCACCCTGGCTCAGATCATTGCCAACACCACCAGCGCCCACTTCATCGCGCTGAACGCCGTGCTGGCCGGGGTAAAAGACATTCGCGAGGCGATCGCCGCCGCCCAGGATCTGCGCGGCCAGTACGGCAGGCGCACCATTCTCTTTATCGATGAAGTGCACCGCTTCAACAAGGCCCAGCAGGATGCGTTGCTGCCCTGGGTGGAGAACGGCACGGTGATTTTAATTGGGGCCACCACCGAGAACCCCTACTTTGAAGTCAACAAAGCGCTGGTCAGCCGATCGCGCATCTTTCAGCTCAAGCCGCTGGAGTCAGCGGATCTGTACCGGGTGGTGGAGCAGGCGCTGGCGGATCGGGAGAGGGGGTATGGCGATCGCGCCATTCAGCTTGCCCCCGATGCCCTGGATCATCTGGTAAATGTGGCCAACGGCGACGCCCGCGCCCTGCTCAACGCCCTGGAGCTGGCGGTGGAAACCACGCCCCCCGATGCATCGGGCCACATCCAGATCACCCTGGACGTGGCGGAAGAATCCATCCAGCAGCGGGCGGTGCTCTACGACAAAGAGGGCGACGCTCACTTCGACACCATTAGCGCCTTTATCAAAAGCGTGCGCGGCTCCGACCCCGACGCAGCCCTGTACTGGCTGGCCCGCATGGTCTACGCGGGCGAAGACCCCCGCTTTATCTTTCGTCGCCTGGTGATTTTGGCTAGCGAAGACATTGGCCTGGGCGACCCCCACGCCGTCACGGTGGTGACCAGCTGTGCCGCCGCCTTCGACCGGGTGGGCATGCCCGAGGGCCGCTACCCCCTGGCCCAGGCAACGCTGTATCTGGCGACGGCACCCAAATCCAACAGCACCATGGGCTTTTTTGATGCCCTGGCCGCCGTCGAGCAGGAGCGCGAGCGCGAGGTGCCCAACCCCATGCGCGACGGCAACCGCGACAGCAAAGGCTTTGGCCACGGCAAAGGCTACCTGTACCCCCACGCCTACCGCGACCACTGGGTCGAGCAGCAGTATTTGCCCACGGGCTTGCAGGGGCAGGTGTTTTACCAGCCGTCGGACCAGGGCTACGAGGCGTCGATTCAGACCCAGGTGGCCCAGCGGCGCGAGGCTCAACTGGCGGCGCTGGTGGATGGCGGCGGCGCGCTGCCCGAAACCCTCACCTACAGCCCCGACGACCCGGCCCGCGATCGCTGGCTGCAGCGCACCCTCAGCCAGGCGGGCGAGCAGCTGGGGCAGGTGCGCGATCGCATTTTTGAGCTGGCCCCGCCCCAGCGCCACCACCGCGTGCTCGACCTCAACGCTCGCACCGGGCTGCTCACCTGGGAGGCCCTGCGCCGGGTGCCCGAGGGCGGCGTCTATGCCCGTGTCCACACTGCCCAAGACCAGGCCGCGCTGGAGGAACAGGCGGCCCAGCTACCCAAACTGGTGCGTCCCGTGTTTGTGCATGCCGACTTTGAAGCCCTGGCCGCCTACCTGGAGTCGCACACGCCAGGGGTGCGCTTCGAGCGCATCGTGGGCCGCAATGCCTTTGGCCAGGTGGTTAACCGCGATCGCTTTGTCGAGATTGTGCAGGGGTTTCTCGCTGCCGATGGCGCGGTGGTGCTGGCCGAAACCATTCCCCGCCACAGCCAGCGCATTTCAGAGCTGGTCGATACCGCAGCCCTCAGCAAAGCGCTGGTCAAGCGCTGGCATCAAGCTGAGGATGCGATTCACGGAGTGATCCCTTCGGGAATCGCCCACTCCACCACCGACCCTCGCTTCAACTGGCAGGCCGACACCCTAGAAACCTTGTTTCGCAAAGCAGGGTTTACGGTGCAGCTCACCGAAGATGTTTTGCACAGCAGCATCTATGTGTCTTCTGCGCTGCTGCAGCGGTGGTTTGCGACGGGCGGCACCCCACCCAGCTACCGTGACCAGCTGGCCCAGCATCTATCGGATCAAGATATTGCCACTATTCAGCAGAGTTGTCAGCGGCAGCTCCAGGGCAAGACCGTGCAGTGGCGATCGCCCCTGGTCTACCTGGTGGCCAGGGCCAGCCCTTAACAAACACCTTCAGGGCTTCACCCGTCCTGATTCAACATTCCTAGAGCGGTATGCGCGATGGGGCAGCAACCGTAGGTGCTGTGCTTAGGCCCAGGACTGCTCACTGAAAGGTCGCTAGCAGTTCCTTGGCCGACTCTAGCGTATCGGCTTCGGCGGCAGGTTTGTCCTTTCGCCAGCGCAGAATGCGGGGAAAGCGTACCGAAATGCCCGATTTATGGCGAGTCGATTCTGCAATTCCCTCAAAGCCAATCTCGAATACGTGGATCGGTTCGACCGATCGCACCGGGCCAAACCGCTCGGTGGTGTGGCGGCGAATCCACTTGTCCAGCGCGTCAATTTCCGCATTATCCAAACCGCTGTAGGCTTTGGCAAAGGGCACCAGCGTCTCGCCTTGCCACAGCGCAAAGGTGTAGTCGGTGAAGAGGTTGGCCCGCTTGCCGCTGCCCGCCTGGGCGTAGATCAGCACCGCATCGAGGCTCATGGGTTCAACCTTGTACTTCCACCAGTAGCCGCGCTTGCGCCCCACCAGGTAGGGGCTGTCGATCGCCTTTACCACCAGCCCCTCGGCCCCCTGCTGGGGAGAGTCTTGGCGCAGGGCCTCTAGTTCGGCAAAAGAGTGGAACTCCAGCGGAACGGACTGGTGCAGGTTGGGGGCAGTGTGAACGGCCAGCAGGGTGGTGAGCGATTGGGTGCGATCGCCCCAGCTTTTTTCCCGAATATCCACGCCGCCGTACTCCAGCAGGTCGTAGGCGATGAAGTGGACGGGGCTTTCCTCCATTACCTTTTTGCTGACTTTCTTGCGGCCCAGGCGCTTTTGCAGGTGGTTGAACGACAGCGGCTTACCGTCCTGCCAGCAGAGAATTTCGCCATCCATCACAATGCCGTTGGGAAACGTCGCCATTATCGCCTCTATTTCGGGAAACTGGGCCGTGACCAGGTCTTCGCCCCGTGACCAGATAAACACCTGGTCATCGCGCTTGATCACCTGGGCGCGAATGCCGTCCCACTTCCACTCGGCCCGCCAGCGCTCAACGTCTTCGCTTTGAAACTTGGCTTCGTCCAGCGACGTGGCCAAAAAGAAGGGATAGGGCTGGCTGGGGGCATTCTGCGTGGCCTCTTCACTGGTCAGGCTGGTGTAGAACTCGACTGTGGGCGTGAATTCGCCCATCAGGCGGTGGGTCAGCACCGGTTCTGAAATGCCCGTAGCGGCGGCGAGACCTTTGATCACCAGCTTTGCCGATGCGCCCACTCGAAAGGCCCCGGTGAGAATTTTGTTGAGAACAAAAACCTCGGTGTTATTCAGCGCTGCCCACCAGGAGACGATTAGATCGCGCCGTTCCGCGTCGGTTTCCATCGCCTTGTACAGGGGAATAATCTCCTCCATCCACTGGTGCAGGGGAAGCGAAGATGAGGAGGGGGAGGAAGAGAGGGAGGGCAAATCTACATCGCGCAGCAGCAGGGCGATTACCTCTGCCGAGTCGCCCACCTGGGCGTAGCAGTCTTTAAACAGCCATTCAGGAATGTCAGAAATTTGCAAAAACACGTCCCGCAGCACCCGCGAGGTCACCGTGCGACGGCGGGTTTTGCCCAGCAGCAGGTAGAGCGCCCAAACTTTGTCGGCGGGGTCGGCGGCTTGAAAGTAGGCCTGCAGCGATCGCACCTTTTCATTGGTTGAGGTAGTCGCGTCTATATCTAGAAAAAGCTGGGTGAATCGCTGCATGGCTGGCGGGATGGGCACACGTTGCTTTGCTCATCCTACTGTTCTGGCTCAGATTCTGCTTTCACGCTGGCGACGTGAACCAGCGCGTCGCCCTGGTTGACCAGCGGGTTCTGGCCGTGGCCGATGACGATGCCCGCCATCGGGCTGCGCACCTGTACGGGTTTGTCGCCAAAGGTGTCGCTGATAAAGCCCAGGGGCTGGCGCTGCTTGACCTCGTCGCCCAGGGCAATGGCGCGGTGCCAGATACCGCCGCGCGAGGCTCGCACCCAGCGGGTTTGTTGCACTTCGACAGTGGGCAGCGGCGGCGGCTCGATGGGGGCGACCATGCCCAGGTAGGCCATCACCCGGTAGATGCCCTCGACGCCGGTTTGAATCGCCGTTTCGTCAAATCGCAGGGCCTCGCCGGCCTCGTAGAGCAGGGTGGGAATGTGGCGCTTGGCGGCGGCCTGACGCAGCGAGCCATCGCGGTGGGAGGCGTGGATCATCACCGGGGCTCCAAAAGCCTGGGCCAGGGCGTAGGTAGCTGGGTCGTCCAGATCGGCCCGCACCTGGGGCAGGTTAACGCGGTGAATGGCCGCCGTGTGCAGGTCAATGCCGTGGGTGCACTGGCTGACCACCTCGCGCATAAACAGGGCCGCCAGCCGACTGGCCATCGAGCCCCGGCTAGAGCCCGGAAACGAGCGGTTTAGATCGCGGCGATCGGGCAGGTAGCGCGACTGCTCCAGCAGGCCAAAGATATTTACCACCGGCACGGCAATCACCGAGCCAGTCAGGCGGCTGGGCCTCAGCGCTTTGGCCACCCGGCGAATAATATCGACCCCGTTGAGCTCGTCGCCGTGGATAGCGGCGCTCAACCACAGGCGCGGCCCCGGCTTTTTACCGCAGATCACCGTCACCGGCAGCGACATCATGGTGCCGGTGGTGAGGCGGGCGATCGGCAGATCCAGCCGCACGCGCCTGCCGCGAGGGATGGTTTCGCCCCCGATGGTGAGCGGCGAGGGGGGAGCCGCCGCTGCGGCTAGGCTGGCCGCCCCGACCCGCCGCAGGGACTCTGGTGTGGGTTTGCCCAAGGCAACCTCCAAACACAACCTTCGAGCAGGGGAGGGTTGGTTTGCCGTCACTATAGCCAATTCGCTCCGTTCTGGATAGAGACCGGCTGAAATTGCCAGTCGGCCAGGGCCAGATTTACGGACTTTGATCCAGCGCTCAGCCCCTCCAGATTGACAATTTGCCACAAAACTTATTAACTTGAAGTCATTACGATTATGCATTAGGAGGTTCGCGATGGTTAAGTTTGTGGGTATGGCCGGCAGCCTGCGGCCCAATTCGTACAGTCAGCTGGCGCTGGGGCTGGCCTGCGATCGCCTGCGCGCCCTGGGGGCCGAGGTTGAACAGCTCGACCTGCGGGAGCTGGATTTACCCCTCTGCCACGGCGGTCAGGATTACCCCAACCACCCCGACGTGGCCCGTCTGCGCCAGGCGTTTCTGGAGGCCGACGGGTTTGTGCTGGTGACGCCGGAGTACCACGGCAGCGTTAGCGGCGTGCTCAAAAACGCGCTAGATCTGATGAGCTTTGAGCAGCTCGACGGCAAAGTGGCCGGGGCAATCAGCATTCTCGGCGGCCAGTCGAACAGCAACGCCCTCAACGACCTGCGCACCATTCTGCGCTGGGTGCACACCTGGGTAATTCCAGAACAGGTGGCGATCGGTCAGGCCTGGCAGGCCTTTGATAACCAGGGCAAACTGACCGACGAAAAGCTCTCCCAGCGCTTCGACGGCTTTGCCCAGAGCCTGTTTGACAACACTCGCAAGCTGCGCGGGGTTGATTAACCCGTCGCCTGCCAGCCCAGCAGATCGGCGATCTGCTGGGCCAGGGTGAGGGGGTTAAAGGGTTTGGTGATCAACCCCGCCACCTGCAGGGCGGTGAAGCGGGCGCGATCGCGGGCCAGCACCTTAGAGGTGAGCACAATGACCGGGATGTTTTGGGTGGCGGGGTGAGTTTGCAGCTGCCGGTAAATCTCAAAGCCATCCATGTTGGGCATTGAAATGTCGAGCAGAATCGCGTCAATTTTAGACTGTTGAGCCAGCGCCAGCCCTTTCTGACCCGACCCCGCGCCCAGGGTTTGCCAGCCCGCCAGCTCTTCCAGCGCCGCCTGCACAATGTCGCGAATGTCGTCTTCGTCATCCACAATCAGCACGCGCTTAGTCATGGTGAACCTCCAGGCCGCCCGGCGGAATGAGGGGCAGGGCGACAAAAAAGGTGCTGCCCTGGCCCAGCTGGCTCTCCACCCAGATCTGGCCCTGGTGCTGCTCAACAATGCGCTTGCAGATAGCTAGCCCCAGCCCGGTGCCGCCCCGCCGTCGCGAGTCGGAGGCATCGACCTGCTGAAACTGGTCAAAAATGCGATCGCGCTTGTCGGCAGGAATGCCGCGCCCCTGGTCGCGAACGGTGAATAGGAGGTGAGGGGATGAGGGGGTGAGGGGATGAGGGGGTGAGGGGATGAGGGGGTGAGAGGACGCGTAAGGAGTCAAGCTCGACGCATCTTCCCCATCGCTCCATCCCCTCATCCCCCCATCTTCACCATCTCGCCATTGCCTCATCCCCTCATCGTCTACCTCGGCGCTGAGCCATACTGTCTGGCCTGGGTTGGAGAACTTGATCGCGTTGCTCAACAGGTTGGTGAGCACCTGAATGACGGCATCGGGGGCGGCGACCAGGGTGGTCGCAAGGGGGGTGAGGGCAATGGTGATGGCCGAATGGTCGGCCAGGGGCTGCACGCTGTCGATCGCCTGGTACATGAGGTGGGCCACCTGGCAGGGTTCTTTTTCGAGCTGCACCTGGCCCGACTCCAGGCGCTCGAAGCTGAGAATGTCATCGACCAGGCGCACCAGGCGATCGCTGTTGCCGATGGCAATGTCGAGCATGCGGCGCGCCTTTTCGGGCCGACTGGCGTAGACTCCGGCCCCCAGCAGCGCCAGCGCTCCCTGAATGGCGGTAATCGGGGTGCGCAGCTCGTGGCTCACCACCGAGATAAACTCATCTTTCATGCGGTTGATGGCGAGGCGATCGCGAATGTCCTGCACATGGCCCACCGAGTACAGCGGGTTGCCTGCTGCATCGTAGATGGGGGCTGCGTTGATGACCACCGGAATGACTTCTCCCTGTTTGCTCAGGTAGCGCTTTTCGATCTGGTAGCTGCCCGCCTCGCCGCTCATCATGCGCTCAAACCCGATCCAGTCGTTGTTCCAGTCGTCGGGGTGGGTAATGGCTTGGAAGGTGAGATCCAGCAGCTCAGCCTCGGTGTAGCCCAGCAGATTGCAGTAGTAGGCGTTGGCCAGCACAAACTGCCCGGTGGTTGTCACTAGCGAAATGCCGTAGGGAGCATCGTCGAAGGCACTGCGAAAGCGGGCTTCGCTCTGGCGCAGGGCAACTTCGGTGCGATCGCGTTCAGCTTCAGCCTGTTTTTGTTTTGTAATATTTTCGACGGTGCCAACAATGCGCACCACCTGACCAGCGTCGTTGCAGATGGGAAACGCCTTTGACCGGAGCCAGCGCAGCTCGCCTGCGGGGGTAAAGTAGCGGTACTCCTGGTCAAAGTTTTCGCCCTGGCGCTCCTGCTCTAGAGCGGCATCAATGCGATTGCGATCGTTCGGGTGAATGCCCGATAGCCACTGCTCCATGCTGTCGGCGCGGCTGTCGAGCGGCAGCCCGCGAACGCTCCAGTAGGCGGGGTTAATGTAGGAATATTGGGCAGTCTCGGTTTCGTAGACAAAAAAACCTTCCTCTACGGTTTCGGCCAGCTGCCGAAAGCGGGCCTCGCTCTCCTGCAGGGCCAGGGCAACCCGCTTGCGATCGGTAATATCCATTGAAACGCCCACCAGCTTGACCACCCGACCCCGCTCGTCAAACACGGGCTCGGCCCGAGTGTCGAGGTAGTGGAGCGAGCCATCGGGGTGAATGGGGCGCAGGTCTAGCTGGTAGGGCAGGCCGTTGACAAGGGCGGTCTCTACGCGCTGAATCAGGCGATTGCGATCGTCCGGGGGCAGCTTTTGCAGCAGCTCGTCATAGGTGGGAACGGCACCAGACGGGTCGAGGCCCCAGTTGCGAAAGGTCGTCTCCGACCAGGTCAGCGATCGGCTGGCAATATCTAGCTCCCAGTAGCCCACCTGGGCCACCCGCTGGGCCAGGGCCAGCCGCTGCTGACTCTGGCGCAGGGCTGCTTCGGCCCGGTAGCGGTCGGTGATGTCTCGGTGGGTAACAATCAGGCAGTCCTGGCCGTCAAGGGTCTGGGCTTCGGCGGAGAGCAGCACGGTTTTAACCCTGCCCCCCTTAGTCCTGATCTGGATCTCCAAATTGCGCACCCGCCCCTGCCGCTCTAGCAGAGTGCGATAGCGATCGCGCTGGCTGAGATCGGCCCACAGGTTAAGCTCTAGCGCCGTGCGCCCCACCATCTCGTGGCGGTCGTAGCCAAAGAATATCAGCAGGCTGTCGTTGACATCGATCAAGCGGCCTTCATCGCGAGTGGCAATGGCAATGGGGTCGGGGCTGGTGCGAAAAATGGTGGTGAACTTGGTTTCCGACTCGGCCAGGGTGAGCTGCAGGCGCTGAAACGACTGCTGCAGCTGCTCGGCCATCTGGTTAAACGAGCGAGCCAGGTGGTTAAACTCGCTGACGCGGCTGTTGGTGGGCAAGCGCTGGGTCAGGTCGCCGGTCGCCAGCTGGCTGCTGAGGTGGGCAAACAGCCGCAGTCGCGCCAGCAGTCGCTCGGTCAGCAGCAGCCCCAGGGCGATCGCCCCCTCCAGGGTGAGCAGCACCAGCGGTATGATGTAGCGCCCGTCGCCGGACTCTGCCCGCCAGGACAGGTGGCCAATTACCCCCGTCGCCACCAGGGTAGACAACGCCAGCGGCACCGTCAGCACCCAGTGCAGCGGCAGCGGCGGTGGCAAATAACTGAGTTGAGGACGAGGCATAGGCGCTAGGTCAGCTCAGACACGGCTTAAGGGCTGGTGTGCCCAACCGCAACCTCTTCCTCACTGGCCGACATCACCAGCGATCGCTTCAGCAACTCCAGGTGATGCCCGAGCTGAGCCTGGAGCTGGTGGGGCTGGGCCGAGCGCAGCAGCAGCTCGATCGCCTCGGCTACGGCCGACGCCTGGGCATAGCCAAATAGCCCCAGCCCTCCCGCCAGCTGGTGGGCCTCACTGGTAGCTAGCTGCCGCTGCTGGGGGCTCAAGGTGCCCGCTTCGAGGGCCTGGATGGCTCCGTCGAGGATGGCCAGCCGCTGCTCTAGAGAAGCCCGAAACCGTTGGGTGGCCTGCTGCATCACCTGGTCTAGCCGGGGTGAGGGTAGGTTCAACTCGTCTTCTGCTGGGGCAATGTCAGACTCGGGCGCGGTCTGGGGAGCCTCCTTGAGGCGATAGCCCAGCCCGTAGACCGTCTCGATGGGGCTGGTGGTGAGGCCAGCCGCCCTGAGGCGCTGCCGCAGATCTTTGATCAAGTTGGTGACTGAGCCTTCGACGGGGGTGTCGGCCATAGGCCAGAGGTGGTCAATAATGGCGCTGCGGGTGAGCAGGCGCTGGGGCGATCGCAAAAACAGCTCCAGCAGCTCGTATTCTTTGGGCCGACAGGGAATGGGCTGCCGATCGTAGGTGACCTGGGTGAGGGCGGGGTCGAGGCACAGCTTGCCCCAGCTCAGCACCGGAGTCGTAGCGCTACTGCGCCGCAGCAAGGCCCGCACCCGAGCCAGCAGCTGCGGCGCATCGCAGGTTTTGGTCAAATAGTCATCGGCCCCGGCATCTAGCCCGGCCACAATGTCATCGCTGCTGGCCTTCACCGTGAGCATGAGAATGGGGGTGCGGCTGCCCAAAGCCCGCAGGCGACGACAGACTTCTAGCCCGTCCAGGGTGGGCAATAGCCAGTCAACAATCAGCAGATCGTAGGGCCAGCGACTGGCCAGGTCGAGGCCGATCGCTCCATCGGCGATCGCATCGACGGCGTAGCGGTGAGTGGTCAGAGTATCGGCTAAAAACTCACTGGTGGGCTGGTCGTCCTCTAGCAGCAGTATTTTCATTATTAAAAGACATTACAAAAGAATGCTTAAAGAGAGTTGTATTGCCCTCACGATACTCCTGTGCTCTGCTGACCACAATCCCCTACCCCAGCAATAGATACTCCTCAAAAAATCTATTCTGCTAAAGCCGCCCCTATCTTTGGGTAGATATTACAAACGGCCACTGGGTTAGGACAGGTTCGCGCAGAGGCATTGCACTGCAATGCCCCACCAGAGAATTCTGCCTGTCCCTGTACTGACTACCTGACCCATTGCCAATGTCGGTGTGAAACGCAGTAGAACCCAACGCTAGCCAATCATCTGGGCCGGTTGGGCTCTGCTGTCGCGCCACTCAACCTACGGAATATCAATGCTTGCCAACGTTGTGTCGGTCAACCAGGTCAATGTATTAGGTGAAACTACAATCGGCGATGGCGGGGGAAGGAATCGAGTAACCCGATTCCTTCCCCCACAGTGACCTAGGCCCGACCAGCGATGCTACTCGGCGCTGTAGGTGGCTAGCTCTCCGGGCGAAATCGTGTTGAGCACGGTTTCGGGAGTAAAGTAGCCCAGCGCCTGAATAATGCGAGCAATGCAGCCCGTCCAGCCAGTCTGGTGGCTGGCCCCAATGCCCGAGCCATCGTCGCCGTGGAAATATTCGTAGAACAAAATTAGATCTTGCCAGTGGGGGTCGCTCTGAAACTTTTCGGCCCCGCCGTAGACCGGGCGACGACCGTTTTCATCTTTGGTGAAGATGCTGACCAGGCGCTCGCTGATGCACTGGGTGATTTCAAACAGCGTCTTGTGGTCGCCTGAGCCAGTCGGGTACTCCATCTTAAAGCTGTCGCCGTAGTAGCTGTACAGCTGCAAGAGCGCTCGAATCAGCAGCAGGTTGACGGGCATCCAGATCGGGCCGCGCCAGTTGGAGTTGCCGCCAAACATGCCCGAGGTCGAGTCGCCGGGCACGTAGCCGACTTTGTACTCCTGCCCAGCGTGGTAAAAGACGTAGGGATGGTCTTTGTGAATGCGCGACAGCGATCGAATGCCGTAGTTGCTCAAAAATTCGCTTTCGTCGAGCATACGGCTGAGCACTTTACGCAGCTTGTCTTCGTTGAGAATGGAGAGCATGAGGCGATCGCGCACGCCGTACTGGTTGGGCAAATGCACGTTGCCGACGAGTTCTGGGTGGCGCTGAATGAATTTGGTGGCCCGCTCGCGGAACCGGGGCAGCTTGTCAAAGGCCTCGCGGGGAAACACCGCCACCGCCATCAGCGAGAGTAGCCCGACGAGCGATCGCACCTTGAGCCGGGTCGAGTTGCCGTCGGGCAAGCGCAGCACATCGTAGAAAAAGCCGTCTTCTTCATCCCACAGCTCGTCGTGGTGAACGCCGATGCGGTCCATTGCGCCCGCAATCCACATGGTGTGCTCAAAGAACTTAATCGCCAGGTCTTCGTAGAGCGAGTCGTGCAGGGCCAGCTCAATGGCAATCTGGAACATGCGCTGGCTAAAGAACACCATCCAGGCGGTGCCATCGGCCTGCTCCAGCCGCCCCCCGGTGGGCAGCGGTGAGCTGCGGTCAAACACGCCAATGTTGTCGAGGCCGAGGAACCCCCCCTCAAACAGGTTGTTGCCGCCCTCGTCTTTGCGGTTGACCCACCAGGTGAAGTTGATCAGCAGCTTGGAAAAGGCGTACTTGAGAAACTCCAGATCGCCCTGGCCGTTGTTGCGCTCGCGATCGCGCACGTAAATTTCCCAGGTGGCAAAGGCGTGCACGGGCGGGTTGACATCGCCAAAGTTCCACTCGTAGGCCGGAATTTGGCCGTTGGGGTGTAGATAGTCTTCGCGCAGCATCAGCATCAGCTGGTCTTTGGCAAAATCCGGGTCAATCAGGCTGATGGGGATGACGTGAAACGCCAGGTCCCAGGCCGCGTACCAGGGGTACTCCCACTTGTCGGGCATCGACACAATGTCGTCGTTCATCATGTGGAACCACTCGCTGTTGCGCACCCCGCTCTTGCTGACCGTAGGCGTCCAGGGGGTAATGCCGCGCTCCCGCAGCCACAGGTCGAGGTCGTAGTAGAAATACTGCTTGGTCCACATCATGCCCGCCAGCGCCTGCCGCATGACATTGGCGCGATCGGGGTCAGCCTGCACCGCTGGCGGTATCACCGTGGCGTAAAACTCGTCGGCCTCCTGCCGTCGGACCGCAAACTGCTGGTCAAAATAAGCGCTCAGGGCATCGCCCACCTGATCGGGAGAATGTTTGCTCAACCGCAGCTTCACCACCACCGTTTCGCCCGCGCCCACGGTGAGCTGATAGTGGGGAGCCACTTTGGTGCCCACCCCGTCGGGGTTGACCAGGTCGGTTTTGCCGTCTACCACGCAGTTATTGATGCCGTCTTTGACGTAGGGGCTGGGGTTGGGTTGGCCAAACACACGCTCGGCGTTGGTTTCGTTTTCGGTAAACAGCAGCGGCACCCCGGCGTCGCAGTAGAAGTAGTAGTCGGTGATTAAATCGGTCAGCGCTGGGTTAGTAATGCTGGCCTGCACAGCCCCATGGCCCAGGGCTCTGAGCACCGGCTTTTCGCCCGTCTCGCGCCACGACCAGGTATTGCGAAACCACAGGGTGGGCAGCAGGTGCAGCGGTGCCGCCTCCGGTCCCCGGTTGGCCACGCTGATTTGAATCAGCAGGTCTTCGGCGTCGGCCTTGGCGTACTCGACAAACACGTCAAAGTACTTGTCTTCGTCAAAAATGCCCGTATCCAGTAGCTCGTACTCCAGCTCGTAGCGGCTGCGGTGGGCGTTGGTTTCGACCAAATCTTGGTAGGGGTACGCCGCCTGGGGATACTTGTAGAGGTACTTCATGTAGGAGTGGGTCGGCGTACTGTCGAGGTAGAAGTAGTACTCCTTCACGTCTTCGCCGTGGTTGCCCTGGCTGTTGGTGAGGCCAAACAAGCGCTCTTTGAGAATGGGGTCGTTGCCGTTCCACAGGGCGAGGGCAAAGCAGAGCAGGTTGTGGTCGTCGGTAATGCCGCCGAGACCGTCTTCACCCCAGCGGTAGGCCCGCGATCGCGCCTGGTCGTGGGGAAAGTAGTCCCAGGCGTTGCCGTCGGTACTGTAGTCTTCGCGCACGGTGCCCCACTGGCGCTCGCTCAGGTAGGGTCCCCACTTTTGCCACGGGGCGAGTTGGGCACGGTTTTCTGCAAGGCGATTGGCTTCTGCGCTCACGGTGCTGTCCTGCCTGACGAAAGTAGCTAGATTTTTGCCCGATCCCCAGGGGTGGTTGAGAAATCTCAAAAAGATTTAAGCCCCAGGGCAGAGGCTAAACGCTATCGTCTCCGATCTTTCTATGAATCTTCTATGGCTGACGGGGGCATTTCCACAAGCAGCCCTATCCAAGCTAAACAGAAACCTCCGAAGACCATCTTCCGGGGGATAGGCGTATATTGCAGAACGCTGGGGCCGCTGTAGCCGCCGTCGCCCCAAACCCGATAGACCCGCGCCACGGTTTCAGCTAGCCGCCCTCTGCATTTGGCGGCTGGCTGTAGCGGCTCAATTAACTCAAAATTAACTCGAACAAATCACGGGTCAAATTGCAGGTCCAGGCTTTACTGATCGCTCTCACGGAGCCGTAGTGTTTATAGCGTTTCTTGATGGAGTGAGGTGCCCAATTGCTGAGTTCTAGATCCCCCCAGTACCTTGCTGTCTAAGTTTCGCGCTTTACCCCCCCCCTTTTCAGGGGGCAGGTAAGGGGGCAGGGGGGATCACCTCGATGTACTTCACCCGAGTGAAATTCGCTATATCGTCTCTAGCCTAGATCGTGCGAGTTTTTTCACTGCTTTTCAAACGCTCTCTTAACCCGTCATCCAGTTGGCACTGGCTAAAAAAGAACCATCAGGGGCCGCAGAAGAAGCTGTTGACCCCTGATGATTGATGTCACCGTAGGTCAAATCCTACGTGTGGTTAGGGTGCACTTAGATCCCAGTGGGCACATTCAAGTTGCGAAAGGCGTTTTCCCAATTAAAGGTATCCCACGCTTCAAAAATACCTTGATCTTCAAAGCCAGCGGGGAATTCATCGTCCTCGACGTAGCCGCTCTCATCAACGTCCCAAGTTTCGAAGACACCCCGGTAAAATTCACCCAGACCAAGCTGGGAATCGCGATCGGCGTCCCAGGTATTAAAGTAGCTCAGGTAGGCATCGTTGGTAAGCCCGGTGCCAAATTCGTCATAGCTGAGATAGGTGTCATTGTCAATGTCTAGGGCATTCAAGAACCCAATCTCATTCAGGACGGTAGAAACCTCGTTCTCACTCAGAAAAGTGTCGCTGTTGTAGTCCCACCTGTCGATAATGGCGGCGTATAGTTCGTTGCTTAATTCACCGCCTACTCCGCCATAGCCAGCGGCAGTATAGCCCGCAGGACTACCGTAAGGATTGAAGCTGGTCGGGAGAGGTTCGTAACAATCGACCTCGGCGTTGCCGAAATACCGATCTTCGTAATATTCACCAAAACCGGAGGTCGGAATAGCTCGGTTATTGGGGCTTGCATCATTTGGTGAAAGAACACCCCCCACTAAATCTTGCGAGCGGTATTCAAACCGACGCTCTTCAGCGCGATTATAGGCCCCCTCTTCGGCACACATAACGTTAACGTTCTCAAGCTGAGCGATGGTGTCGCTGATAGTTTGAGCACGCACAGCAGAGCCCGTTGCTACGGCTAGAGTCGCGGATAGCGAATAAAGGATAAAGCGTTTCATTGCGTTACCTCCTATTTCATAGTCTTCAGTTAGCTTAGCTAGCGTGGCAGAAAAATTTAGGACTTAAACCAAATTTACTTTTTGAAAAATCTTAATCATTAGCCAGGCCAGTCGTTTTTACCCTAACGGCATAGCCTGGCAGGATTATCCGTCTAAAGATATGCATCTTATTTTTGTAATTGTTTTGATTGATGGAGATGATTCTTTTCACAGAAAGATTAAACAGCAGGATTGTGAAATTTCGACAGAGGGGCTCTTTCGGGCTGGCTTCCTCGCTGACTCAATTATGTGCTTGAGTGATGTGGCGCTAGCCGTATTACTGTTTGTGCTGCTGAGGCCGGTCAATAAAACGCTTGCCCTTATCGCGCTGTGCTTTCGCAGTGACGCAGACTGCTGTGATCGCCCTCAGCCTGCTTAACTATTGTGCAGCTATACTGCTTTTGCAAAGTTCGGGCTACACCTCTGTGCTCGATACAGCTCAACTTAACTCACTTGCATTATTGTGCCTCGATCTACACAGCTATGGCTATGATCTTGGCCTGATTTTGTTCGAGGTTCATTGCCTCATCCTCGGTTACTTGATTGCGAAGTCGCTGTATATGCCGAGGCTTCTTGGCTACCTGGTAATGGCTGTAGGCGTCACTTACCTAGTCGGAAGCTATACACGATTCCTGTCTCCCGACTTCGTCGAGACCCTATCGCCGATTTATCTGATTGCTATTATCTCAGCACTCTCGCTGTGTCTGTGGCTGCTGGTCAAGGGGGTGAACCTGGAACAGTGGGAAGAAACGACAGGGAGTGTTGGCGTGGTGTAGAAAAACACTTTTGTTAAATGGGACAAATTAACCTCATTATTTGTTAGAAAAGTTGTCGAAAAATCCGAAGACACTCTCAAAGCATCGCGATCGCTGAAAATAACGACACGCCTCTCTATCTAGGTTGGTGAAGCGCTGCGATGATGACGGTGCTTTTAGATAGGCCTAGCAAACAGCCGCAAAAACTCGCAACTGTCATGAGCGAGCGTATTCCCACCATTGCCGATTTAGCAGGGTACCTCGATATCAGTGGGCGATCGCGGCCGCGTCGGCTATCGGTTGCGATAAGTTAAATGAAGCTGCCGAGCACGATATAAAACCTCAGCAGCCGCTGCCTCGAACCGTCAGGCTACGTTTGATATTGGGCTCTAGTGAATTCTTAAATCTTGCTGGAACTGTTGCTAGTCTTATTCTCAAAACGCAAGTTAGCCGTAGGAGCGATGCGGGAAGTTGAGTCAAAGCACTATTTTGCAATAGTGGAGCTTCAACGGAGTAAGTGATATGACTCAACAGAAACAAATGTCAGGCATGGGCTGGGGTCGGTTCGCGGCGATGATCGCGACCTCAACGTTCATCATGTTCTTCTTGATGTATCAGCTCATATACTCCCTTGACCACGCCATGTTTAGCGTCAACCGAACGGTCGCTTCACTGGTGATGGGGTGCGTAATGACCGCTGTGATGCTTTCCTTTATGTGGTCGATGTACCGAGGAAAAGGAACCAAGATTGCCGTTCTCGGTTTAGCGATCGCGCTCGGCTTGATTCTGCTTTCTGTAAATAGAGCCCAGGCGCTGGTTGGAGATGTCACCTTTATGAAGTCGATGATTCCCCACCACTCCATCGCCATTAACAGTTCGCGGAAGGCCAGTATTAGCGATCCGCGCGTTCGCGAGCTTGCGGATGAGATTATTGAGGCCCAGGTGCGAGAAATAGCGATTATGCAGCTGCTCCTCGACGATATTGCGCAGAACGGAGAACGAGGGACGGAAGAGCTTCCCCCGCGCTCGACCGAAATTACCCCTGAGATGGAGCGTCAGATTAGAGAAGCGGTGCAGTAAACCTAAACAACATAATGGGCCTTATCATCGCCGTCTAGATCGTACTGCCGCTGGCTCTGATCCTGTGGCTCGTTCTGCTGCCTGCCGAGAGCCTTTTCGGGTTTCGTCTTCAAGCGCTGGGGACGGGGACGTTTCTCTTTGCCCTGACGCGGGTGGCGCAGTAGGCCTTGCCAGCAGGGTGGCTGCCGTGGCTCTACGGAGCACTTTGGCTGGCTGCTATTGGGGCATTTGCAGTGCGCAGGAGGCTGTCGGCGCGATCGCTAAATGGCTGAATCAGAGTACCAATTTTGGCCTGCCGAAAGCCCCATTCTGCCGTCTTTTGCCAAACCTGGCCCCACAGCAGCCAGCCCACCTGTGCAAACTGCTCGAAGGGATAGTTATACTGGATTTTCTCTGCTCTACCGATTACAGAGATGCTTTAGCTCTTTGGGTATTTCTACTGCTTCAAAGTTCTATACAAAGGTAATCATTTTCTTTTAAGTTTTAATATCGTGCAACATGGCTGCCAGATGGCTGAGGCGCTGAGCTTTTGCCCGGCTGCTGAGGGCATCGTAACGCTTAACCTATCCATTCAGCCTGGCAGGGCTGATACAATTAAGTTAATTAGCCTGATTAACCGTTATTTTGAATTTTTAGATTCCGCAGCTTTGTTGACTTCCCTTCATTCCTGAAAACTGGATCTTTACGTATGTCAATTCACCGAACTGTCCTGGTAATTGCTGACTCAGATAGGAGCAGTAACGACTACGGGAGGCAGTTGCAGCAGGATGGGAATATGACCTACGAAATCTTGTCAGAGCAGGCTGTAGTTCTCCAGCTTTCTCAGCAAATTGATGGCATTCTGCTAGAGTTTTGCTCTCCTCAGTGCGATCGCATCCAGCTGCTGGGTCAATTAAAGGAGCAGATGGGCGATCGCTGTCCGCCCATTGTGGTCGTTGACAGCGGCGATACCAAGACCGCCGTTCAGGTGTTTAAGAGCGGAGCCGCCGATTATCTGGTCAGAGACCAGACGACTCCCGATGACTTGCGCCTGGCCATGCGGAGCGCGATCGAAAATGCCGAGCTGCGACAGCAGTTGGAGCGCAGCCAGGCCCAGTTTCAGGCATCGGTTGAGACCATGCTGGGCTGCTTTGGTACCTTCTCATCGGTGCGCGACGAGTCGGGCCAAATTGTAGACTTTCGGGTTGACTATCTCAACCAGGCCGCGGGCGAAAACAACCCGGTGCCTAAAGACAGGCCGCTGGGGCAAGGGCTGTGCGATCGGTTGCCTGCCCATCGCGAGGCGGGGTTGTTTGACGACTACTGTCGACTAGTAGAAACCGGATTGCCGCTGATCAAGGAGGTGCTGGTCTACGACAATCTCTGCGAGGGTGAGCAGCGGCTAGCGCAGGCGTTTGAGGTGCGAGCGACCAGGCTGAATGACGGCTTTGTGGCCTGCTGGCGAGACATCACCGATCGCAAGCGGTTAGAGCTGGAGCTGAGCCAGACCGTCACCGATCTGCGGCAGCAGCAGCAGCGTTTGCAGCGGCTGATTGACACCGCGCCAATCGGCATTGGGGTCGGCAGCGCTGACGGCCAGGTGAGCGTGGTCAACAACGCCATGCTGCAGCTGCACGGGCTGACGCGAGCAGACTATGAGCACCAGGGCCTGACGTTGGCTAGCTTAATGCCGCTTGAGCAGGCTGAACTGGCCGATCCGGCGGCGCAGACCCAGGGCTTTGCGCCGCCGGTAGAGCAAGAACTGCTGCGTCGAGACGGCACGCGGCTGCCAATCTGGGTTAGCAGCACCCAGTGGCTCGATGGCACGGGTGAACAGGTGGCCTTTGCGATCGATTTGAGCCAGCAAAAACGAGCCGAAGCCGCCATTCAGCAGCTCAACCAGGAGTTGACCAATCGGGTTGCCGAGCTGCAAACCCTGCTAGAGGTGAGTCCGGTTGGCATTGCGATCGCCTCCGATGCCGCCTGTACCCAAATGCAGAGCAATGCCTACCTGCGGCAGCTGCTGGGAGTTGAGTCCGAAAACAACGTTTCGAAGAGTGCGCCTGCCCCCAATCAGCCGACCTATCGCACCTTTCAGGCGGGGCAGGAAGTCGCTCCTGAAAATTTACCGATGCAGCTCGCGGGCAGAACCGGGGCAGAGGTGCGCGATGTAGAATTTGACATTCTGCTGCCCAACGGTACTGTGCGCCAGCTGCTGTGCTACGCCACGCCTCTGCGGGGCGATCACAATCAGGTTCGGGGGGTGATAGGCGCTTTTCTAGACATTACAGCCCGCAATCGAGATGCGGCTGCGCTCAAGGTTAGCCAGCAGCGGTATCGAGAGCTAGCCGAAGCCATGCCCCAAATGATCTGGACGGCTGATGCCGCCGGGGTGATTAACTACCGCAATCAGCGCTGGTACGAATACACCGGGCTGAGCGAAGACGAGTCGATTGGCACCGCAAGAGCGCATGCCGTTCACCCCAGCGATCGCGATCGCGCCCTCAGGCAGTGGCGCGAGGCGATCGCCCTGGGCGACCCCTTTGAAACCGAATGCCGCTTTCGCCGCTGGGATGGCCAGTATCAGTGGTTTATCTGCCGAGCGGTGCCCACCCGAGATCCGCAGGGCCAAATTACCAGCTGGATTGGCACCATTACCAATATCGACGATATCAAGCGCAGTGAAACCCTCATGCAGCAACAGCTGGCCGAAATTGAAGCCATTTATGAATCGGCTCCTATTGGGCTCAATGTGCTCGATGCCGAGCTGCGCTTTGTACGCATTAACCAGCGGCTGGCCGACATCAACGGCCTGCCAATTGACGCTCACATTGGCCGCAGTGTGCAAGAGCTGTTTCCCAACCTGGCCCCTACCCTTGAGCATCTGCTGTACCCCATCTTAAAAACGGGAGAGCCGCTGCTAAATGTCGAAGTTCAGGGAGAAACGCCTGCCCAACCGGGGGTACAGCGCACCTGGCTAGAACACTTCTTCCCTCTCAAGGCTGGCAATCAGGTGATTGGCATCAGCACGGTTTGCGAAGAAATTACCGAACGCATTCGGGTAGAAGCGGCCCTGCGCCAGAGTGAAGAACGCTTTCGCGATATGGCCGACAACGCGCCCGCCATGATTTGGGTGACCGACTCCACCGGCTGCTGCACCTATCTCAACCGGGGCTGGTATCAGTTCACCGGGCAGACAGAAGCAACGGCGCTGGGCTTTGGCTGGCTCGACGCGGTGCATGCTGAAGACAGTCAGTTGTCTAAAGATATCTTTTTGAGTGCCCACGCCCGCCGCGAACCGTTTCGACTGGAATATCGGCTGCGTCGCCAGGATGGCGAATACTGCTGGGCGATCGATGCGGCCAACCCCTGGTTTGACAAAGACGGCGAGTTTAAGGGCTATATCGGCTCGGTGATTGACATTAGCGATCGCAAACAGGCCGAAGAAGCCCTGCATGAGAGCGA
Organism: Nodosilinea sp. AN01ver1; assembly: GCF_050565655.1. Lineage (NCBI taxonomy): Bacteria > Bacillati > Cyanobacteriota > Cyanophyceae > Nodosilineales > Nodosilineaceae > Nodosilinea > Nodosilinea sp. AN01ver1. Next base: position 26,085 of record NZ_JBNXVS010000016.1, on the reverse strand, counting down.
GAGCCGCCTGCGTCTGACCATCGCCTCCGCCGAACTTGGCACCTGGGACTTTAACCCCGGCACCCAAGTTCTGCAGTGGGACGACCAGTGCAAGGCCATGTTTGGGCTGCCCCCCAGCGCCGAGATTACCTGGGAGGTTTTTCTGGCGGGGCTGCACCCCGACGATCGCGATCGCACCCAGCAGGTGGTGCTGCAGGCCACCGATCCGGCGGGCAGCGGCGACTACGACATTGAGTACCGCACCATTGGCCTTGAAGACGGCGTTGAGCGCTGGGTTGCCGCCAAAGGCAAAGCGTTCTTCAACCCGGCGGGGGTGGCCATCCGCTTCATCGGCACCGTCCTCAATATCACCGAGAAAAAGCGGGCCGAGGCCGAGCGCGAACAGCTGCTGCAGCGCGAGCAAACCGCCCGAGCCGCCGCCGAACGCGCCAACCGCATCAAAGACGAATTTTTGGCGGTGCTTTCCCACGAGCTCAGGTCGCCCCTCAACCCGATTTTGGGCTGGACAAACCTCCTGCAAACGCGTCAGTTTGACGCCACCAAAACCGCTGCAGCCCTCGCCATTATTGAGCGCAATGCCAAACTACAGACTCAGCTGATCGACGATCTGCTCGACATTGCCAAAATTTTGCGGGGCAAGCTCAGCTTAACGATGGCCCCCGTAACTCTGTCGGACGTAGTTGAAGCCGCGATCGAGACCATTAAAACAACGGCTGTAGCCAAAGGTGTGTCGCTGCACTGCGAGCTGCCCGACGTTGGGCAGCTGTCTGGCGATGCTGCTCGGCTACAGCAAATCGTCTGGAATCTGTTGTCTAACGCGATTAAGTTCACGCCCAAGGGTGGGCGGGCCGAGATTCGGCTGGAGTGCATCACCATTAGCCACACCGCCCTGAGCCAGCGGCACTATCCAACCTCTCCGGCCTCAGGTTCTTCGGCCCCCTATGCCCAAATCACCGTCACCGACACCGGCAGAGGCATTCACCCAGACTTTCTCCCCCATATCTTTGAATCCTTCCGCCAGGAAGACGCCTCAATAACTCGCAACTACGGCGGATTGGGGCTGGGGCTGGCGATCGTTCGTCAGCTGGTTGAGGCCCACGGCGGCAGCATCACGGCTAACAGTTCTGGCGAAGGCTTGGGAGCCAGGTTTACCGTGCGATTGCCCCTGCTCAACCTTGAACCAGAGTTTCAGCCCACCGATACGTTGCTACCGCAAGCGTTCGATCTCAGGGGCATTCGAGTCCTTGCCGTCGATGATGACCCCGATGCGCGCGAGCTATTAACGGTCTTGCTGACTCAGTTTGGTGCCGATGTGTTGACCGTTACTTCGGCAGCAGAAGTACTGGCCTGTGTCGAATCTTTTCAGCCCGATGTGCTGGTCAGTGATATTGGCATGCCGGAGGTCGATGGCTATACCCTGCTCCAGCAGCTGCGGGCCCTGCCCGCCATCAAAGGAGGGCAGGTGCCCGCGATCGCCCTAACCGCCTACGCCAGAGAAGATGACTACCAGCGCTCAGTCGCCAGCGGCTATCAGCGGCACGTCACCAAGCCCCTACAGCCAGAACAGCTCGTTCAAGCGGTGTTGGCCCTGGCCCACGCCAAAAGCTGCTGACGGCGCACCTGCTGAAGATGATCCTGCAACGGTTGCAGCAACATTGTTGTTGACGTCGCGACATTCCCGACCCCTGGCATAGCCATCGCCAGAACGGCTAGGGCCGGTCTTCTACCTCTGACGCGATCGCCAGCTCGCACCAGGCCTGGCTACGGGCAGGCAGCCCTGTGTCTCAGGCTCACGGGCCAGCCAAACTAGCCCAACCGCTGCACCAGATGTAGGGGTTCCGGTTCCGCAGCACTCGTCAGTTTTAGAGCACTTCTGGGCAGCACCCGCAGCACTTCTTCTACGGTGGTGACGCCGGCCATCACTTTTTCGATCGCCGATGTGCGAAATGAGATCGAGTCGCTCTTGCTCAGGTGGCGGCGCAGCTGAGTCATGGTGCCATCGTAGATCAGCTCGCGAATGCGATCGTCCACCTCCAGCATTTCGACCACTGCCTCCCGGCCCGAATACCCAGATTGAAAGCAGGCTGGGCACCCCCGACCCCGTCGCCAGTTGCCTTTTTTGATCTGGGCCGCCTCCAGCTGCAGGATGGCCAGGAGTTCTGGGTTGGGCTGGCTGGGTTCAGCACAGTGGGGGCAAATGCGCCGCACCAGGCGTTGAGCGACTACCCCGAGCAGGGCATCGCTAATCAACCCTGGATCGGGTCCAATATCTTTGATGCGGGGAATGGCCCCAGCCGCATCGTTGGTGTGCAGGGTGGTGAATACCAGGTGGCCGGTGAGGGCGGCTCGAATGGCGGTTTCGGCGGTTTCGTGGTCCCGCACTTCCCCCACCATAATGATGTCCGGGTCCTGCCGCAGGATCGATCGCAGCCCCGCCGCGAAGGACATGCCCGCCGCTTCGTTCACCTGGGTCTGGGTGATGCGGGGCAGCACGTATTCCACCGGGTCTTCTACCGTGACCACGTTGACATGCTCGGTGGCGATCGCCTGCAAACTGGTGTAAAGGGTGCTGGTTTTACCGGATCCGGTCGGGCCGGTGAAGACAATGATGCCCTGGGGCTGTTCTAGCCAGGTTTTGTAAATCTTCAGCGCTTTGGGCGAAAACCCCAGCTTGTCGATGGTAGTGAAGGGGTTTTCGCGGGGCAGCAGACGCACGACGGCCTTTTCACCACAGACACAGGGTAGGGTGCTGACTCGCATATCCATACTCTGGTCGGCTTCGTTATCGACCTGGTATTTTTCCCCAATCCGGCCATCCTGGGGCCGGCGGCTGTCGGCAATGTCCATGTTGGCCATCACCTTCAGGGCCACGACCACCCGGCGGCTGATGTCCCCCGGCAGCAGGGTAATGTTGCGCAGTACCCCATCAATTCGGTATCGCACCCGCAGCCCTTCCAGGGTCGGTTCTAAGTGAATATCGCTGGCCTGGTGCCGTAGGGCGCTAGAAATGATCGCCTTAATCCGCTCAATTTGCCCCTCGGCCTTAGACAAAAATAGCTCAGTGGTTTCGCCAATATCATCGGTCGATTGCTGGCCGGTGATGGGGTCTAGCAGACGACTGGAGGTAATGCGGGTCAGGTCAGCGGTGCGGGTATGGTACCAGGCCCGATAGCTCTTGGCTGAAATGGGTAAAACTTTAACGGTTGTCAGGGTGCGATCGCTAATTGTCTCTAACACCTCGGTCGAAACATCAACCGGGCTGCCCAGGTAGAAGCAGCTTTGCCAGAGCAGCAGCGGCACCACAGGGGGCAGTTTTTGCCCCTGAAAATATTGAAAGAAGCGACTGCAAACCTCCTCATCCAACAGATCTGGCTTTAAAGTACCCTCGTCATCCCGCACCAGGCTCAGGGCTTCTTCACAGGAAATTTTTCCCTGTTTGAGTTGTTGCCAAGCAGAAACTGGCCAAGGTACGGTTTGCATGGGATTGAATTCCTGAATATAAATAGGCGTGATGAAAAACTGAGCCAGCCTTACCAACTGCCAGAACAGAAACCGTTTCTTAGTCTTGTTGTCAGTGGCAGCTGGAGAGATAACTAAAAGGCCAAGGAACCAGCCAGCTCGGGTAGAAGCCAAAAGCTGGCCGGTAGGGGTTACATCAAAACTGGGGCGAAGGACTCAACACCAGTTACGCAGTTGCACCATTCAAGGCGATCGAGCGATTATCCGTCCGCCAGATACAGTAGGTAATGCCAGATCCCTGGGAATTGACGTACATGTATTTGCCATTCTGAGAGAAACAGGCCCCGGCAAACTCAGCGGTGCTGCCCGGAATGATGTTGCGGCAGAACTCAAACAAACCACCGCTAGCATCTACCCCAACCACCCGCTGGCTAAAGTTAGGCGCGCCCGGCTGACCACCGCTGCCATCTTCACAGAGGTAGAGGGTGCCATCGCGAGCGACCGCAATGTTGTCGGGGCCATCCAACAGGTTTTCATCCGTCGACTCAACCACCAGGGTAACCGTTTCATTGCTGGGGTCATAGACCCAAACCTGCCCCTCGCCAGCATCCCCGGCATTACTGCAAACCCAGTAGTGCTTGCCCTGGTGATACCAGGCCCCTTCGCCCCTGTACCACACGGCAGCACCTTTCGCCTGCGCCTCATAGCGCAGGGTGTCGTCCGCTGGGTCAACGTCATCGAGCTTGACCCACTCTACGCGAAGGGGTTGCCCTAGGAAAGGTAGCAGGCTACCGGAACCATTCGCGCCCAGGCCACGGGTATCAACCCCGCTAAAGCTGCCGCCCCGGTCATTCGTTCCGCCAGTGGGAATCGAGGCTCCGGTACAGTCAGAACGCTGCCCCGACTTGATGACCATGGCATAGAGGTCGCCCCCCTGCTGCAGATCGCCAAAACCATTGGGTTTCCGCACCTTAGGCACGAACTTGTAGTAGGCGCTGTCGCCCCGGTCCTCGGTTTCAAAGACATACCCACTCTGGGGGTCAACCGAAACCGCCTCATGGTTCATGCGACCCATAGCCACTAGAGGAATCGGGTCAACCGCCTGCCCCGCCTGGGATGGCACCTCAAAGTTGTAGCCGTGCTTTTTGGTCACCCGCGGGTCGGTCGCCGGAGTGGCTACGTTTTCTTCACAGGAAATCCAGGATCCCCAGTAGGTGGGGCCACCGGCACAGTTGCGAATGGTGCCGCTCAGGGAAACATAGTGCCGAACTACCTCACCATTGCGATCGACTTCGACCGTGGTGGTGCCGCCGCCGCCGCTGTTTAAAACGCTGCCCGTGTAGGGGTCATACTGCTTGCCATTAGGCGCAACGGTGCCACCGCCCCCCGGATTGCGCTCATGGTTGCGCACCAGAATAGAGTTGCCACTGCGCCCCTGAAAAGCAGCCATGCCATCGTGGTTGCCAGGCACAACAGACCCATCGGACATGATATCCCCACGAATGGAGATAGCGGTGTACTGAAACTTGTCAGGCAGGGTAATCAGTGGAGTGTTGGCAAGGCTGCCTAAGCTTCTGGTGTTGTTAGGCAATTTAGGAGTGGGGGTACCAAATCCGGCCACTGTAAAACTAGCGGTACTACAACTCCCTTGGGCCATGGCCCGACGAGCATTTAATAAACCCATGGGGGCTACTGCTGTACCCGCAGCCGCTGTAGACATCAGCATGACAAACCGACGCCGTGAGAAATTAGACATCGAACTCTTGCTCCTCTCTAAGCCATTAATGTCACAGACTATTGCAGAATAAAAGTCAGCTAAAAGCTGCCCCAGAGTTACCCCTAAGGCTGGCCAAAAGCTTCTTTGGTGACAGGTTATTGCACCTATTTCTAAAGATGAAATAAACCTAAATGCGACGAGACAACCAATTCAATCACTGGTCATTCCCGAGTTTTCCTGCTAGCACAGCAATCTTGACTCAATAAGGGTTTGGCTGCAACCGCAATGGAGTTAAAATTTGGTTAATCAAAAGTTTTTGTTGAATTAAACAATCGAGTTCATGCTTATAACTCTCCGTTACCTAAAAGCCCGAACAGAACTAAATTTCCTTGTGAAGAAAACATGGATTTTAGCTTATAAAAGCACAAAGCTTATCCCTCTTTACGTTCATCAGAAAGAATATTTGAAAACTGCTCAGCATAGGTGGCAGTGTAAGCAGTGTAATTTCCAATCCTTCTAACTTTTGCCTGTTTAAAGGCCAAATATTACCCCTTTTAGGGCCCTGGCGATCAACCTTTCACGTAAACTTTACGCCGCCAGCCAGCGGGTGCGCCATACCAATTAGGATGGGTTGGCGATCGCGTAACCCATAGAGGCACTAGCTTTTGCCCGTTGGCGAAACCTTGCCAACGGGCCTCATTCAACCCACATCGCTGTCGGTGCGTGCTGCCAAGAGCACAACACAGAGACATCAGGCAGTCCCTTTCCCGTTTCCAAGCAACACCGCTGAAACCCTCACTGACTTATCCAGTCCATGATTAGTCGAGAGCATCAATTAATTGATCGTATTCTTGGGGGCTTAAACGACCTTGACGAAACGCCTCACCCACTTGGACAGAGGGATCTCGGCTCACCAAGGGGACTGAGGGTGCCTGAGCGATCGATTGTGACGGCAGTCCCCCATCGGTTGAATCCAACCCCAGCAATCTGTAGGAAGAATAATAATACTGAGCCGTTTGAAGAGCACTTTGGCGATCGCTCAACCATTGTTCTCGAGAAACACTGAGGCTAAAAATTGGCACCACCCGTCCGTTGAGCTGCCCTAAGACATCAACTTGGACGGAGTTTAGCTGCGCATTTTCATTAAAGGCTCGCGTAATTTCATCGATCGCCGCAGATTCCGCCTGTCTGGCCAAAGACCCCCGCGTAGGGACGCCGTAAATTTCTAACATCAGCATTAAAGGATCCGAGTTTGCCTGCGCCGGATGACTGGCAAACACAAATTCAGTAGCAGTTGCAAGCGCCACTGAAAGCAGCAAGCTTCTTGTTATTTCGCCGAAAGAGAACAATGATCTAAACGCCACCATGAAAGGCTTTTCTCAAAAAAGCTTTTTTTCTCAACGCCAGTATTTTTTCATCAAAAGGGAGCGGTTTGGGTAAAAGAACAGTTAAAAAAGATCTAATCTCTCTTAACTAAACAAGGGTTATTTTGAGTTGATTACCTGTAATCACGGCCTTACTGCTGGGCAACATCTCAAACTGTCGTTATTTGCTCGTTTCGGATCCGTAGGATTTCTCCACAGATCTCCAAGCCTCGATTGATCGCCCTCCTGCAAAATGTGTTTCTGGCTCGTTCTGCCATCGTCATGAAGGATTTAAGCTAGCAGCACCGTTGTCACGCCTCTCTGGTGGGAAGGACGCGACAACCGGTATTTGGCTAGAACTAGCCTGCTGGAATCAATAGCCAGTATTCTCGCCTGGTAATAGAACTGAGCGAGAGATGGAGTGCTTAAGCACAGTGAGCTTTGGGGCGATCGCTCTCTCATGGCAAATCCGCCTTGAAAAAACCCGATTCAAAATGGAGATCTTGTAGGGGCATTGCAGACAGAATTCGGTATCATACCGAATCCAAATTCCACATCCTCGATATCCAACAGACCAACTTGTAGGGGTAAACGGGGGTTTGCCCTCAACCAATCAGGTGTAGCCAGGCAAGATTTCGTATCAGCAGCTCTTATTTTGAAAATCGCACTGGTAGATAAAGGGCTCTTGCCAGTGCAGCGGAATTTCGAGCAGGTCGCGCACGCCGGTAACGCCCTGGCTAATGAACAGCAGCACGGCAACGGTGTTGAGAACCGCGTGGGTCAACCGCCAGCGCTTTGACTTGTAAATTTCGGGCAGGGTGGCGAGGGCAAAGATCATCAGCATGGCCGCTGTCATACCCAGGTAAAAGTGGGAGACCTGCCACTCGTAGCCGCGCCGAAATACGCCTGGCTGCATACCCAGCAGCCACAGGCCCATCCCTGTGAGGGTAGCAAAAATGGCTCGCCAGTGGCGAGCGCTAGAACGGTACAGCAGCACCAGCGCCGCCAGGGTCAACCCGTACATAGCCACCACAAAGATCACCCGAAACGGGTCTTCGGCCCAGGCATTTTCGCGCAGAATAGTTTTGAAAATGGGGTGAGCTAGCCCCAGCAGCACCAGCCCCACCACCGCCCCAGCCAGCCACTGCCCCACCCGCACGTGCTCTTTGCCCACAACGGGGGCAATGGTGGATTTGGTTTTGTTGGCAACCGCCAGTCGGCGCTGGCGGGTTTGCACGGCAAAGTATACGGCCACACCAATCAGCGGCATCACCACCGTAACGGCCAGAAACGGATGCAGCAGTCTCAGCAGGTCTGGAGTATCTAACATAAGGTTTCCTGGGGGCAAACTCGCTTAGGGCAGAATTTTCCTTACTTTAAGCCACCAGCCCAGGCTCACGCCGTGATCCGCTTAACAATCGTGATGTTCGCCGGTTCTGGTCAGGTGCTTCTGCTGGTCCTACAGTAGCGATCGCCCCAGGGTCAAAGATTAAAGCGAGATAAGTGTTGCTCCAGCGCCTTGGGCAGCTGCTTGGCAATGTCGCCCTTGGTTTTAAAGGTGAGTCGGTTTTGGGCGGGCAGGTCAAAGGGGTACTGGCCAACGATATCGGGGCGCTCCATCTGGGCCAGCAGAATTTGCTCTGGCGGTTTGGCTTGCAGGGCGTAGCCCATCTCCACGCACACGTTGGGGCTGGGCACCAGCAGCGTTGTGTTGCCCTCCACCGAGGTAATTGGGGTGCCGTCGGCGACAAACAGCAGCGATTTGCGAATTTTGCGAGTCAGGGCGCTGTTTAACCGGGCCGGGCCGTCGCTCAAGCGATTGGACACCTCCAGCGTGAGAGCAACCCGCGATCGCTTGTTCAGATTTTCGACGGCATCGGTCAGCGCCTGGTGCAGCACCTCCGCCGACTCGCCGTACTCCTGCTGGTAGCAGAAGTAGATGATGGGCTCCAGGTGGGCCATGACCTCTAGCTTGGTGAAGTAAATTTCGTGGCTGGTCAGATCGATATTGGCGATCGCATAGCCGCCGCTGCCCTCAACGTAAAACTCCACCGTCTCGCCATCCAGGTAGCGCTGAAACCAGGCCGACTGCTTGACATCGTCGCTGTCGTCTAGAAAATCGGCCCGCAGCGCCGACTTCAGCAGGCTATTTTTGCTCAGCCGCAGGTCGTGGGGGCGCTTCTCCAGATCTCGCACCGGCTCGTAAGCTTCGAGATACCAGGCTTTAAGAGCAATAATGGCCATAAAAAGTCATCCTCTGAGGCTGAACGCGGCTTGTTTGGGCCAGGCTACGGGGCACGGGGCAGAAATCATCGCTTGATTCTAAGGCCAGATCGTAATTTCCAAAGGAACAAAATCGAAAGAAATGTTGCATTCCCCTCAGCCCGCTCCAGCAGCCTACGCGAGAACGCCAGAAACCAGCGCAGGTCGGCCAGCACCATCGCCTTTTGCTAGAGACTATTCTTCAGTATAACGCCTCAATAGATCATATGTACTATGTCTGAAGATCCACAAGGCCAGCAGACTCGGTTAGGCTAATTTGAACTGCCCCTGCGCTCTGGCTTTAAGGACACTTTTCCATGATCGACCTGTACTACTGGACGACCCCCAACGGCCACAAGATCACCATTTTTCTTGAAGAGGCCGACGTAGACTACACTATCAAGCCCATCCATATCGGCAAGGGCGAGCAGTTCGCCCCCGACTTTCTTAAAATTGCCCCCAACAATCGCATCCCCGCCATCGTCGATCACGAGCCTGCCGATGGCGGCGCACCCCTGAGCCTGTTTGAGTCGGGGGCCATTTTGCAGTATCTGGGCGAGAAGACGGGGCAGTTTTTGCCTACGGGATTGCGCGATCGCGCCAGCGTCATGCAGTGGCTGTTCTGGCAGATGGGCGGGCTGGGGCCAATGCTCGGCCAAAACCACCACTTCGGCAGCTACGCCCCCGAAAAAATTCCCTACGCCATCAACCGCTACGTCAAAGAAACCGAGCGCCTCTACGGTGTACTCGACACCCAGCTTGAAGGGCGTGAGTTCATTGCGGGCGACTACTCGATCGCCGACATGGCCTGCTACCCCTGGATTGTGCCCTACCAAACCCAGCAGCAAAACCTGGAGGATTTTCCCAATCTAAAGCGCTGGTTCGACGCCATCCAGGCCCGACCAGCCGTGCAGCGAGCCTACGACATCGCCAAAACCATTAGCTCCGAATCGACCATGACCGACGAGGCGAAAAAGATTTTGTTTGGCCAGGGCAGACGGTAAAAAATCAAGAGGCGTTTCCTGAGCGGAGTCGAAGGAAACGCCTCCTTACCGTCAGCGCCTTTCGGCTGCCTTAGACCAGCACTCCATTCAGGAAAATATCGGTCAAACACTCGGCCAGGTCTTTCATCGACTGGGGCGAGGCAGCTTCGTCGCCGAGGGTGTCTTGGCTGAAACCGGCGACGGTAAACATGCCCAAAAACACTCGCGCCACCATGCGGGCGTTCATGGGGCGGTAGACGCCGCGATCCATGGCGGTTTGAAAGAAGGCCTCGGCGACATCGATCATCTTACCGATCACTTCGGTCTGAATCTGCTCGCGCAGCTCGGGGTGAAACTGCGCCTCCATAAAGCAAACCCGCATCAGGGCCGAATTTTTTTGCAAATTGAGCATGCGCCGCTGCATCACCTGGCCGATCGCCTTGTAGCTGGCCATTTCGCTCAGCTCAGTCAGCAGATCGGTGAGAATTTCGACCCAGCCCTGGCTGGCGACCGCGACCAGAATGGCTTTCTTATTCTCAAAGTGGCGAAATAGGGTGCCTTCGGCTACCCCCGCCACCTGCGCCAGTTCGCGAGTGGTGGTGGCTCCGTACCCTCGCTTGGCAAACAGCTTCAGCGCCGCCTGCAAAATCTTAGTTTCGGTATCGACTTCGGCGGCGGCTTTAAAGAAAGGCACCATGATCATAGCCCTCTAAAGGAGAGCGCAAGGGAGCGCTTGAGGCCATTGTGACGCCATAATCTTGAGGCTCAGGGCGAGGTTTACATAACCTCATAAAACCTGAGATAACTACTCCTAATCTTGAATTCGATTGAGGTTTGCAAGTGAGGGGGCAAACGGCGTTTGCCCCTACGAGATAGCCCGTTTTTGACCTAGTGCTCTGTCAAGACTGAAATTTAGGGTAAGGCTATGCTTGGAATGGCTCTCCTCACGGTGCATTGCTGCGCGTTGGCAGAGCCTCGCCTTAGCGTTATGCACTCTACGGCACCCTAATCCTTATCATTGACGCTGCACTAGGGATGGACTTCGGCTTTGACCCCTTAGGATTTGCCAGCCACAAGACCCTTATTCAGCCTGGGCAGCCGAGTCTGCTGTCACCAGGGTCTGCTTCACAATCTCATCGCTAATCTTTCGCTTCAGGTCGTTGTCGTCAGCAGACTGCTCCAGAATGCTGTTGAAGGTGTCAATCGTCATACCATCGGCTTCAATGGCTTTTTCCATCTCCGCTTCGGTATCTTGCCGAATGGCGATAATGCGGTCTACAGCGGCCTTAAACTGCTTGTTTTCTTTTTTTGAGATCTTGGCCTTTTCAGCTACTTTGGCCATGTCTTCAGGGCTTTCGGCACCGCCACTGAGCTGGGTTTCTGCGATCGCATTAAACCGCTCAATACCCAGCCCTTCGTCTTCAACCGCCTTGACCATCTCCCGTTCGGCCTGCATCCGCAGAAGCTGCACCTCTTGATAGGCCTTAGCAAAGGTGGGAATGTCGCTGTCGCTGATCGCGGCTGGGGTGACGTCAACCACCTCAACACTGGCCGCCTGGGCCAGCAGCGGAGCAGCAGGGCTGGCCCAGGCCGCTCCTGGAATCAGCCACGCCAGCATTACGAGTAGGGCAGCAGCACAATAGTTCACCATACGGGTCTCCTGATTACGCGAAACGTCGGCCTAAAAATTCTTCCCTAGCCTAGCTTTTTGTTAGCACATCGGCATGGTGACGCAGGTGGTCGGCCATACAGGATGCAATAAAAAAGTAGCCGTGATCGTACCCAGGCTGCATGCGTAAAATTAAGGGTTGCCCCGCTTCCTTACAGGCCGCCTCGAATACTTCGGGCAGCAGCTGGTTCTGCGCCAGAAACGGATCGGCTGTGCCCTGGTCAATCAAAATGGTGCGTTCAGGCTGGGCACAGGTTTTTACCAGTTCGGTAGCGTCGTAGGCCTTCCAGCTATCGGAATCTGAGCCCAAATAGCCCGAAAACGCCTTTTGCCCCCAGGGGCACTGGGAGGGGGCCGCGATCGGGGCAAAGGCCGAAATAGATTTGAACCGCTCGGGGTTGCGTAGCCCGCACACCAGCGCCCCGTGCCCCCCCATGGAGTGGCCAAAAATACCCATGCGATCGGCTCGAATAGCAAAATTGTCGACAATCAGCGCGGGCAGCTCCTCAACCACATAGCTATACATGTTGTAGTGAGTGCTCCAGGGCGCTTCCGTCGCATCCACGTAAAACCCAGCCCCGGTGCCAAAGTCCCAGGCATCGGCTTCGTCGGGAACCCCTTCGCCGCGCGGGCTGGTGTCGGGAGCCACCAGCATCAGCCCGTGTTCCGCCGCGTAGCGCTGCGCCCCGGCCTTGCTGGTGAAGTTGTCTTCGGTGCAGGTCAACCCCGACAGGTAAAACAACACCGGCACCGGGCCAGCCTCCGCCTGGGGTGGCACAAACACCGCAAACCGCATCTCGCAGTTGCAGGCGATCGAGGGGTGGCTGTAGTAGCCCACGGTGCCGCCAAAGCAGGCGTGCTGGTTGTGGAGGGTGAGGGGCATGGGTGGATGGGTGGTGGGTGGATGGGTAGGCGGGTAGGTGGCTAGGTAGGTAAGCGGGTGGATGGGTTGTGTGATGACTTCTGACCTCCGGGCATGAGGGATGCCTAGTACTCGAAGGCCGTCATGTAACCACCGTTTTGGCGCGCTTGGCTCCCTAGCTCACCTGCTCCCTAGGGTCAGGAAATAGTCAACCTTGTTGGGTTCTGCGATCGCGCCACCCAACCTACAATTTCAGGTCTGACAGACCACTAGGTTGGGCAGTTCTTAACACCGAAGATGCGATAGGAGTGCCTAGAAGGTCACGACGCTGCGGATGCTTTCGCCCCGGTGCATGAGGTCAAAGGCGGTGTTGATCTCGTCGAGCGGCATCACGTGGGTGATCAGGTCATCAATATTGATTTTGCCGTCCATGTACCAGTCCACAATTTTGGGTACGTCGGTGCGGCCCCTGGCTCCGCCAAAGGCGGTCCCTTTCCACTCGCGCCCGGTGACAAGCTGAAAGGGACGGGTGCTGATTTCTTCGCCCGCCGCCGCGACGCCGACAATTACGCTCACCCCCCAGCCCTTGTGGCAGCACTCCAGCGCCTGGCGCATGAGGTTGACGTTGCCGACGCACTCAAAGCTGTAGTCGGCCCCGCCGCCGGTTAGCTCGACCAGGTAGGGCACCAGGTCGCCTTCAACCTCTTTGGGGTTGACGAAGTGGGTCATGCCGAATTTTTCGGCCAGCTCTTTTTTGCTGGGGTTGATATCAACGCCAATGATTTTGTTGGCCCCCACCATGCGGCAGCCCTGGATGACGTTGAGGCCAATGCCGCCGAGGCCAAACACCACCACATTGGCCCCCGGCTCGACTTTGGCGGTGTTGATCACCGCGCCAATGCCGGTGGTAACGCCGCAGCCGATGTAGCAGACTTTCTCAAAGGGGGCATCGGGGCGAATTTTGGCCAGGGCAATCTCAGGCACCACGGTGTAGTTCGAAAAAGTGGAGGTGCCCATGTAGTGGAACAGCGGCTCGCCTCCCAGGGAAAAGCGGCTGGTGCCATCGGGCATGAGGCCGCGCCCCTGGGTGAGACGAATGGCTTGGCAAAGGTTGGTCTTAAAACTCAGGCAGTACTCGCACTGGCGGCACTCGGGCACATACAGCGGAATCACGTGATCGCCGGGCTTGAGGCTGGTGACGCCGGGGCCGACTTCGGCTACAACTCCGGCCCCTTCGTGCCCAAGCACCGCTGGGAACAGCCCTTCTGGGTCTTTGCCGGAGAGAGTGTAGGCATCGGTGTGGCAAATGCCGGTGGCTTTGATTTCAACTAGCACTTCACCCTCGCGCGGCCCTTCGAGCTGAACGGTTTCGACGGTGAGGGGCTGGCCTGGGCCAAGGGCAACGGCGGCTCTAACATCCACGGGCAAAATCTCCTTTGGGCAGTTGAAATGACGGTGTTTGCCAATGACCAATGCAGACCCCTAGCAGAGGTGAGGCTCACTTGGGCTAGCCCTGAGCCGGAACGCTAAAGAGCCATTGCAATACCTTAGTCAGCTTACCGACTTTGTGGACCTTGAGCCATGTGTCAGCCTTTTCAGACATTCCCCGGCACAATGGCTGATGTCGCCGGGTACCCAGCCAAACCTCTTAGCGGGTGGGCATCTTAAGCCTAATAATTCCTGTGCATCTACCTATGATTGAATCGCTGCGACGGTCGCGCAAACCGTCTTCTGAGCAGTTCCAGACTGCTGGTTTTACGCTGACCGAAGGGCTGATTGTAGCGGTAATTATTGGGCTGCTGGTGGCGATCGCGGCTCCCTCCTTCTTTGGGTTTTGGCAGCAGCGCCAGATCAATATAGCCCGCGATATGGTGTATCAGGCCCTGCGAGTTACCCAGGCCGATGCCATGCAGCAGCGCAGCGATCGCCGCTTCAGCATTCGCGAGCGCAATGGACGCATTGAGTGGGCCAACCATCTTGAGGCTGTTCCAGCCACTCAGGTCACCACCTGGCAGCCCTTAATAGACGGCGTTGTACTTGCCGATATTGACAACACGCTCACGAAGGCTGGGGGAATTCACTACACCCGGTTTGATATGTACGGCAATTTGAAGTCAAAGGCCATCGGTGAACAGGGCACCATTACCCTCACCATCTCTGGTAAACGGGACACCAACCGCTGCGTGGTGGTTTCGACTGTGCTAGGAGCTTTGCGCAAGGGACAAGGACAGGCTAGGGCCAACGACAACGAACGCTTTTGCTACTAACCCACCACTCATTTGGAGCAAAACCGAGTTTAATGGGTTAGCGATACGAGTGGTTTGGGGAGTGGGAATGCCAGAACGAAACGAGGGTTGGTACGTGGTGCAGGGAGAAGACGGGAGTTGTCAGGTGCTCTCGGCTGAGAGCATTAGCCGAGAGCGGCTCCAGGATCAGCGCCCAATTTGGGGGCCATACGCTACTCAGGATGAGGCGATCGCCCGCCGAGTTGGCCTGATTCGCAGCGGCAAATGCAACCCTGTCTAAGGGTTGCGTCTAAGGGTTGCCTGATGGACAGCCGGGACGGCTATCCCACAAATCCATAGAAACTGTTTGGCTTTCTCTTGTGGGATAGGCATCCTGCCTGAGCCTGGCAGCCGAGGCGGCTATGCCCCGTGAAGCCTGGAGTCTAGGCTGCTTCGCGTCCGCGCAGAGAGTCGTAGCTCTGCAAGAACCAACCGTAAGTTTGCTCAATGCCGGTTTTGAGGTCGGTTTTAGCCTGCCAGCCGGCTGCGTTGAGCCGCGACACATCGAGCAGCTTGCGAGGGGTGCCGTCGGGTTTGCTAGTGTCGAATACCAGCTCACCCTCGTAGCCGACCACGGCCTGCATCGTCAAAGCCAGCTCTTTGATCGACACTTCCTGCCCGGTGCCAACGTTGACGAAATCCACGCCGTTGTAGGTGTTCATCAAAAATACCAGGGCGTCGGCCAGGTCATCGACGTACAAAAACTCGCGCAGGGGGGTGCCGGTGCCCCATACGGTGACGGTAGGGTCGCCGTTCACCTTAGCCTCGTGAAACTTGCGCATGAGGGCGGGCAGCACGTGGGAGTTAGCCAGATCGAAGTTGTCGTTGAGGCCGTAGAGGTTGGTGGGCATGGCCGAGATAAAGTTGACCCCGTACTGGCGGCAGTAGTTTTCGCAAAGTTTGAGGCCAGCAATTTTGGCGATCGCGTAGGGTTCATTGGTCGGCTCTAGAAACCCCGTTAGCAGGTATTCCTCTTTCATTGGCTGGGGGCACAGCTTGGGGTAAATGCAGGATGACCCCAGAAACAGCAGCTTTTGCGCCCCGTGGCGGTAGGCGCTGTGGATGATGTTGGCCTCAATCATCAAATTGTCGTACAGAAACTCGGCCCGGTAGGTGTTGTTGGCCTGGATGCCGCCGACTCTGGCTGCGGCCAGAAAGACATAGTCGGGCTTTTCAGTGGCAAAGAATTCATCCACGGCGGCTTGATCGCGCAGGTCTAGCTCCCGACTGGAGCGCAGCAGCAAATTCTCATACCCCTGGGCTTTAAGGGTTCTGACCAGGGCGCTACCGACCAGACCACGGGAGCCAGCAACGTAGATTTTAGAGTGAGTATCCATAACAGTTAGTTGAAATAGCAATTACACGAGCACTCATGTAGATGGCTGAACCCCATTGGCATGAGTCTGGCATTGCCCGTAGGTGATGACAACAGGTTGCCTTTAGAGTTTAGCCGTAGTTCACAATGGGCTTGAGGCTGCTCTCAAGTTTCCCCACCTCGTGATGCTATGCTCCCATTTTATGCCCCTGGCCAGCGCTGGCAGTTCTGGATCGATCGCGGCGGCACCTTTACCGACATTGTGGCCCGCCGCCCCGACGGGCAGATTTTGCTCCACAAGCTGCTGTCTGAGAACCCCGATCGCTACGCCGATGCCCCCATTCAGGGCATTCGCGACCTGCTGGGGCTGGGAAAAAATGAGACGATTCCCGCCGAGGCGATCGAGGCGGTAAAAATGGGGACGACCGTGGCCACCAATGCGCTGCTGGAGCGCAAGGGCGATCGCGTCCTGCTCTTGACCACAAAAGGATTCCGCGATGCCCTCCGGATTGGCTACCAGAACCGCCCCAACATCTTTGCCCGCCACATTGAACTGCCAGAGATGCTCTACGAGCGGGCGATCGAGGTCAACGAACGGCTCAGCGCCCAGGGGGAGGTGCTGCTTCCTTTACAAACGGAGGAAGAAGAACGCCTGGTTCAGGAACTTCAGCGAGCCTACGATGACGGGATGCGGGCCTGCGCGATCGCGCTCATGCATGGCTACCGCTACCCCGCCCACGAGCTGCGCCTGGGGGAACTCGCCCGCCAGGTGGGCTTTACCCAGATTTCCCTATCTCATCAGGTCAGCCCCCTGATCAAACTGGTCAGCCGCGGCGATACGACAGTAGTAGATGCGTATTTGTCACCGATTCTGCGCCGCTATGTCGATAGGGTGGCAGCGCAATTAATGCCTTTGTCTGAGGCACAGCTAGCTGTGCCTCAGACAAAGTTAATGTTCATGCAGTCCAACGGCGGCCTGACCGACGCAGCGCTGTTTCAGGGCAAAGACAGCATTCTCTCTGGCCCAGCGGGGGGTGTCGTCGGCGCGGTGCAGACCAGTCGCCAGGCCGGGTACGATCGCATGATTGGCTTCGACATGGGCGGCACCTCAACGGATGTCTCCCACTACCGGGGCGAGTACGAGCGCACCTTTGAAACTGAGGTAGCCGGGGTACGGCTGCGGGCACCGATGATGGCGATTCACACGGTGGCGGCGGGGGGCGGCTCCATCGTCAGCTTTGACGGCAGCCGCTACCGGGTGGGGCCAGAGTCGGCGGGGGCATATCCGGGGCCGGCCTGCTACCGCCACGGCGGGCCGCTGGCGGTGACCGACTGCAACGTCATGGTGGGCAAGCTCCAGCCCGAATTCTTTCCTCATGTGTTTGGTCCGGAGGGCGATCAGCCTTTGGATGCCGAAGTCGTGCGGGAAAAGTTTGCGGCCCTGGCGGAGGAGATCCGCGCGGCAACGGGGGATGTGCGCAGCCCTGAGCGGGTGGCGGCAGGGTTTTTGGCGATCGCGGTCGAAAAAATGGCCAACGCGATCAAAAAGATCTCGGTGCAGCGGGGCTACGACGTGTCTGACTACGTACTGTGCAGCTTTGGCGGGGCCGGGGGGCAGCACGCCTGCCTGATTGCCGATGCCCTAGGCATGAGCGAGGTGTTTTTGCACCCCTACGCGGGGGTGCTGTCGGCCTACGGCATGGGGCTGGCGGATGTGCGGGCGCTGAATGAGCGATCGGTCGAACTGCCGCTGGGGGAAGAGACACTGCCCGAGATTCAACAGGTGGTGGAATCGCTGGCGGAGAAAGGACTGGCGGAATTGCGGCGGCAGGGGTTTGAGGTTCAAGATTCAAAGTTCAAAATTCAGGCTTCGACAAGCTCAGCCACCCAGTCTGAATTGCCTCAAGTTTTGCCTCGGCTGCTGCTGAAGTATGAGGGCACCGATTCGACGCTGATGGTGGATTTTGCCGGGGTAGAGGCGATGCGATCGCAGTTCACGGCCCTACACCGCCAGCGCTACGGCTTTGCTCAGGAGACTAAGCGGCTGATTGTCGATACGGCTGCGGTCGAAGTCATCGGCCACACCCACAGCCCCGACGAACCCGAGGTTCACAGAACCCGCACCGCGCCGCTGGTGCCCAAGGCCACCGTCCCCGTCTACACCGCCGATGCTTGGCACGATACGCCGGTCTATCACCGCGAGGATTTGTGTCCGGGGGATGCGATCGCAGGCCCCGCCCTGATCATCGAAGCCACCGGCACCAACGTCATCGAACCCGGCTGGAGCGCTACCCTAACCGCAAAAGGGCATTTGATATTGAAGAAAATAGCCTCAGGTACAAGTTCCGTGGGTTTCGCCAGCGGAGAGCTTGTGAATAGTAGCTCAGTGGAAATCAGCTCAACCCACGCTACAAATTCAAAATTCAAAATTCAAAATTCAAAATCCAAAACCATCGATGCCCCCCTTCGACTCCGCTCAGGGAACACCACGCACCCACGCACCCACGCACCCACCTCCCCCCCCGATCCCGTTCTGCTGGAAATTTTCAACAACCTCTTTCGCGCCGTAGCCGAAGAAATGGGAATCGCACTGCAAAACACCAGCTACTCAGTAAATATCAAAGAGCGGCTCGATTTTTCCTGCGCGGTGTTTGATCAAAACGGTCAGCTCGTCGCCAATGCGCCCCACATTCCAGTACACCTGGGCTCAATGGGTGAGAGCGTGCGAAGTTTGATCGAGGCCAAGGGCGATCGCCTCCAACCGGGCGACGTTTACCTGCAAAATAACCCCTACAACGGCGGCACTCACCTGCCAGATATTACAGTTATCACGCCAGTATTTTTTGAGGAAAGCCAGAAGCCAGAAGGCATTCAACACTTAACATTCAACACCCACCCATCCACGCCCTCCCTTCGACTCCGCTCAGGGAACGCTACCCATCCACTTATCCACCCATCCACTCACCCACTCTTCTACGTTGCATCGCGCGGCCACCACGCCGACATTGGCGGCATTACCCCCGGTTCAATGCCCTCAAACAGCACCTCCATTGAAGAAGAAGGGGTTTTATTAGACAACATTCAACTCGTCGATCAGGGGCGGTTTCTGGAAGCTGAACTGCTGGAAATTCTCACCAGATCTCCCTATCCCGTGCGGAACCCGACGCAGAATGTGGCCGACTTGCAGGCGCAGATTGCAGCCAACGAAAAAGGAGTGCAAGAGCTGCAAAAGCTGGTCGATCACTACGGTCTCGACACTGTGCAAACCTACATGCAGCACGTGCAAGACAACGCTGAAGAATGCGTGCGGCGGGTGATCGATCGCCTCCACGACGGCCAGTTTACCTACCCCATGGACAATGGCAGCGCGATCGCCGTGCAGGTCACGGTGAACCGAGCGCAGCGCAGCGCCCGCATCGACTTCACTGGAACGTCTGCTCAGCAGCCCAGCAACTTCAACGCCCCCTCGGCAGTGTGCAAAGCGGCGGTGCTCTACGTGTTTAGAACGCTGGTGGATGACGATATTCCCCTCAATGCGGGCTGTCTGAAGCCGTTGGAAATTGTCATTCCTGAAGGTTCAATGCTAAACCCGCGCTACCCGGCGGCGGTGGTGGCGGGCAATGTAGAAGTGTCGCAGGCGGTGACCGATGCGCTGTATGGGGCACTGGGGGCGATCGCGGCTTCCCAGGGCACCATGAACAACCTCACCTTTGGCAGCGATCGCCACCAGTACTACGAAACCATCTGCGGTGGCTCCGGCGCTGGCCCCGGCTTCTGTGGCACCGACGCGGTGCACACCCACATGACCAACTCGCGGCTGACCGATCCCGAGGTGCTAGAGTGGCGCTTTCCGGTGCTGCTGCGGGAGTTTGCCATTCGCCAGGGCAGCGGTGGGGCAGGGGAATTTGCGGGCGGCAACGGCATTGTGCGCACCCTAGAATTTCGCGAACCGATGACGGCGGCGATTCTGTCGAACCATCGCCGGGTACCGCCCTTCGGCCTGGCGGGCGGTCGGCCGGGGCAGGTGGGCGAAAACCGGGTGATCCGCGCCGATGGCCAGGTGGAGGTGCTGCCGGGGCCGGTAACGGTGGTGCTGGAACCGGGCGATTGCATTCAAATTGCGACCCCTGGCGGCGGTGGTTACGGGCATAGATCGGGGTAAAATGCAACCAGAAACCGGGCTCCTTTTTAGAAATTGTTAGCGAACTCGTACAGCTCGCAAAAGAAGCCCAGTTTCTAATCTGCACCTGCTCTAAAGATGTCCTGCGCTGTTAGCCTCAGGTCTTCAAAGGTTGGTGAAACCAGGCGATCGTTTCCAGTAAATCGCTCTAATTGATAGCCATCGGCCCCAAGGGTACAGAGCGTAATTGTAGGCTGCTTGGGCTGGCCAATCACCCGTGCCGCTCCCAGGGCGCGAAAATCTACGATCCAGTATTCGGCAATGCCCATGGCCTTATAGTCTATGAATGCCTCAAAGCTCAGGGGTTGCTCTGTAGCCTGCACCATCTCAACACCCGCCAGGGTTTTAGAACTGATAGGACTAGCTTACTGCACGACACCTACGACCTTGGATGCACAAACCTGCACTCGTTAAAAGCAAGGCGATGTAGTCCAAACGACTTGACAAATCAAGTTTTCTTGAAATAATCAAAGCATCAACTTTTTTTGAAATAAAGCGGATTGGCCAGGCGTGATTCATCCGGGTCACGGAATGGTTTGCTTTGGATTTTGGCGGGGAAAAACGCATGGTTAGAGTTGCCGTTAACGGATTTGGTCGCATTGGGCGACTGGTGCTGCGGGCAGGCTGGGACTTCCCAGAACTTGAGTTTGTCCACATCAACGAAGTCAAGGGCGGCGCTGAGGCAGCGGCGCACCTGCTCAAGTTCGACTCCGTCCACGGGCGGTGGAATCATGAAGTAGAGGTCGTGGGCAGTGAAAAAATTGCGATCGACGGCACCCCCCTTAGCTTCAGCAGCGGCGCGTCCCCCGGCGAGGTGCCCTGGGCTGACTACGGCGTAGACCTGGTGCTGGAGTGCTCCGGCAAGTTTCGCACCGCAGAATCTCTGGCCCCCTACTGCGATCGCAGCGTCAAAAAAGTCATCGTCGCTGCCCCGGTAAAAGAGGGGGCGCTCAACGTGGTCTACGGCATCAACGACAGCCTCTACAATCCGGCAGAACATCATCTGCTGACTGCCGCCTCCTGCACCACCAAC
Organism: Nodosilinea sp. AN01ver1; assembly: GCF_050565655.1. Lineage (NCBI taxonomy): Bacteria > Bacillati > Cyanobacteriota > Cyanophyceae > Nodosilineales > Nodosilineaceae > Nodosilinea > Nodosilinea sp. AN01ver1. The sequence continues at coordinate 4,956 of NZ_JBNXVS010000016.1, read as the reverse complement.
TGCCTGGCTCCAGTGGTCAAGGTCATCCACGAAGGGTTGGGCATTCGCCACGGCGTGATCACCACCATCCACGACCATACCAATACCCAAACCATTGTGGATGCCCCCCACAAAGACCTGCGCCGCGCTAGAGCGACGGGGATGTCGCTGATTCCGACCAGCACGGGGTCGGCCACCGCCATCACAATGATTTACCCCGAACTGGCGGGCAAGCTCAACGGCCTGGCGGTGCGCGTACCGCTGTTGAACGCCTCCCTCACTGACTGCGTATTTGAGGTCGATCGCCCCACCACTGTTGAAGAAGTCAACCAGCTGCTCAAAGCCGCCGCTGATGGCCCCCTGCACGGCATTCTCGGCTACGAAACCCGGCCCCTGGTATCGGTGGATTACAAGGATGATCCGCGATCGTCAATTATCGATGCCCTCTCCACGATGGTCGTGGATGGCACCCAGGTCAAAATTCTCGCCTGGTACGACAACGAGTGGGGCTACTCCTGCCGGATGGCCGAACTCGCCCGCAAGGTGGCGCAGAGTCTATAGACCGATTCTTCAAAAGATAGACCTGAACTCTGTGGTGCATTGCTGCGCGTTGGCGGAGCCTCGCCCTAGCGTTATGCACCCTACGGATACCGATCCACCCATCTACTCGCCCACCCATCCACCCGACTACCCATGACCTCCTCTACCTTCAAGCCTGAGAGCTTGCGCAACTACGCCATCATCACTGCCGCCTATTGGGGCTTTACCATCACCGATGGTGCCCTGCGGATGCTGGTGCTGCTGCACTTTCACGTGCTGGGCTACCAGCCGTTTGAGATTGCCATGCTGTTTCTCTTCTACGAAGTGTTTGGCGTGGTGACAAACTTTTTTGGCGGCTGGATTGGCTCTCAGGTGGGGATTCGGCAAACGCTGTACGGCGGTATTGCCCTGCAAATTTTTGCCCTGGGGATGCTGAGCTTTTTGAACCCCGACTGGCTGGTGCCGGTGCAGGTGGGCTACGTGATGGTAGCCCAGGCGTTCTCAGGCATCGCGAAGGATCTGACCAAGATGAGTTCTAAGAGCGCCATTCGCCTGGTGGTGCCCAGGTCGGCAGCGTCGCGGCTGTTCAAGTGGGTGGCAGTGCTGACCGGGTCAAAGAATGCGCTGAAGGGGGTGGGTTTTTTTGTCGGGGCGGCTCTGCTGGAGTGGGTGGGCTTTCGCCCGGCGCTGTGGATTCAGGCGGCAGTGCTGGGGATGATTTTGCTGTCGGGACTATTGCTACCCGCCGAGATGGGCAAGATTGGCAAAAAGGTGCCGTTTCGGCAGCTGTTTTCTAAGAGCAGAGAGATCAACGTGTTGTCGGCGGCGCGGTTCTTTTTGTTTGGCTCGCGGGATGTGTGGTTTGTGGTGGCGCTGCCGGTGTTTTTGTACGAGGTGCTGGGCTGGCAGTTTATGCAGGTGGGCACCTATATGGCGATTTGGGTGATTGGCTACGGCATAGTGCAGTTTTTGGCTCCGCAGCTGTTGCGCAAAGACAGTACCGGCAAGGTGGTGCCCAGGGCAAAAACGATTCTGTTTTGGACTTCGATGTTGACCGCAATTCCGGCCCTGATTGCGCTGGTGCTGATGTCAGGGCTGCGCGGCGACATTGCGGTAACGGGGGGGTTGATTGTGTTTGGGGTGGTGTTTGCGTTTAACTCGGCGGTGCACTCGTACCTGGTGCTGGCCTACACCGAGGATAAAGACGTCAGCTTGAATGTGGGCTTTTACTACATGGCTAACTCGGGCGGGCGGCTGCTGGGCACGATTACCTCGGGCCTGTTTTACCAATGGTTTGGGCTGGTGGGCTGCCTGTGGGTGTCGAGCCTGTTTGTGCTGGCGGCAGCGCTGATTACGACGCAGCTACCCGATCCTAAAACCTCAGGTGCAGTAGGGGTTTGAGCTGTTTAGAACCATCAATAGTGGTAGCGGCAGGCCAAGATGCGAACCTGGTCTTCGCAGACTTCGTAGACCAAACGATGCTCTTGAGTAATGCGCCTCGACCAGCATCCCTGCAATTCATGCTTCAGGGGTTCTGGCTTGCCTGTCCCAGTGAAGGGCGATCGCTGAATTTCTCGGATGAGCTTGACAATCCGCAGGGCAGTTTTGCGATCGTTCTGAATCTACCAGGCTAAGTCTTCAAAGGCATTTGGGTCAAATTCAACCGGCTTCATTCTAGCCCTAGCTGAGTGAGGGCAGTTTCAAAGGCAATGCCCTCGCCACGTTGCTTAGCTTCTAGTAAGCGCTGACGCATGGCATCACTTTTGAGCAAGTGCTGAGTCTCAAGTTCACCCAAAATACTCTGCCATAGCTGAACAGGCAGAATAACGCCTGTGACCTCCCCCTTGTCGTTAGAGATGTATTGAACTTGTGGGTCAAGCATAGCTAGATCATGAGACTGTGTGCCTGTAGTGTAGCAACCTGAGTTGTGGAGGGGCCGCTCAACCAACGTCGGTAAGCTCTCATCCCAAAGAATTGTAAGGGGAGGGAGTTTCGGGAATTTAGTTCACTAAACTGTAGTTATAGCTACAGTTTTTTCGAGGAAATTGGTATGGAGAACAAGTCTGCCAGCGAGCGTCGTCAGGTGATTGGTGAGCTGCGTCATCAGCTGCGGTTTGCGCAGCCTCAGGAGCGCGATCGCATTCGTCAAGAGCTAAATTTTTGGGAAATGCGGGGCCGCTAACTCGCGGGTAGCAGGGGCAGCAGCAGGGTGACGAAGAAGTACACCAGCGCCCCTGTAAACACATAGCTGTCGGTGCGGTCTAAAATGCCGCCGTGGCCGGGGATGAGGGCTCCAGAGTCTTTGACCCCGGCGTCGCGTTTCATGAGCGATTCGGTCAGGTCGCCCAGCAGGCTGGAGATGCCAACCATGAGGCCCAGGGCCGCACCAGTGGCAGGCCAGAGAGGCCACTGTAGCCAGTAGCTGCCGAGCAGGGCTACCACCGTGCTGCCCAACATGCCAAAGGCCGCCCCTTCCACCGTTTTCTTGGGGCTGATGTTGGAGAGCGGGGTGCGGCCAATCATTTTTCCAGCGGTGTAGGCCCCAATATCGGAGGCCCAGATGCAGGCGAAGGCCAGCAGCGTTACCACCAGTCCGTAGGGCAGCGCCTCCAGAGCCGGGGGCCAGGTTTCGGGCCAGAAGCCGCCCAGGGGTAAGGAGGCCGAGGTGTCGCCCAGGTCGCGCAGCCGTACCCAAAAGCTGGGCAGATAGCCACCGTAAAACAGGCCCAAAATGGAGGCGGCCACATCGGCAATGGTGGCCACCTGGGGCTGAAACAGCAGATAAAAACAGATAAACGTGCCGCTCAGGGGCAGCAGGGCATCGGCCAGCGGTGGGGAGACATGCGCCATAATCAGCAACAGCTGACTCACCACCAGCGTGGTTTTGGCCGCTGGCAAAATGCCTTTAGCCTTGACCAGGGCAAAAATTTCGAGCTGGCCCAAAAAGATCAGGACGCCAAACCCCAGGGTAAAGTACCATCCCCCCAGCCCAATCATGGCCAAAGCCACGACGATCGCAACGAGTCCGCTAATGATTCGAGACCAGGGCATAGGCGAGGGCAAAAAAGGATTAACTGAGGGCTGAGTTGGGGCGCTACCCCCGAGCGGTGGGCAGTAGCAAACGCTAACTGTCTACTATCACTGTGCCACATTACCCCGCAAGCACCGCAGAAACTAAGCTGATTGGCCTGTGATGGTCAAAACCAGGCAGATAGTATTGGCTGAAATTTGCTCTCGCATCCGCTCGTCGGGCGACTAATTGGCGGTCGCCAGCTCGGGGTAGCCTGCCTCAATGAGGGCGCGATCGCGGATTCGGCAAGAGTCACACCGGCCGCAGGGCGCAGCCCCACCCTGGTAGCACGACCAGGTGGCGGCGATCGGCACCCCCAGCGCTACGGCGCGACGCACAATATCCACTTTAGAATCCATTACCAGGGGCGCAACCAGCCTGGGCGCGTGGCCCTCCAGCCCCGCTTTGGATGAGAGCTGGGCCAGCTGTTGAAAGGCGGCCAGATACTCAGGCCGACAGTCGGGATAGCCGGAGTAATCGACCGCATTGATGCCCAGGTACACCGCCTCGGCCCCCTTGGCTTCGGCCAGGGCCAGGGCGAGGGCAATAAAGACCGTGTTGCGCCCCGGCACGTAGGTGGAGGGAATGCCCGCCTCAATACCGTCCTGGGGCAGCGGCTGGGCCAGGTCGGTGAGCGACGATGCGCCCCACTGGGCCAGGTTGACATCAATAAAGTGGTGATCTGCGATCGCAAAATGCTTTGCCACCGCCTTTGCGGCCTCCAATTCGCGCTGGTGCCGCTGGCCGTAGTTAAACGAGAGGGCCACCAGGTTGTAGCCATCTGCGATCGCCTGGGCGGCAGCGGTAGCCGAGTCGAGACCACCGGAGAGCAGCACAACGGCCTTGGGGGTGGGCTGAGACATGGGTAAACGTTCTCCTGGGGCACTGGGCAAAACCATTCTCTTGGCCAAGAGCCAGAGCGTAAGGTTCAGCCCTCAATTCTAAAGGGTCACTGAAATTAGGGCAGAGCGGGGTTGCATTGAGCGTCCTGGCGCTACTCGACCAGCACGTAGCGGGTGAGTACGCGCATGATTTCGTTGATGCGCCCGGTGGGCTGGGGTTTGCTCCACTCTCGCACTTCGGCAAAGCCCAGGCGGTAAAGCTCGTGGATGATGCGCTCGACGCCGTGGGCGCTGCCGATGACCAAGATGCGAATGACCTCGCGGCCCGGCTCGGCGGCAGGTTCGATGGTGACTTGCAGTGCAGGGTTATTCAAGGTGGAGGGGAGAAAAGCTTGAGGGTAATTGCTCAACTCAGTAGCCAATCAGCCTGCTGTGAGGTAAGGGCACGAGAAATAGCCTCGAAGGCAGAAATGCCTTGACGGCGAGCCGTGTTCACCAGTGAGCGCACCTGAGCAAACAACTCCG